>NZ_DASSXS010000226.1:0-18994 GCF_035703625.1 Nocardioides sp. | reverse complement strand
GAAGGCGCCCGGCCGTCTGGGGTCAGTCTCGGGAGGTTGAGGTGCGAAGGCGCCCCGGCGCCTGGAGCCAGTCTCGGGAAGGTTGAGGTGCGAAGGCGCCCCGGCGCCTCGGGTCAGTCTCGGGAGGTTGAGGTGCGAAGGCGCCCGGCGCCTGGGGCCAGACTCCGGAGGTTGAGGTGCGAAGGCGCCCGGCGCCTGGGGCCAGACTCCGGAGGTTGAGCTGCGAAGGCGCCTGGGACCAGACTCCGGAGGTTGAGGTGCGAAGGCGCCCCGGCGCCTGAGCCTCGAAACCCCGGAACTGTCGGGCAGGGCAGTGGTTCAGGTCTGCTCCCGTCTCACCGGGTTTCGACGCGCCCCTCGCGCCCTCGCCGGCTCGGACGCGGGGCTTGCTCAACCTGCCTGACCAGTCCGAAGCGCTTCGCGCTTCGGACTGGTCATGCAAACTCCATCGCGACACACTGCCAGCGCCCTTCGCGGACCTCGAACCGCAGTGCCACCGCGCGGGAGCGGTGGCCGTAACGCACGTGGGCGCTGACCTCGGCCGCCTCGCGCGCCACGAAGCAGGTGCGCACGCCCACCACCTGTGGCCGCACGGCCTGGACCCGGCCCTGCCCAGCCTGCTGTCCGACGGAGCGTGCGACGAGCTGGGCGCGGCGGCTGAGGTCGGCGTACACCCGGGGGACCGTCCACCGCAGCAGTTGGGTCACCGGTCGGTCGCCGCCGACGATCTCCACCGCGGCCTGGGCGTAGCGGTGAGCCCACTGCTCGAGCCGGTCGCGCGCCCGGCGGTCGATGGGTACGACGTCGCCACTGCACCGGCCCACGGCGGGTGACACTTCGGGCGGGTCGTGCTGCGGATGCAGGTCGAGCGCCAGCGTTCCCTGCACGCTCGCCACCGGGACCGCCCCGTGCAGTGGCACGACCTTCTCGTGGAACGGACTCATCGGTGCTCCTCCCGGATCGTGGTGTGACGTGGCACCCGCAGCCGCTGGCGGGGGCGGATGAGGTCGGGGTCCGCGCCGATCACGGAGCGGTTGGCCCGGTGGATCGCCTGCACCCGGCGGGCCACGGCGCCGTCACCTGCCCGGGGCGGCAGAGCGGCCCGGGCAATGGCCCACAGGGTGTCTCCGGGTTGGACGAACACCACCGTCGTGGGCGGCCGGGGATCCCTGCGTGCGTGCTCCTGGTGCGCCGCCCGGGCGAACACCCGGCTGACATACGTCGTCGTGGTCGCCCGGTCGGGCAGCGGCAGTCCGTCGAGACGGGTCCCGGACTCGTCGCCGGCGTGGGCCGGGGCTGCGAGCCCGCCGACCAGGGCAACGCCGCAGGCGGCCAGCACCCACCGGCGGACCGCCACCGGGACGCCCCGTGGGCGGGCCCGGAGTCCACGCGCCGCGTCGGCGGCGACGACGGCGGTGCCCAGCCAGAGCCAGACCGCACACCCGCCGATCGCCACCTCGCACACCTGGACCAGCACGACGTGGAAGGGCTCGCCCGCCAGGGTGCCGGTCCGGATGGCCCGGCCGAGGGCCAGGACGTCGGGCAGCAGGAGTGACCCCAGGGCCAGGGCGCCGGTGCTGACCGAGACCAGGACGAGCAGGCAGCGAGCGGGCCTGGCCGAGTCTCGCGTCTGATCCATGATCACTCCGTTTGCCTGCGTTTGCAGCAGTTAAAGACTTTTTACGTTCGACCACAAGGCTTTCTCCACAGTCGGCGATCGCTGTGGGATGGTCGGGTCATGCGGGGGACCTCATGAGCTGGGAGGAGCACCTCTTCTCGGTCCTCGACGACCTCGAACAGCAGGCCGAGGCCCTCTACGACACCGAGCGTGATCTCGAGCTCGCGGACCGGAGCCGCAGCGAGTACGCCCAGGTGACCCTGGGCAGCCGGCTGATGGCCTCGCTCGAGGGCGACCTCGACCTCGAGGTCCGGGGAGTAGGCAGGATCTCGGGCACGCTGCAGCGGGTCGGCGACGGCTGGTGCCTCCTGCACGGGCTGGGCCGGGACTGGATCGTCCGCGCCGAGTCGATTGCTGTCGTCCACGGCTCGTCGTCACGGTCCGTCCCCGAGGTGGCCTGGTCGCCGGTGACCAGGCTCGGTCTGGGATCGGCCCTGCGACGGCTTGCGGACGAAGGAGAGAGGTGTCTCGTCCACCTGCTCGACGGCGGCCGGTACGACGTCGTTCCGACCCGGGTCGGCCAGGACTTCCTCGAGGGCACTGACGACACCGGTCGCACAGTCGTGGTGGCATTCTCCGGACTCGCGGCGGTCCAGAGCAGCGGGTAAGGAACAGGTGTCGGCTCGGCGTAGAGTTTCGGCAAGGACCCAGCAGAGGAGGTCGTTCTCGTGCTCGCGGACGGCTGGGCCGAGCTGGCTGCGTTGCTGGACCCCGGCCCCGAGACCGACCCCATGGCTCGCGTCACGCGCCTGTGCACCCTGTGCCTGGAGGTCACCGGGGCGACCGGGGTCGCGATGAGCATCGCCACGGATGACGTGCGGAGCACGGTCTACGCCACCGATGACCTGAGTGACCGGCTCGAGGACCTCCAGGACACGCTGGGCGAGGGGCCGTCGATCGAAGCGCTGCGCTCGGGACAGAGCGTGCTGGTCTCCGACCTTGCCGCGTCAGACGGACGATGGGCGGGCTTCACGCCGGCCGCGTCGCAAGAGGGCGTGCACGCGGTTTTCGTGTTCCCGCTGCGGATGGGCGCAGCCCACGTGGGCACGCTCGCCATGTATCGCAGCGCTGTCGGGCCGCTGGACGACACCCAGTTCAAGGACGCGTGGGTCCTGGCAGAGGCAGCGACTGTCCTGCTGATGCTCTCCGCACCGGGCGAGGAGCCGGTCGCGGCCTCCGACTGGGTGCTGGGCGACGAATCCCGCTTCCGCCCGGACGTGCATCAGGCGGTGGGCGTCACGATGGTGCAGCTGGACGTCGGTCCTCGAGATGCGTTCGCCCGCATCTGCGCCCACGCCTTCGCGACCAACACTCCGATCGGGGTCGTGGCCGCCGAGATCGTGGCCGGGAGGGTACGCCTGGAACCGGACTCGAAGGGGTTGAACTGACCATCGACCTGGGACACGATGAGGCGAGGGGAATGATTTGACGGTGGATGTTGAGAAGCTGGCGCAGACGTTCGTGGACCTCGCCGACAGTCTGGTCGACGACTTCGACGTCTTCGACCTGCTGAGCCTCCTCGTCGAGCGCTGCATCGACCTGCTGGGGGTGTCGGCTGCCGGCCTCCTCTTCGCCGACGGTCAGGAACGACTGCAGGTGGCGGCGTCCTCCAGCGAGAGCGCCCGACTCCTCGACCTCTACCAGCTGCAGCACGAGGACGGCCCGTGCTTCGAGTCCTACCGCAGCGGCCAGCCGGTCTCCGCAGTACTCTCCCAGACGACCGACCGCTGGCCGCGCTTCACGGCCGCGGCGACCCGTGAGGGGTTCCTCAATGTGCTCGCGCTGCCGTTGCGGTCGCGTGACCGCGTGATCGGGGCCCTCAACCTGTTCGACGCCCGCGAGGGACCACTCTCGGACCCCACGACCACCAGGGTCGGGCAGGCGATCGCCGACGTGGCGACCGTCGCCATCCTGCAGGAGCGACTCAGCCGGCAGCGCGACGTGCTCAACGAGCAGCTCCAGATCGCCCTGAGCAGCCGGGTGACCATCGAGCAGGCGAAGGGCGTGTTGTCGGCCTCCTTGACGATCGAGATGGAGGAGGCGTTCGCGCTCCTGCGGCAGCATGCGCGCAATGAGCGCCGCCGACTCGTCGATGTCGCAGAGGAAGTGGTCCGCTCGCGCTCGGCCGACCTCGTGACCGTGTACGGCGGCAAGCCCCCCCCGCGCCATGGTTGATCGAGGACCGGTAAGGAAAATCCTGTTCGCCCCGGCGGCTGATAGCCGCACCGGGGTTATGCTCGTGACATAGCTGTCCCACCGGCACACCTGCGCTGGTGACGGGACCTGGACCTCGCCCCGAGAATCGACGGTAGGCGAGGTCCGTTCATGTTTCTCACGCGTGGCGCGAGCCCAGCAGCGCGGTGCGACTGGCGTGCGCCCCCTGTCGCCTCGACGCGGGTCGAGGCATCTGCGAACCCCGGGGGAGGGGTAGGCCCATGAGCATCCAGATCGTGATGATGCTTCCGTCCGACGCCGCGAGCGTATCGCTGGCCCGGCACACGCTGGCCGAGGCGCTGAGACTCGCCGCCGTCGCACCCGACTGCGTGCACGAGGCGCAGGTCGCGTTGTCGGAGGCATGCACCAACGTCTTCCACCACGTGGCACCTGGCCAGAACTTCGAGGTGCTGATCAACATCGGTGACCTGGAGCTGACGATGCACATCCTGGACTCCGGACCGGGATTCCCGCGTAGCCACCGCCTGGCGGGCTGGCCGGAGGACACCGCCGAGAGCGGCAGGGGGCTGGCGTTGATGACCGCGTTCACCGACCATGCGAGCTTCGAGTCCGACGGAGGTGGCTCGGTGCGCCTCAAGAAGCGGCTTCGGTGGAACGCCGAGGCGGTCCTGCCGACCGGGTGAGTCAGGTCGCCTCGACGTCGTACGGCGGGATCTCGCCCGTTGCGAGCGGGCGCAGCTCCCTCCGCTTCGTGGTCGCCTCGGCCTCCGCGTCCTCCATCGCCTCGATCACGTGCTTGCGCACGATGGTGCGGGGGTCGAGGTCGCGCAGCTCCAGGTCGGAGTAGGCGGGCCCGAGCTCGGTGCGCAGCTCGTCGCGGGCGTTGTTGGCGAAGGTCTTGGCATGGTGCAGGAACCGGCCGGCCTGCCTGGCGAGCTCGGGCAGCTTGTCGGGCCCGAAGACGAGCACGGCGACGAAGGCGATCACCGCCAGCTCACCGAGCCCGATGTCGAACACGGGTCAGTTCCTGCCCGTGGGGGTGAGGCCCAGCTGCATGCCAGCGAGTCCGCGTCCACGTCCGGCCAGTCGCTCGGCGACGCCGGCAAGCTCGATCGCGGCCGGCGCGGTGGGATCGGACTCGACGATCGGCTTGCCCGCGTCACCGCCCTCGCGGAGGGAGGAGTCGAGCGGGACCCGGCCGAGCACGGGTACGTCGTACCCGAACCGCGCGGACAGCGTGGCCGCGACCCGGTCGCCTCCGCCGGTGCCGAACAGCTCGATCTGGTGCTCCGGCCCGCAGTGGGGGCAGGCGAGGTAGCTCATGTTCTCGACCACACCGACGACCCGCTGGTGCATCATCGAGGCCATCGTTCCGGCGCGCTCGGCCACCTCGGCCGCGGCCTCCTGCGGAGTGGTCACGACCAGGACCTCGGCACCCGGCAGGTGCTGGCCGAGCGAGATGGCGATGTCGCCGGTGCCCGGCGGCAGGTCGAGGAGCAGCACGTCGAGATCGCCCCAGTAGACGTCGGCGAGCATCTGGACCAGCGCCCGGTCCAGCATCGGGCCACGCCAGGCCACGACCTGGTCCCGGCGGGGCTTGAGCATCCCGATCGAGATCACCGACACGCCGCTCGGCGTGGGAACCGGCATGATCAGCTCCTCGACCTGGGTCGGGCGCGAATCGGCGACACCCAGCATGGCCGGGACGGAGTGGCCGTAGATGTCGGCGTCCACGATGCCGACCTTCAGGCCCTGCCGGGCCATGGACAGGCCGAGGTTGACGGTGACCGAGGACTTGCCGACCCCGCCCTTGCCGCTGGCGACGGCGTAGACCTTGGTCAGGGAGCCGGGCTGCGAGAAGGGGATCTCACGCTGGGCCTGGCCGCCGCGCAGCTCCTGCTGCAGACCGGAGCGCTGCTCGGCGGTCATCACGCCCAGCTCGAGGTCGACCGACGTCACGCCGTCGACCCGGGTGACCGCCGCGGTCACGTCACGGTTGATGGTGTCCTTGAGGGGGCACCCCGCGACCGTGAGCAGGACGCGCACGTGAACGGTGCCGTCGGGGTCGACGCCGACGGTGTCGACCATGCCGAGCTCGGTGATCGGGCGCTTGATCTCGGGGTCGTTGACGGTGGCGAGGGCGGCCCTGACGTCGGGCTCGATCTGCTCGGGAGTGCGGGTGCTCATGATGTCCCAGCCTAGTTGGTGGGGCGCGTGGTCTCCCACGCAACGGGGGTGATCTGGCCTACCCCGACCCCGGGCGACCGGTGCCGGTCAGGAGTCGCCCCCGGACAGGCCTTCGCCCAGCACCGGGACGCACACCTCGCCGCCTCCGGGCAGGGTCAGCGTCGCCGCCACTGCGCGGTGGTCCGACACGGCAGACTCGATGGTGCGCGCGGTGCCCGGGACGAACGACGAGGAGTACAGGATGTGGTCGATCCGGGCCTTGTGCGCGTTGGGCGAGGTGCCATCGGGACCGGTGCCCACGGCTTCCCACACGTCGTCGAGGAACGGCCGCGCCAGGGACATCACGCCCGATGTGGAGACGGCGTTGAAGTCGCCACCGAGGAGCCTGGGCCGGGGGTCGGCTCCCACCGTCTGGGCGACCACCCGCATCTGGGACAGCTTGAGACTCTCGTAGGCGGGCTGGAGGTGGGTGTTGTAGATGCTGACCTCGGTGTCGCCCACCTCGATGGTGGTGTGCAGCAGGCCACGCAGCAGCGCGTCCCTCAGGCCGGGCTGGTTCGGCAGGTGGGTGTTGGTCTGCCCGACGATCGGGAACCGCGAGAGCGTCGCGTTGCCGATCTGACCGTTCCCGGGACTCTCGTTGGGGCCGTAGGAGTACTCCATGCCGAGGCGGTCGGCGAACCAGGCGGGCTGGTCGATGCCCCCGCTGTGGTGGCGGAACCGGTCGATCTCCTGCATCAGGACGACGTCGGCGTCCCAGGACTCGATCTCGCGGGCGATCTGCTCGAGGTCGAGACCGCCGTTCGGTCCCAGCGCGGAGTGGATGTTGAACGTGATCACGTTCAGCGTGACATCGGAGTCGGGGACGCAGGTGACCTTGTCGGGGCTGGCCTCGGGTGCCCGCCGGAACGCGGGCGGCGCCGGCACCACCTGCTGGATGGGCACGAACTCCGTGGCGGCAACGATCTCGGCGGGGTCGGCCGCGGGCCGGGTGACCGCGGCCGGGGCACCGGCCTGCAGGAAGGGAAGTTCCGGCTGGACGACGAGCGCCAACGCGGCGACGAGGAGCGCGATGCTCAGGCCAGCCGTCCAGGGGCGGCGGCTGGCGCGGGTGCGCCTGTGGATGGTCACGAATCCTCCGGTTCTGCGTAGTGCGTGGTGCTGCGCTCCTCGAGCTCGGCGAGGAGCGACCGTAGCTCGGAGCGGAGGTAGTCGCGAGTCGCGACCTCTCCGACCGCCATGCGGAGCGCCGCCACCTCACGGGCCAGGAACTCCATGTCGGCGTGGGCCCGGGCGTTCGCCTGCCGGTCCTGCTCCGCGATCACCTTGTCGCGCTGTTCCTGGCGGTTCTGGGCGAGCAGGATCAACGGGGCGGCGTACGACGCCTGCAGGCTCAGCATGAGGGTCAGGAAGATGAACGGGTAGGCGTCCCACTTCTGATCCTCGGGCGCGAGCCAGTTCCAGACGACCCAGGTGATGACGACCAGCGTCATGTACAGGAGGAACTGGGCGGTCCCCATGAAGCGGGCGAACTGCTCCGCGAAGCTCCCGAAGGTGTCCGAGTCGTAGGCCGGCCGGCGCACCAGGGGGCGACGTACCTCGGCCGGAGTGTCGAGCCGGGGGCGGCGCGCCTCAGCCATGACCCACCGACTGGGTGCCGCCGAAGCTGGTCCGGTCGCGCCAGTTCTCCGGGAGCATGTGGTCGAGCAGGTCGTCGACCGTCACCGCCCCGAGGAGGCGGCCCTCGTCGTCGACGACCGGGGCCGCCACCAGGTTGTAGGTGGCGAGGTAGCCCGCGACCTCGTCGATCGTCGCTTCCGGCCGGAGCGGGTCCACCTCCTTGTCGATCATGGCCGCGACCAGGGTCGAGGGGGGTTCCCTGAGCAGGCGCTGGATGTGCGCACAGCCGACGAGCCGGCCGGTGGGAGGCTCCAGCGGCTGTCGGCACACGTAGACCATGGCGGCCAGGGACACCGGGAGGCCCGGCTCGCGCACGTGTGCCAGCGCCTCGGCCACCGTCGCGTCCGGCCCGAGGATCACCGGCTCAGGGGTCATCATCCCGCCCGCCGTCTCCTCCTCGTAGGACATCAGCCGCCGGACGTCCGCGGCCTCCTCCGACTCCATGAGACCGAGGAGGGTCGCCGCGGTGTCCGGAGGCAGGTCGGCGATGAGGTCTGCGGCGTCGTCCGCCGACATCTCCTCCAGGATGTCCGCCGCACGTTCGGAGTCGAGGTGCTCGAGGATCTCGACCTGGTCCTCCTCCGGCAGCTCCTCGAGCACGTCGGCGAGTCGCTCGTCGTCGAGTGCCGCCACCACGGCCGCACGTCGCTCGAACGGCAGGTCGTGGATCATGTTGGCCGCGTCGGCCGGCTTCATGTCGTTGAGCGCGGCGATCAGGTGGGTGGCGCCCTGGGTCTCCTCGCGGCCGACGAGGCCCTCGACGTCGCGCCACTCGGCCACATGGGTCTGCCCCCGTCTGCGGAACCGGCTGCTGGGCTCCTGGACGGCCACCCTGGAGAGGACCCAGTCGCGGTTGCGGGCCTGCTCCATGCCGACGTCGTAGACGGTGCCCGTCACTCCCTGGCTGGGAATGCTCACCGTGCGGTCGAGCATCTGGCCCATCACCAGCGTCTCGGTCGGCCGCTGCTCGAACCGACGCATGTTCAGCAGCCCGGTCGTGTAGACCTGCCCGGCGTCGATGTTGGTCACCCGGGTCATCGGCACGAAGATCCGTCGACGGCCGAACACCTCGGCGACCAGCCCGAGCACCCGTGGCTGGTTCACCTCCGACCGCACCGCCACCACGAGGTCGCGCACCTTGCCGACCTGGTCGCCGACGGGGTCGAAAATCGGCAGGCCGACCAGCCGGGCGGCGTACACGCGGGAGGGGGCGGTGCTCACGGCCCAACGCTACCGCCGTCCGCGCGTCGGGCTCCCGGAACGTCGTACCTGACCGCTCGGCCGTTACGCTTTCCACGTGCACGGACGACGACACAATGCGGCCACCCGGTGTGCGGCGATCGCCCTTGCTGCTCTCGCGATCACCGGATGCGGCGAGGACCAGGGCGGGTCGCAGGCCCAGGACCCGACGACGCCAGCCAGCCCGTCTACATCGGCCGGAGCGCCCGACTGCGCCACCGTCTGGAAGGACGGGGCCGAGCTGCCCCGGTCCTACGCCGGCTGCAACGCGGCAAGCGGATTCGTGGCCAGCGACAAGCTGGGATGCTCGTCGGGCCAGCGCATGGTGCGCTACGGCGATCACTTCTACGCGGTTCTCGGGGGGACGATCCGCGAGACCGAATCGTCTCTGGAGGACGACCGCGGGTACCGTGGCGCAATCGCAAGCTGTCGGGCTTGAAACCAAGGCCCGTCTCGGGGGATCTGCGGATCTCGCAGGTCCAGCCATACACGCCATCAACACACGTTGGAGGGGAACGGATGTTCTTCAGGCGCGCCGTCGTCGTGGTCACGATCGCCGTGATCGCCGCGAGTTTTCAGGTCCCGGCCGAAGCGGGTAGGTACACCCCGCGGCCCGGAGTGACCTACAACTCCCCGGTCGGAAGCCCGGCCCAGAAGGACAAGATCTACGACAAGATCCTGCGGAGCATCCGCTCCACGCCGCGGCGCCACGACATCCGGATCATGAGCTGGAACATCCAGTCGCGTGCCGCGGTCCGATCCCTCCTGAGGGCGCAGCGGCGGGGCGTACGGGTCCGCGTCCTGATGTCGCGGTCGAATGCAGCGGCGATCGACAACACGAGCTGGGCGCGGCTGCGCAGGGGGCTCAAGAACGGCAACGCCAACCGCCGGGAGTCCCGCCACAGCTGGGCCCGTACCTGCTCGAGCTCGTGCCGCGGCAGGTCCGGCGCCGCCCACGCGAAGTACTTCCTGTTCTCGCGTTCCGGTCGCGCCCGGCAGGTGGTCATCCACGGTTCGGCCAACCTCACGGAGGCGTCGACGAACAACCAGTGGAACGACGTCCTGACCACGGTCAACCGGGAGGCCCGCTACCGCTTCTTCGTGAGCGTCTTCCACCAGATGGCCAAGGACCGCCCGGTGCCGTCCCCCTACACGGCCCTGAACCAGGGGCGCGATCGCTTCTTCTTCTTCCCGGGTCCGGATCGCGACCCCGTCATGGCCCTGCTCAACAAGGTCCGCTGCCGGGGTGCGGCCAACACGAAGTCCCACCGCACGCGGCTCCTCATCGCCCCTGACGTACTTCGCGAGGAGCGCGGCATGAGGCTCGGGCGAAAGGTGTGGCGGCTGTGGCAGAACGGCTGCGACGTCAGGATCGGCTACACGGTGATGGGCGTCACTGTCGGCCGCATGCTGCGTCGGCCGGGCCAGAGGGGCCGCGGGGTGCCGATGCGCCACCTGGTGCAGGACCTCAACGGTGACGGCATGTTCGACCGCTACTTCCACCTCAAGGCGATGAGCATCAAGGGGCATGTCGGTCTGGATCGGAGCAACTGGGTGACCCTGAACGGGTCGTCGAACTGGTCCAGCCGCGCCTACCGGTCCGACGAGAACCTCGGTGTCCACTGGCGCAAGGGCATGACGCGACGGTACGAGCGGCACCTCGACTACTGGTTCTCGTGGCCCGGGTTCGCCCAGAACGACCGGGCACGGATGTCGGCCAGCATGTCGCAGGCGGCGATCGACGAGGGTCGGATGGTTGACGGGCTGCTCTTCGGTACCGGGCCCATCAACGGGGTCGACCCCTACGCGAACGTCGACATGGACTGAGCGGGTGCAGGTCAGGCCACTGCGCGTACGGAGTGTCGACGAGCGCGGGATCGTCGTGAGCGGTCAGGGGGACCGCGCCGTCGACGTACTCTTCGACGACAGGCGGGTCTGGTCCTTCTGGGTGCGGCGCGACACCGAGCCGGACCGGCTCGGACGCCGACTGGCGCCGTGGCCGACCCCCCTGCGCAGGTTCCTCGACGGAACCGCCAGGGTGGTCGTCCGCGAGCCCGGTTCCCCGGTCTCGCACTTCGACGAAGAGATCTCCTTCGGCGACGGCCGTGGGCGGATCAGGGTGGTCAACGGCCGGGGGGTCGAGCTCGGGTTCGACAAGTCGGGAAAGCTGGTGCCGACCTTCGAGACGCGCGAGCGCGGGGACATCGTCGCGCTGGTGTCGGCCACCCGGTCGGTGCTCGACGCCCTCGCGTCCGCGGGGGTGCGGCCCTTCCTCGGCTACGGCACCCTGCTCGGCGCGGTCCGTGAGGGGGCCGTCCTCGGCCACGACTCGGATGCCGATGTCTGCTACGTGAGTGACCACGAGAACCCGGTCGACGTCGCCCGTGAGTCCTTCCGTCTCCAGCGGGAGCTGGGGCGGCTCGGGTTCGAGACCAGCCGGTACAGCGGGGCGGCCTTCAGGGTCGACGTCGCGGAGGGCGACGGCGTCGTTCGTGGCCTGGACGTCTTCGGCGGCTTCCTGAGCGGTGGGCGGCTGTACCTCATGGGCGAGATCGGCGTCGAGTTCGAGAGGACCTGGATCCACCCCCTCACGACGTGCCGCCTCGAGGGCGTCGAGATGCCGGTGCCGGCCCGGCCCGAGAAGCTGCTCGAGGTGACCTACGGTCCAGGCTGGCAGACCCCCGACCCCGCCTTCCAGTTCAGTACGCCGTCCCGGACCACACGCGCCTTCAACGACTGGTTCCGGGGACTCAGCCCCAACTCCAGGCTCTGGCAGCGCCGGTACGCGCGGCACGTGCACCAGCTGCCCCGCCGACGGCGTCCCTCCGAGGCTGCCCGCAGGGCCGGCCAGGAGGCACACAGGCTGGGTGCGCCGGTGCTGGACGTCGGGGCCGGCCGGGGCGCCGACAGCCTCTGGCTGGCCCGCCGCGGGCACCAGGTCATCGCCTACGACTATGCCGCCGAGAAGGGGCTGGCGGCGGCGGCCGCGGCCGCGCGGGAGGAGCGGCTGGCCCTGGAGGTGCGGCCGCTCAACCTCACCGACTGGCGCTCGGTCCTCTGCGAGGGCGCCCGGCTCGCCCACTCGCCGGGGCCGCGGGTCGTGCTCGCCCAGCACGTCCTCGACGCGACGGACACCC
This sequence comes from Nocardioides sp., assembly GCF_035703625.1. Classification (GTDB taxonomy): domain Bacteria; phylum Actinomycetota; class Actinomycetes; order Propionibacteriales; family Nocardioidaceae; genus Nocardioides. Next base: position 6,898 of record NZ_DASSXS010000226.1, on the reverse strand, counting down.
AGGGACGCCGCGGATTCGCGCGATGGTGCGCCATGGCCCTGCGCGAGGGCGGCACGCTCGTGGCGGAGTTCCACGTGGGGGACCGGACCGAGGAGCTGGAGTGGAGCATCAGTGAGGTCGATCCCCATCAGCTGGCCGAGTCGCTGACCGAGAGCGGGGCCAGGAGCATCACCCACACCGAGTTCGAGCGGGCCGGCCGGCCGACGGTTCGGCTCGTGGCAGAGTGGTGACCGTGAACGTCAAGGACAAGCTGAACGTCGTGGCCCGCGTCCGGTCGCGCGCCCAGCTGGAGCAACGCGTGTCCGACCTCGAGGCAGACATGTCCGAGATGCGCCGGCACAACCTCCGGCTCGCCGAGATCGCCGACGTCGTCCAGGAGCTCCTGATCCCGATGGCATCGCGCGACGAGGCCAAGGTCCAGGAGGCCATCGAACGATTCAACAAGAGCCTCTGAGTGGTCGACCGGGTCTTCCTCCACATCGGGCTGCCCAAGACCGCGACGTCCTACCTCCAGACGATCGTCTGGAGCAACAGGGACCGGTTGCGGCGGGCCGGCGTCGTCGTGCCCGGCAGCAGGCGGACCGACCACCTGTGGGCGTCCCGGGAGGTCCGCGAGGATCCCCACCTCGAGCGAGCGCCCGAGGCGCACCGCACGGCGTGGTCCCGTCTGCGGCGCGAGCTGTCCTCGTCGACCGGCACCGGCCTGATCAGCCATGAGTTCTTCGCGGCGGCCTCCGCCCGACAGGCCCGCGACCTGGTGCAGGCGCTCGGCGACGCTGAGGTGCACGTGGTCGTCACGGCTCGCGAGCCGCTCGGCCTCTTCACCGCCAGCTGGCAGGAGAGCCTGAAGAACGGCTCCACGACGCCCATGGCCGACTACGGGCGCAAGGTCTCCGAGAGCCCCATGGCGATCTGGAACTGGCGCACGCTCGACCTCAGGCTGGTGCTCCAGCGGTGGTCGGAGGCGGTGCCTCCCGGGCGCATCCATGTGCTGGTGCTCGATCCGAACGCCGACCGGGACGACGTCTGGCGTCGCTTCGCCGGTCTGCTCGGGGTCGACCCGGACGCCTTCGACCTCTCGCAGTCCTTCCCGAACACGTCGATGGGCGTGGCCGAGGCCGAGACTCTTCGGAGGATCAACACGCGGCTGGAGGGGTTCAACCGCGCCTTCGACAAGGGCGTGTACATCCGGACCTTCCTGGCCGATGAGCGACTCGTTCCCCGCAAGGGCGAGAAGTTCTGGCCGGAACCGGACCAGGTCGCCGACTGCCGACGACGCGCGGAGTCCGCGGTCTCCTACCTCCGCGAGAGCGGGTGCGACGTGTCCGGGCGGGTCGAGCACCTGCTGGTACCCGACGATCTCGAGCACCGCCGACTGCCGGCCTCGGTCACCGACTCCGAGGTGGCCGAGGTGGCCGTCGACCTGGCCGCGACCATGCTGGGGGACGTGCGGTCGCTGCGGACCGCGGCCCGCCGGCCACCGCCGTCGAGGAGAGCCGAGCGGTACGTCGCCCGGGGCCGGCGCATCGTGCGGCGCCTGAGCGCCGGGCGGCGTCGTCGTACCCCCTGAACCGGTGGCCCTGCCGCCGTCCCGAGGGGGGTTGCGCGGGTCGCCGGAAGGGGCAGGGTGCCGCCCGCCGAATTACAGAACTGGCATTCACCGGAACCGGTTGCGTGGGGCAGATGTGACTGATGTGATGAATGCGCCACGGGGCCCGGCTCGGAAGGACCCCTCGAATTCGGAGGAGTCCTGTGTCTCCCGCAGCGAACCCACTCGGGCGGTCCCGCGCCCGCGGCTACCTCGGCCGGGCCTGCCTGGCGCTCACGCTGGCCGCGCCCGCGCTGGTCCTGACCGGCGTCGCCCAGGGCACACCTGCCCACGCCGCGGCCGCGGCCACCAGCGACATCACCTTCGTGACCGCGAACCTGCGCTCGCCACAGTCGGCCACGGGGTTCCAGCAGGACGCGCGGGAGGTGCTCGCCCAGCGTCCGGACCTGATCGCCTACAACGAAGTGGGGTTCCGGCAGGACATGTTCCTGGCGCCCGAGGGCTATGACCTGTGGCGCCTGACGACCTCCCAGTACACCCGGCACAACGCGGTCGCGTGGCGGTCCGACGTCTGGCACGAGGTCGCGCACGGCACGAAGAGGATCTCCAACTACCCGACCAAGCCGCCGGGCAAGACGACCCTGCTGGGGCTCCGCTACGCCAACTGGGTCAAGCTCGAGTCCGTCGACGGACGGCGGCTGTCCCTGGTCTCGACCCACGTGTCGCCGATGTTCAAGGACGACAACGGCAACTGGGTCGACCTGCTCCGACCCTCTGTCCGCCGGCTCAGCCGCCTGGTGGAGGAGCTGCGCGGCTTCGGTCCGATCCTGGTCGGGGGCGACTTCAACGTGAACTACGTCAGTGGTCGCTATCCGCGGGACCTCCTGACCGCGGCCCGGTTGCGGCCCACGTACGACCTGCTCGGGACCAGGTTCCCCACCGGCGACCACCACGGCGGCACCATCGACTACGCCTTCGTCCGCGGCAAGGGCCAGCTCGAGGCGGACTGGCACCGACCTGTCGAGCTCAACTCCGACCACGACGCCGTGGTGGCCGGACTCTCGTGGACCACGCCTCCACCCGCGCCGGTGACCACCGTCGTGCGCAACCAGCCGGACGGCACGACCGAGGAGAGGACCGCCATCCGGCGGACGCTGCGAGAGCACCTCGCCGGGACCGCGGCGGGTGAGACCGTTCGGCTCGCCACGAGGGGACTGACCCTGCGTGCCGTGGCCCGCGCGTTGCGGAGGGCCGATGCCCGCGGCGTCCGGGTCCAGGTGACGAGCCTGAGCATCCGGCTCACGGCGCGCGAGCGGACGCTGATGCGAAGCCTCGCCACGAGGGGCAGCTGGCTCCGACGTTGTCAGGCCTCGTGCCGGACGACGTGGCAGGCAGAGCAGCCGCCGTCACTGCTGCTGGTGAGCGATGTCAACGGTGACGGGAAGACGCGCATCGACGTCTCCCGGCGCCTCACCTCGGCAGTGATCACCCGCCGCACCAGCGCGCGCATCAGCACCTCGGGCACGGAGATGGACGAGGCCCGCGCGGCGTTCGCCGGCCTCTGAGCCGGGGATCCGCACGGCACGGGGTGCTGGCGCGCGCAGCCTCGTCTTGCCGAGAACGGGCCCATGGCGTAGGAGTGGGCCATGCCCTCGCACCGTCGCCTCTACGTCCACATCGGCCTGCAGAAGACCGGTACGACGTACCTGCAGGCTGCGATGCTCGGCAATCGCGACCGGATCGCCTCCCAGGGGCTCGCGCTGGTGCCGCCCACCAAGAAGGAGGCCTACCAGCTGATGCTCGCGGTCCGGGAGCGGTACCAGCCTGGTCGTGACCCGGACGAGGTGGCCGACGCCCTGAGCGTGTTCGAGTCGAGGGTCGCCCGGTCGTCGGCCCCGCGCATGTTGCTGAGCCAGGAATCCCTCTCGGCCGCACGGCCGGCCCAGGTACGACGGTTCCTGGCCGCCTGTGAGGGCGTCGAGGTCCACGTCGTCCTCACCGTGCGCGACCTGGCCCGGTCGGTGCCCTCGGCGTGGCAGCAGGACATCAAGGCCGGGCGAACCTTCCCCTACGGGGGCTACCTGCGGCGGCTCCAGAACATGGAGCACAACGGCGCGCTCCGGCATCCCTGGATCCAGCTCGACCCCCCGGCGGTGCTGGCCCGCTGGGCCGCCGAGCTCCCGGACGGCCGGATCCACGTCGTCACCGTGCCGCCGCCCGGGGGACCGCCGACTCTCCTGCTCGAGCGCTTCTGCCGGGTCGTCGGGGTGGACCCGGCAGGACTGACGCATACGGAGACGCCGAGCAACACGAGCCTGGGGCGTGTGCAGGTGGAGGTGCTGCGCCGCGTCAACGGCGAGCTGCCCGACGAGGTGCTGCGGCGTCAGGTCTACAGCGGAGTCGGCAAGAGGTTCTTCGCGGCCCAGGTGCTGGGCGACCAGGCCTCGCGCAGCATCCGGGTCCCGGCCCGGCTCCGACCCTGGTGCGAGGAGGTCTCCAGCCGGCAGGTGGCCGCGCTGGAGGCAGCCGGCTACCACGTGGAGGGAACGCTGACCGACCTGCGCTGCGCCGACGCCGCCTTCACCGAGGAGGCGGACGAACCGGACGAGGCCGAGGTCTCCCGAGCCGCGGTCGCGGCGCTGGCGGACATCCTGACGAGACGGGCGTTCGAGAAGCGCTCCTCGGCGCCCCGGCTGGGGCGGGCACGCACGGCGTTGGGCCGCCTTCGATCGCTGGGCCGCACCGGCTGAGGCAGTCATCGCAGGGGACGCGGCGAAGGACCCCGCGCCCACCGGGCTCGTCGTCTTGCCGTGGTACGCGGCGATGGCGTAGGAGTTGCCCATGTCCACGAGCCGCCGCTTCTACATCCACATCGGCATGCAGAAGACCGGGACCTCCTACCTGCAGGCCGCCATGCTGCGCAACCGGGAGGTCCTGGCCGAGCAGGGGCTCGACCTGGTGCCGCCCACCAAGCGGGAGACCTTCGAGCTGATGCTGCTGGTCCGGGACCGTTACAACCCGGCGCTCGACGCGGCCTCGGTTCCGGAGTCCCTGAACAAGTTCTCGGCTGCCCTCGGGCGGGCCCCAGGGTCCCGGGCCCTGGTCAGCCAGGAGTCCCTCGCCGTGGCCGGTCCCCACCAGATCCGTTCGCTCCTCGATGCCTGTGGGGATCGGGAGGTCCACGTGATCGCGACCGTGCGTGATCTGGCCAGGCAGCTGCCCTCCTCGTGGCAACAGCTCCTCAAGAGCGGCGGGACGATGCCCTACCAGCGGTTTCTCAGGCAGGCACAGGCACGCGAGCAGGAGGGCGAGTTCCAGCCTCCGTGGACGCATCTGAATGTTCCCGCGGTACTGGCGCGCTGGTCCGAGGCACTGGGGCCTGATCGCATCCACGTGGTGACGGTTCCTCCGGCCGGCAGCGCACCGACCACCCTGCTCGAGCGCTACTGCGGCGTCCTGGGCGTGGACCCCGACCGGATCGTGCCCGAGGAGTCCCGTGTCAACACCAGCCTCGGGCGGGTGCAGGCGGAGCTGCTGAGACGGGTCAACAGCGAGCTTCCGGTCGAGATGCGACCCCGGCAGGTCTACGGCGCCGTCGGCAAGCGGTTCTTCGCGGCCCAGGTGCTCACCGCACAGAAGCAGAGCCCGATCCGGGTCCCGGCCGAGTTCCGGTCGTGGTGCGAGGCGGTCGCCGATCGACAGATCAAGACGATCGAGGGTGCGGGCTACGTCGTCACCGGTGACCTGGCCGACCTGCGCTGCCCCGACGCGGCGTTCTGCGACGAGGACGACCCGGTGACCCAGCGCGAGGTGGCGTCGGCGGCGGTGTCGGCGCTCGTGCACATCCTCAGCCTCAGGGGAGAGGCGGTACGGCGCCGGGCAGAAGGTGGCGGCGGAGCCGCGTCGACCCCGGGCCACGCAGCCGCGGTTCGTGCGCGTGCCGGAAGGCTGGTGCGACGCATCCGTGGCCGCACCCTGGCCTGAGACCGCCATCACCCCGGCTGCGTGGGGTATCCCACGTGTTCATCGCGGCGGTTGCCGGGTTTCCGGCCGGTAGCATCCCAACCGATCTCGTTCCACCATCCCGGAAGGACCATTCATGGGTCGCCTCTGCCAGACCGACGGACTCAACGACGACCAGAGGGCGATCCTCGAGGCGGTGCGCACCTTCGTCGACGAGAAGATCCTCCCCGTCGCGACCGAGCTGGAGCACGCCGATGAGTACCCGACGGAGATCGTCGAGGGCCTCAAGGAGCTCGGCATGTTCGGGCTGATGATCCCCGAGGAGTACGACGGCCTCGGTGAGTCCCTGCTGACCTACGCATTGTGCGTCGAGGAGATCGCCCGCGGGTGGATGAGCGTCTCCGGGGTGATCAACACCCACTTCATCGTGGCCTACATGCTGATGAGGCACGGCACCGAGGAGCAGAAGAAGAAGTACCTCCCCAGGATGGCCGCCGGCGAGGTGCGTGGTGCGTTCTCGATGTCGGAGCCCGGTCTCGGCTCCGACGTCGCGGCGGTCACGACGAAGGCGACCCAGACCGACTCGGGCTACGAGATCACCGGCCAGAAGATGTGGCTGACCAACGGGGGTACCTCCAACCTGGTGGCCGTGCTCTGCAAGACCGACGAGGGCGCCGACTCGGTCTACAAGAACCTCACCACCTTCCTGGTCGAGAAGGAGCCGGGCTTCGGCGAGACCGCGCAGGGGATCACCGTCCCCGGCAAGATCGACAAGATGGGCTACAAGGGCATCGACACCACCGAGATGATCCTCGAGTCGCACCAGATCTCCGCCGACCAGGTCCTCGGCGAGAAGCCCGGCCAGGGCTTCTACCAGATGATGGACGGCGTGGAGGTGGGTCGCGTCAACGTCGCGGCCCGGGCGTGCGGCATCGCCAACCGCGCCTTCGAGCTCGGCATCGCCTACGCCCAGCAGCGCGAGACCTTCGGCAAGCCGATCGCCCAGCACCAGGCGGTGCTGTTCCGGCTCGCGGAGATGGCGACCAAGGTCGAGACCGCCCACGCCATGATGGTCCGGGCCGCGCGGATGAAGGACTCCGGCGAACGCAACGACGTCGAGTCCGGCATGGCCAAGATGCTCGCCTCGGAGTACTGCAACGAGGTGGTCGAGGCGTCCTTCCGGATCCACGGTGGCTACGGCTACTCCAAGGAGTACGAGATCGAGCGGCTCTATCGCGAGTCGGCCTTCATGCTGATCGGCGAGGGCACCTCCGACATCCAGAAGATGATCATCGGCCGCAGCCTGCTCAAGGACTACAAGGCCAGGGTCTGACATGAATATCGACGGCGGCGCGTGGCACACCCGCACCGACGGGCGCGGATGGA
>NZ_DASSXS010000045.1:0-3574 GCF_035703625.1 Nocardioides sp. | reverse complement strand
TTGTGACCTCCCATGCGTCGAGGTTCGTCGTGTGTGAGAGGTGGATGTCGTTGAGGATCTGGACGCCGTAGGCGTCCGGGGTGCGGCTCGCCTCGAGGTGGCGGACTTGCGAGAGCCATCCGCCTTGGCTGATGCCGCCTGCCATGACCGGGTCGAACGTGTTCAGAGCCAACCGGCACGGCTCCTTGGGCGCTATCCGACGTGGGGGGTTCCGGTCCGCTCCCGGCGGCGAGCGGCGCGGCTTGCCTCCGCGAAGTTGCTCCACTGCATCCAGTTCGAGAACCCCCGAACGTTGTCCCTGGTGCCGGTCAACCGAACGCGTTCGTCTCGGACGGCCGCGCCCAGGGTCGTCCGGCCGATGTAGACCTGGAAGAGGTCGTGGACCGTACCGCGAACCACCAGGTCGATCGGCAGGCAGGGGTCCTGCAAGCAGACGGACACGTCGTGCCGCTCCATGGTCAGCCAGATGTATCGAGTGGGGGTGCCCGCGAACTCGAACTGGATCACGGTCTTGCCCGGCGGAAGGGCATCCCTCCTGACGTGTCGGGAGACGAACAGCATCAGCAGTTCCGGATCGAGCTCGGCTGGGGCAGGATCCGCGAGCACCCATTCGGCCACCCAGTTGCCGAGCGACTGCACGACCGGGCGAAGCGCCTCTCCCGCCTGGGTGAATTGGTAGCGGCCGTCAGCCTGCTTGTGGATGATGCCGTCGCGTTGGAGGCGCCGGAGCCGGGTCGCGAGCACGGACCGGGAGATGCCGGGCAGGTTGCGTTCGATGGCGGCAAAGCCAAGGGGGCCGTAGATCATCTCCCGAACGATCAGCAGCGTCCAGCGGTCGCCGAGGAGCTCCGACGCCTTGGCCACCGGGCAGTACTGACCATAGCTGCGCATGGGCCCATTGTTGCCGTTTCACTGCGCCAGGGCGGTTCGAACTTAGAACTTCTGCAGACGGATGGCCGGTCCTACGCTCCGATCATGCAAGCACGTTGGGGGACCGGATGCGACGAGGTTCCGAGCCGGCCGCGGATCGAAGCGTTCCGGGGCGCTGTCATCACCGGCACGCACTAACGAGTACGACGCAGCCCGGGCGACCCCGAGCTCACCCACCGCAATCCCGTCAAAGGAGTAGACCGATGATGCCTTCGTCCCTCGCCGCGCCGGCGTTCCTGCTGCCAGGGACCCCGACATGAGCCGCCGTCACCTCGGCGCGGCCACTGCGCTGCTGGCAGCCGGGCCGCTCGCCCTCACGACGATCGCGCCGGCGCACGCAGACGCGCCGGACCCGGTCGCGGTTGCCCTGGACTGGCAGGCGACCGCGATCGCGACCGTCCCGTTCTCTCCCGCCAAGGGTCTCTACCTCGGGTTCACGAGCAAGGCCGTCGACAGGGCCGTCGCCGCGTCGCTGCGCCGCGAGCGGTCCTCCGAGGCAGCCGCGATCGCCCAGGCGGCGCATGACGTGCTGGTGGAGTACTTCCCCGCCGCCGGGGCGACGCTCGACGACCGGCTCGCCCAGACCCTCGCCTCCGTGCCGGACGGCCCGGCCGAGGACCGCGGCGTCGCCATCGGAGCGGATGTCGCGGGAGGGATCATCGACTGGCGGACCGACGACGGCCGGAACGACCCCTCGATCGTGTACAGCAAGCCGTCGGGCATCGGCGTGTGGCAGGACGCTCGCGGCATGGCGACCCCGTGGCTCGGGTTCGTTGACCGGGTCGTCGGGGCCGAGCCAGTGCCGGTCGACGGCCCAGATCCGGTCGGCTCCGCGGCGTACCGCGCGGACCTTGCCGAGGTTGCGGTGAATGGACGAGCCGGCGCCGACCCCGACAAGGCGGCGACCGCGACCTTCTTCAACGTCGACGCCTTCTCGCTCTACCGCGCGGCGCTGATCACCCACCTGCGCGGCGCGCCGATCGGCCTGAGGGCGACCACGTCGCTGTTCGCCGACCTCGACCTCGCCACCGCCGAAGCCTTCCGCCAGACCTGGCGTCTCAAGTTCAGGGTCGGCTTCTGGCGTCCCGTCGTCGCGGTCGCCGCCGACGACGGCGATCCGCTCACGGAGCCGGAAGCAGGGTGGACCTCGGTGCTGCCGCTGCCGCCGTACCCCGAATATCCGAGTGGTCACGGCACGATCACCTCCGCGTTCGCGGAGACCGTCCGCTGCCACCTCGGCGACATGTCGCTCACCCTCAACGGCAGCGGCGGGTCCCGGACCTACGCCAGCCTCACCGCCCTCGAGGACGCAGCCTTCCTCTCGCGGATATGGGGCGGCATCCACTTCCGCGACGCGATGGACGACGCCTTCCTGATCGGCCACACGGTCGCCCGGCAGGTCTGCGGCTGAGCGTCTCGCCCTTCGGTCCCGGACTCGGGACCGGAGGGCGTCCACCGTAGGCACTCTCAGGCCGCTGATCGCGCACCGCCAGGCGCACGCGATCGCCGCCGATGGTGCGGGATCCCGGCCGATGATGACTCGCAATGCTCCCGTGTGGTGCCGCCGTGAGGATGCGTGTGACGACGACCACTCACCTGGAGAGGGTGGAGCGCCGTGGAATCGGAGCGCTTGTACAGTGCCCCGCTTACGCCAAGCCCGCGCCACAGAACGGAGCGCCCATGAGCTCGCAACCCGCGTCACTTCTCACACGCACGTCGGTGGTCCTCGCCATCCTCACCGTCACCCTGTCCGGGTGCTCGGAGCTGGACGAGGCACAACAGGCGGTCGACGACGCCCAGGACATGGCATCGACCGCACACACCTGCGCCGAACTCGCGGAAGTCGCGGTTTCTCGGATGGACGAGGTCCAGGCGCAGAGCGACAACCCTGCCAAGCTCGCGCGCACCGCCCGCCAAACGGCCGTGGAGCTCGAGGCGACGATGGCCGAGGCCGACGATCCGCAGCTGAAGCAGGCGCTGCGCACGAATGTGACCAAGCTGCGTCGGGTCGCCGACCATGCACAACACGGGCAGAACCCCGACCTCGGCGACCTCCGCCAGGCCAACGACGCCCTCGTCGACGCCTGCAGCTGACCGTCCTTGACCGGGCAGATCCTGACCGGGACGGTTGAGACCCCCAGGCGCCCTTGCTGTGTCAAGAGACCTTGCGGATCGGTGCCTCAGGCCTGGCGGTGACGGGTCCGGGAAGTGACTGATCCGCAGTGTCGGTGTGGGTGGTGAGCCGGCCGCGCTCGGCGGAGAGGTCCTTCTCCGCTCCGCCCGGGATCAGCTCGAGCAGCAGGGCGTGCAGCTGGCAGATCCGGGTGCGACTCGCCGAGGTCTGGTGTTCTGTCTCAACGGGACCAACTCTCCCCCGGCCACCATCGGAGCAGGACGACACCGTCTGGCTCGACCCGTTGCTCAGCACTGTCCATCTCCCTCGTGCTGCTCGCCTCGTCCAGGGCGATCGCGACCTCGCTGGCCCACTCATCGACCGAGTTGCGCACCTCTTCGGTCAGCGGCCCGACCGGTACGTGCGCGAGAGAGAAGCGGACCCCGTTGAGCACGTCCGCGTGGAGACCACTGAGGACGACCAGGATGTCGCCGTCCACGAGGTCCACCCGATCGATGCGGAGCGGGCGCT
>NZ_DASSXS010000073.1:0-29447 GCF_035703625.1 Nocardioides sp. | reverse complement strand
GCACCCTGGCCTCCGCGGAGGGCTCGTGGATCTGTCCCGAGGGAGCGGCCTGCCTGGCCGCGGCTCGTCAGCTGCGGGAGGGCGGATGGATCGCAGAGCACGAGCAGGTGGTGGTGCTCAACACCGGAGCCGGCCTGAAGTACCCCGAGACCGTGGGTGTCGACGTGCCGGTGCTGGCCCCCGATGGCGCGGTGCCCCCGACAAGGTGAGGAGATGGAGCAATGGGTGAGCTGCACGTCAACATGAACATCACGCTCGACGGCGTGATCCAGGCCAACGGCGGCCCCACCGAGCAGGATGCGGGCTTCGAGTACGCCGGCTGGGAACGCCCGTACGGCGATGCGGAGTCCGGCGACCAGATCGTTGCCGACGTGCAGGCGTCCGACGCGCTGTTGCTGGGTCGGACGACGTACGACATCTTCCGCGCCTACTGGCCGGGCAGGACCGACGAGATCGGGCGGGCCTTCGACAGTGTCCCCAAGTACGTCGCGTCCCGCGGCACGCCGGAGCTGTCGTGGGACGCCAGCACCCAGATCACCGACGCCGGAGCCGAGGTTCGTGAGCTGCGTGAGCGGCACCACCAGGTCCACACCTGGGGCAGCGCGAACCTGTTGCAGACCCTGTTCCGCGAGGCCCTGGTCGACCAGGTGAACCTGTGGGTGTGTCCGGTCGTGATCGGGCGGGGCAAGCGGCTCTTCCCCGAGGGCACGGCCCCGACGCGGTTCGAGCAGGTCGAGCCACCGAAGGCGTATCCCGGCGGGGCGATGCTGTTGCGCTACCGATGCCTCGAGGGCCCTCCCGAGACGGTGCCCGACCCCAGCAACGCTGGTGACTGACGGCAGGATCTCCTCACGCGGGGGCGCTCGGGCCGCCGAGGGCAGCGATGTCATCCCACGCGTAGACCGTCTCGGGAAGCAGGTAGCCCTCTTCGTCTGCGCTCCGTTGCGCGATCTCGCGTCCGCCCATCGCTTCGTAGAACGCCCGGGCCGGGAGATTGGCGGTCAGGACCCCGACCAGGAGTCGGGCGAAGCCCAGGGAGGCCAACTCGCCGGCCGCCTCCCGCAGGAGCCACCGGCCGACTCCGTGACCCTGCCGATCCGGCAGCACGTACAGCGCATCGAGCTGTGCGGCCAGGCCTGACGGGTCGTCCTCGGCCGCCCTGCCCAACGCGAGAGCAACGAGATTGCCGTCCTCGTCATCCGCGACCAGCAGAACCACGCGCATCTCCCTGTCGTCGGCACACTCGTGGAGCAGTCGTGCCCACGCCCGGGCCGACACCTCGGGTGTCCACTCGGCGACTCGCTTCTGCCAGGCCGCGTCGGGCATCTGACCGCGATGCGCAGACAGCCATGACGTGACCATCACCCGGCCCAGGGCGGGCGCATCCTCGACTGCAGCTGCCCGGATCTTCACCGTTCGCGCCCCCTTCACATCGTTGTGAGGTTAGCCGTCAGGAACCTGCCTGTACGTTGCCTCCATGATTGGTTTCCTCGTGGCTGGCCTGATCATCGGAGCGCTGGCCCGGCTCATCAAGCCGGGGAAGCAGAACCTCGGCATCCTGGCCACCCTCGGACTGGGCCTCGTCGGCTCCCTCATCGGAGGACTCATCGCACAGTTCTTCGGCACCGGGAGCATCTGGGAGCTCAACGTGCTCGGTTTCGTGCTCGCCGTCGTCGCGGCTGTGCTGCTCATCGGCGTCGCTGAGTCGGCCACCGGCAAGCAGCGAACCTAGTGGTGACCGCGCTCAGCGGGTACGAACGCCGCTGAGCCGAGAGCGTCCCTCGGGTCCGTGTCGAACATCGTCAGCCGGTTCCCGGCCCCCAGCGCGGCGTCCGCGCCAGCAGCGCGGACACGGCAGCAACACCCGCGGTCGACGTACGCAACACCTCGGCCCCCAACCGCACGGCCTGCGCCCCGGAGTCCGCGAACAGTGCGACCTCCTCGTCGGTGAGTCCACCTTCGGGCCCGACCACGACAGCCACCAGCCCGGTGGCGGGAACGTCCAGCGAGGCCAGCGGCACAGACGCTGCCTCGTGGAGGACCACGGCGAGGTCGGCGGAGCCGAGCAGCGCAGCCACGTCGGAGGTCGAGGCGAGCTCCTCCACGACCGGGAACCACGACCGACGGGCCTGCTTGGCCGCCTCGCGTGCGGTCGACCGCCAGCGGGCGAGCGACTTCGCGGCCCGTTCGCCCCGCCAGGCCGCCACCGACCGCGAGGCCGCCCACGGCACGATCGAGGAGACCCCGACCTCGGTGAGCACCTCGACCGCCAGCTCGCCGCGGTCACCCTTCGGCAGCGCCTGTACGACGACGAAGGTCGGACTGGGCCCGGGCGCGGTCGAGACGGTCGAGACCGTCACCTCGAACACCTTGCGGCCCGCCGACGACACCACCCCCTGCGCCGACGTGCCCAGACCGTCGGTGAGGACCACCTGCTCGCCCACCTTCAACCGGCGCACGGTCACCGCGTGGTGGGCCTCCGCCCCCTCGACCGTGACGACCGTCCCCTCGTCCGCGCCGTCCAGTGACGGCACCAGGTGGACCGGCAGCGACATCAGAGCGACATCAGTGGGGGTTGAACGCGTCGCGCAGACGACCGAAGACCGACTTGGACGCGGGTCGCACCTGACCGGTCGGGTCCTCCTCGCCGCGGATCGCGGCCAGCTCGCGGAGCAGCTCCTCCTGCCGGGGGTCGAGCGCGGTCGGGGTCTCCACGACCACCGAGACGACCAGGTCGCCGCGGCCTCCGCGCAGGCCCGGGACGCCCCGGCCCTTGAGCACGCGATCTGCGCCCGACTGGGTGCCGGGCCGGATCTCGAGCTCGAAGGAGGTCTCGACCCCGCTGTCGGCACCCTGCTCGACGTCGGCCTCGAGGGTCGGGAGTGTCAGCGTCGTACCGAGTGCGGCCGCGGTCATCGGCACCGTGACCGTGCAGTGCAGGTCGTTGCCGTTGCGGGTGAACGTCGGGTGCGGGGCGACGGTGATCTCGACGTACAGGTCGCCGGCCGGTCCGCCTCCCGGCCCGACCTCGCCCTGCTCGGTGAGCTGGATCCGGGTTCCGGTGTCGACCCCGGCCGGGATCTTGACGGTGAGGGTGCGCCTCGAGCGGACCCGGCCGTCGCCGGAGCACTCGCGACACGGCTCGGGGATGATCGAGCCGAACCCGCGGCAGGCGGCGCACGGGCGCAGGGTGCGCACCTCGCCGAGGAAGGACCGCTGGACGTGGGCGACCTCGCCGGCGCCGCGGCAGGTCTCGCAGGGCACCGGTCGGCTGCCCGGGGCCGCACCGTCGCCGTGGCAGGTCGTGCAGACCACGGCGGTGTCGACCTTGAGCTCGCGGTCGACCCCGAACGCCGCCTCGGCCAGGTCGACCTCGACCCGGATCAGGGCGTCCTGGCCCCGCCGCACCCGCGGTCGCGGTCCGCGACCGGCCGATGCGGCGGCCCCGCCGAAGAACGCGTCCATGATGTCGGTGAACGAGAACCCGGCCCCCTGGCCGAAACCGCCGACGCCGCCGAACGGGTCGCCGCCACGGTCGTACGCCGCCCGCTTCTGCGGGTCCGACAGCACCTCGTAGGCGCGGGACACCTCCTTGAACTGCTCCTGCGTCTCCGGGTCGGGGTTCACGTCCGGGTGCAGCCGCCGGGCCATCTTGCGGTAGGCCTTCTTGATGGTCTCGGCGTCCGCGTCGCGGGACACACCCAGGAGGTCGTAGAGGTCCTGACTCAAGTTCGGTCCTTCTTCGTCGTCGCGGGGCTCGGGGCTCAGCGCGTCTGGGGTCGGGTGGTCGGTGGTCTGGTCATGCCTGGTCGAGGATCCGGGACACGTAGCGGGCCACGGCGCGTACGGCCGCCATCGATCCGGGGTAGTCCATCCGGGTCGGCCCCACGATGCCGAGGGTGGCCAGCGCGTCGTCGCCCGGGCCGTAGCCGGTGGCGACCACGCTCGTGGACGCGAGCTCCTGGTAGGGCCCCTCGGCCCCGATCCGCACGGTCACGGCCCCGCCGGTGTGGGCCTCCCCGAGCAGCTTGAGGAGCACCACGTGCTCCTCGAGCGCCTCGAGAAGCGGGCGCACGGCGGTGTCGAAGCTCTCGCCGAAGCGCGCCAGGTTGGCCGCGCCCCCGACCGCGATCCGCTCGTCGGAGCGGTGGTCGGAGAAGGCGTCGACCAGGGTGTCGACGATGGCCGACATCGGGCCCGCGTCGCCCTCGGGTACGGCGTCCCGCAGGGCGGTGGCCGCTTCGCCGATGACCTTCCCGGCCGCAGCGACGTTGAGCCGGGAACGCAGCTCGCCGAGCTCGGCATCGTCCAGCGTCGCGTCGAGCTCGACCAGGCGCTGCTCGACCCGGCCCGTGCTGAGGATCAGGATCACCAGCAGCCGGCTGGGCGTGATGGCCACCAGCTCGACGTGGCGGACGGTCGAGCGCGACAGCGTGGGGTACTGGACGACGGCCACCTGACGGGTCAGCTGGGAGAGCAGCCGCACCGAACGCTGGACGACGTCGTCGAGGTCGACCGCGCCGTCCAGGATCGTGGCGATGGCCCGCCGCTCGGCGCTGCTCATCGGCTTCAGGTTGGTGAGCCGGTCGACGAAGAGGCGGTAGCCCTTGTCGGTGGGGATCCGGCCAGCGCTGGTGTGGGGCTGGGTGATGAACCCCTCCTCCTCCAGCACGGCCATGTCGTTGCGCACCGTGGCCGGCGAGACCCCGAGCCCGTGCCGCTCGACCAGGGCCTTCGACCCCACCGGTTCCTCGGTCGCGACGTAGTCCTCCACGATCGCGCGGAGCACGGCGAGCTTGCGGTCGTCGTGCATCGCCCCGCCACCTCCTCGCATCATGGTTGGCACTCGCCTGATCTGAGTGCCAAGGGTACTAGGGTCGCCGCCATGGCCGACTTCGCCGAGGTAGCAGAGCGGATCTGGGTCGCGCGCTACCCGTGGTTCGACGTCAACGTGACCGTGATCGGCGGCGAGCGCGGACTCCTGGTGGTCGACACCCACGGTTCCGCCGGTGCCGCAGGGGAGGTCGTCGACGACGTACGCCGGCTCGGGGCAGGTGCGGTCGTCGGCATCGTCAACACCCACTGGCACTTCGACCACACGTTCGGCAACGGCACCGTCCGCGGCGCGTTCGGGCCGGTCCCGATCCACGCGCACGAGAACGCCGTGGCCGAGCTCGAGCACGGGGCCGAGCGGATCAAGCAGCGCTACGTCGACCAACCGGACGACCCGCACGCCGAGGACGTGGTCGGCACCGAGGTCGTGCTGCCCGACCAGACGTTCTCCTCGGCCCGGGCCCTCGACCTCGGCGACCGGTCGGTGGAGCTGGTGTACCCCGGCAGGGGCCACACCTCCGGCGACCTGGTCGTGCGCGTGCCGGACGCCGACGCGCTCCTCGCGGGGGACCTCGTCGAGGAGTCCGCGCCGCCCTACTTCGGGGACGACTCGTGGCCCATGGACTGGCCGCTGAGCCTCGACATCGTGCTCGGGCTGACCACGGCCGGCAGCGTCGTCGTACCCGGACACGGCGCGCCGGTCGACCGGGACTTCGTCGAGACCCAGCGCAACGAGATCGGCATCGTCGCCGAGACCATCCGCGACCTGGCCGGCCGGGGCGTCCCCGTCGACCAGGCCGTCGAGGCGGGCGAGTGGCCCTGGCCGAGCGAGCGGCTGGGCGCCGCGGTCGCGCGTGGCTACGAGCAGCTGCCGCGAAGCCAGAAGCGCCTGCCCCTCGTGTAACCGCGCCGCGGGCCGCTAGGTTCGCGGCATGAGCGAATCCAGCAACGAGCAGAGCGACGGCGGCGACGGCGTCGGCATCAGCGACGAGCAGCTGCCCGAGGACCTCCAGGCGTCCGAGGACAACCCCCTCGCGGAGCCGCTGACCGACGAGGACGCGCCCGAGGACATGGACGACCTCGACATGATGGGCGGCGACTCCTCCGGCGACTCCGGCGACTCCGGCGACTCTGGCGACGCGGAGGACTCCGGCGAGTCCCCGTCGGACGACGATGACGACTGACTAGCGTTGCGCGCGTGAATCAGCCTCCCCCTGGCACGGACCGGTACGGGTCCGACGTTCTCTCCACCGACTGGCGCGCCCCCAGGCGCGGGCGCGCCGTCGCCCACCCGGCCACCCTCGGCGACGTCGTCGAGGAGGTCATGACCGACTTCTGCGGTGAGATCGTCGCCGTCGACCGGGATCTGCACACGCTCACGCTGGAGGACCGCCGCGGCCGCCGGCGCACCTTCCCGCTCGGACCGGGCTTCCTCCTCGAGGGGCGTCCGGTGGTGCTGACCGCACCCATCGTGATGAAGGCTCCCCCGAAGCCGAGGCGTACGGCGTCCGGGTCGGTCGCCGTCGACGACGCCCCGGCCAGGGTGGCTCGCCAGAGCAGGGTCTATGTCGAGGGTCGGCACGACGCGGAGCTGGTCGAGAAGGTGTGGGGCGACGACCTGCGGATCGAGGGTGTCGTCGTGGAGTACCTCGGAGGGGTCGACGACCTCGCCACCCACCTGCGCGACTTCGAGCCAGGACCGGGCCGCCGGGTCGGGGTCCTGGTCGACCACCTCGTCCCGGGCTCGAAGGAGAGCCGGATCGCCGACGCCATCGCCCGGTCCCCGATCGGGCAGCACGTGCTGATCACCGGGCATCCGTTCGTGGACATCTGGGCGGCGGTGAAGCCGGCCCGGCTGGGTCTCTCGGCCTGGCCCGAGGTCCCTCGCAACGTCGAGTGGAAGCGCGGCGTCTGCGAGCACCTCGGCTGGCCGCACCGCGACCAGTCCGACATCGCCCGGGCGTGGCAGCACATCCTGTCGCGCGTGGCGTCGTACCACGACCTCGAGCCGGCCCTGCTCGGGCGGGTCGAGGAGCTGATCGACTTCGTGTCGACCGCGCCCTGAGCCGACCCTGAACCACCCCTGAACCGCCCCCGGGACACCCGCGAAAGGGACTCGACGCGAGTACGCTCGACTGCATGAGCGATCCCTACGGTCCGCCCCCTCCCGAACAACCCGAGGGTGAGACCCCCGGCCAGCAGCCCCCGGGCCAGCAGCCCTATGGCCAGCCGCCGCCCCCGAGCGTGTACGGCCAGCAGCCGTCGGGCGTCCAGCAGCCCGGGGCGGGTGGCCTGACGCCCGACGAGCGCACCTGGGGCGGTGCCGCGCACTGGAGCGCCCTGGTCGCCGGCCTGTTCGGGGGGCTGGCCTTCCTCGGCCCGCTGATCGTGATGCTGGTGAAGGGCAACGACTCGCCGTGGATCCGCCGGCAGTCCGTGGAGTCGCTCAACTTCCAGATCTCGATCCTGATCTACGCGATCGTCTCCGCCATCCTCATCATCGTGCTGATCGGCCTCGTCCTGCTGGCGGCCGTGGGGGTCCTGTGGCTGGTCTTCACGATCATCGGCTCGGTCAAGGCCAGCAGCGGCGAGGACTACCGCTACCCGCTGACGATCCGAATGGTGTCCTGACCGACCCGGTCAGGGCAGCAGGTCGCGCAGCACCGCGTCGGCGAGGAGCCGACCGGTCCGCGTGAGCACCAGCCGCCGACCCGACTCCTCTTCCACCCCGGTGGGCGCGAGCAGGCCGCGCGCCACCAGGTCCGGCACGGCCTTGCTGCCGACGTCGTCGAGCAGCTCGCAGGAGAGCCCCTCGCGCAGCCGCAGCTCGAGCAGCACCCGCTCCACGCGGCGGGTCTCGGGGTCGAGCACCTCCCGCGCCAGGGCGGGGCTGTCGCCCGCGGCGAGCCGGTCGGCGTACGCGGCGGGATGCTTGACGTTCCACCACCGGACGCCGCCGACGTGGGAGTGCGCTCCCGGGCCGATCCCCCACCAGTCGGAACCGGTCCAGTACAGGAGGTTGTGCCGGCAGCGGGCGGCGTCGTCGCGGGCCCAGTTGGAGACCTCGTACCACGACAGCCCTGCCGCCTCGAGCCGCTCGTCGGCGAGCTCGTACTTGTCGGCGAGGTCGTCGTCCTCGGGAAGCGCCACCTCGCCGCCGCGAATCTGCCTGGCCAGCCTGGTCCCCTCCTCGACGATCAGGGAGTACGCCGAGAGGTGGTCCGGGGCGCAGGCGAGGGCGGCGTCGAGCGAGACCTCCCAGTCGTCCACGGTCTCGCCCGGGGTGCCGTAGATCAGGTCCAGGCTCACCTGCTCGAAGCCGGCCGCCCGGGCCCAGTCGACCACCGCCGGCACGCGGAGCGGGTCGTGCGTGCGGTCCAGGGTGGCCAGCACGTGCGGCACGGCCGACTGCATGCCGAAGGAGATCCGGTTGAAGCCGACCGAGCGCAGCTCCTCCAGGTCCCACTGGGCCACGCTGTCCGGGTTGGACTCGGTGGTGACCTCCGCGCCGTCCTCGAACCCGAACTCCGAGGCGACGGCAGCCAGGATGGCGCCCAGGTCGACCGGCTTCAGCAGGGTCGGCGTACCGCCGCCGAGGAACACGGTGGACACCGGCAGGTCCCGGTCGCCCAGCACCCGGCGTGCCTGGCGGATCTCGGCGATCGCCGCCTCGGCGTAGGTCGACCGGGAGGCGCCGGGCGCGTCGCCGAGCTCCTCGGCCGTGTAGGTGTTGAAGTCGCAGTAACCGCACCGCACCGTGCAGAACGGCACGTGGACGTAGAGCCCGAACGGTCGCGTCCCGACACCGTGGAGCGCGGACTCGGGCAGGGCCCCGTCCTGTGGGGCCGGCTCACCGGCGGGAAGGGCGGACGGCATTCGCCCAGTCTTGCACCGGTCGGAGCGTGGCGTGCAGGTGGCGGTGTCGGTCGGGCCGGCGTCGGATTCCCCGGCTCACCGGGGAAACCGACACTTCTCAGCCGATGCAATGCCCGGGAAGTGCATGGATCGGCTGAGGGGTGTGACTCGTGCGACGTGTGGTGTCCGGTCGACGGGTGCGGGCCCGCTCAGGCGTAGAACGCGTCGATCTTGTCCTTGTAGTTGTCCTCGACGACGTTGCGCTTGACCTTCATCGACGGCGTGAGCTCACCGGACTCGACCGACAGGTCGTGGTCGAGCAGCTCCCACTTCTTGATCGTCTCCCAGCGGTTGAGCCGGGAGTTGAGCTCGTCGACGAAGCCGCCCACCATCTGCTGGACGGCGTCGGAGCCCACGATCTCGGAGTACGACGCCCCCGCCATGCCGTTCTCCTCGGCCCACCCGGCCATGGCGTCGGAGTCGAGGGTGATCAGGGCGACGCAGAAGTTGCGCTCGTTGCCGAACACCACGAACTGGCTGGCGTAGGGGCAGATCGCCTTGAACTTCGACTCGATCGCCGGCGGCGCGATGTACTTGCCCCCGGAGGTCTTGAACAGCTCCTTGATCCGCCCGGTGATCGTGAGGAAGCCCTCCTCGTCGAGGCTGCCCTTGTCGCCGGTGCGGAGCCAGCCGTCGTCGGTCAGCGTCTTGGCGGTCTCCTCGGGGAGGTTGTGGTAGCCGTCCATGATCCCGGGGCCCTTGATCAGGATCTCGTCGCCCTCGCCGAGCTTGACCTCGGTGCCAGGCACCGTCGGCCCGACCGTGCCGAACTTGTAGCCGTCGGGGTGGTTGACGAAGGAGCCCGCCGACGACTCGGTGAGGCCGTAGCCCTCGAGGATCAGGATGCCCGCCGCGTGGAACCACTCGGCGATGTCGCGGTTGAGCGCCGCCGCGCCGGAGATGAAGAACCGGACCCGGCCACCGAAGCGGTCACGGATCTTGGAGAAGACCAGCCTGTCGAACAGCGCGTGCTGGACACCCAGGAGGAGCGGGACCGACGTACCCTCGCGCTTGCGCCGGTCGACCTCGATGCCGACCTCGAACGCCTTGTTGAACAGCTTCTCCTTGAGGCCGCCCTCAGCCTGCTGCATGGTGACGATGCGGCCGTGGGCCTTCTCGAAGATGCGGGGCGCGGCGCCCATGAAGGTGGGCTTCACGACGCCGAGGTTGTCGACGATCTTGTCGACGCGTCCGTCGACGGCGGTCGCGAAACCGCAGGCGAGCTGGGTCGAGAGCAGCACCTTGCCGAACGAGTGGGCCATCGGCAGCCAGAGGAACTGCAGGTCGTCCTCGGTCAGGATGTCCTGGGCCTGGATCGCCGCGCCCTCGTACACCCACGAGCGGTGCCGAAGCCGCACGCCCTTGGGGCGTCCGGTGGTCCCGGAGGTGTAGATCAGCGTGGCGAGCTGGTCGGGGCGGATCGCCTCCGCCTTCTCCTTGATCACGTCGGGGTGGTCCGCGAGGTACTCCTCCCCCAGCTTGGCCAGCTCGTCCATGCCGATGATCCAGTCGCCGTCGGCGGCGCCCTCGAAGGTCACCACCTTGAGCAGGTGCGGCAGCTCGGCCTTGCGCTCCTGCAGCTTGGCGATCTGCTCGTCGTCCTCGGCGAAGACCACCCGGCACTCGGAGTCGCTGAGGATGTACGCCGTGTCCTCGGCGTTGGTCGAGGGGTAGACGGTGGTGGTCGCGGCACCGGCGCACATGATCGCCAGGTCGGCCAGGATCCACTCGTAGCGGGTGTTGGACGCGATGCCGACCCGCTGCTCCATCTCGATGCCGAGGGCGAGCAGACCGGCGGCCAGCCGCGACACCTCGGCCCCGGTGTCGCGCCAGGTCACCGACTCCCAGGACTCGCCGCGGGGGAATCGGTAGGCCTCGGAGTCGGGGCTCTTCTCGACCCGGTCGAGGAACTGGAGGGCGACGTTCGGGATCAGGTCGTCGACGAAGCTGGTGTCGATGGTCCTCGGGCTGGTACTCGGCATGACACTCCTGCTTGCGACTCGGGAAACGGCGCGCTGAGGTCGACGGGACCGCAACGTCTTGCGGCAGTAACCTAGATCACTCGGTTACGGACCGGTAGCACGCCCCGCCATGCGGACTCCGACCAGTTGCGCGCGGGCTCATGCTCCGTGCTGGTCGACGTAGGCCTCCGCGGTGTGCCGCGCCTCGTCGACCAGGCCGTCCACCCGCAGCAGATGTGGCAGCAGCGAGCGGTCGGTCGTGAGGGCGCGGAACATGGTCGACACGGTGACGCCGTGGCCGGGCCGGTGCTCGACCACGAGCGCGTCACCTGCCTCGAGGCTGCCCTCCTCCACGACCCGGAGGTAGGGTCCCGGCCGGCCGACCGCGGCGAACCGCTTCACCCAGCGGCTGTTGTCCAGCCCCGACTCTCCGATCCAGCCCTTGAAGTCGTTGCACGGGATCCGCACCGAGGCGACCTCGAGCAGCGCCGTCCCCACCCGCCAGCGCTCTCCGATGGTGGCCTCGTTGACGTCGATCCCCGAGGTGGTGAGGTTCTCCCCGAACATGCCGTCGGCCAGGGGCGCTCCGAGCTGTCCTGCCCACCAGTCGAGGTCCTCGCGGGCGAAGGCGTAGACGGCCTGGTCCACGCCCCCGTGGTGCACGGTGTCGCCGACCTGGTCGCCGTCGAGGCCGAGGTTTCGGGCCCGGACCGGCCCGGCCACCGGATGTTTCTCGATGGCGGTGCGACCGATCTCGGCCCACTCCCGCGGCCGAGGCCGCCCGACGTTGACCGAGATGATCTGTGCGCTCACGGACGCATCGTCTCAGCCCTGCCCCTCAGTCCTGCACGGCCTTGGCGATCGCGATGCACCGCGTGATCCAGTCCCGCTCGTCGGCACAGAGACCGCGTCCGTCGCGCTCGGCGTCCTCGACGGACCAGTGGGCGTTCAGCACCATCCGCAGGACCACCCAGTCGCGGGCCCGGGCCTCGTCCAGCCCGGCGGCGTCGACGAGGGTGTGGAAGCGCCGGCGTACGCCGGCCCGTACGTCGTCCGCCAGCTCGTCCATCCGGTTCCAGAGCATCGGGGCGAGCTCGTAGTGCGGGTCCCCGGACATCGGCTTGGGGTCGATCGCGAGCCAGGGTTCCCGGTCGGCGGCGAGCACGTTGAGGTAGTGCAGGTCGCCGTGCACGATGACCCCTGAGCTGGCGGGATCCGCGACGAGGTCCCGTGCCAGCGAGAGGGCCTGCTCGACCATCCGGCGCGGGATCGGGGCACTGCGAGGCACGGTCGCGAGAGCGGCCGCCCAGCGCTCGACGTACGACGAGACCGAACGCAGCTGCGGCACTGCCGGCTGGTGCAGGAGGGGGTAGAGCGCGGCGACGACCTCGCATGCCTCGAGGTCCGGGACCGTGACCAGGTCCTCGTGGTGGAGGCGCTCGAGCAGCATCGCCCGGCGGCCTGGGTCCGCGCGCAGGAGGCGTACGGCGCCTCGTCCGCCCCAGTGGCCGAGGACGAGGTGTTCGTGCTCGGACTCCTCGTCGACGTCGAAGGTCACCTTGAGGACCGCTCTGCCACCGTCGGTGGTCCGCACCGGCACCACGATGGAGCAGTAGCCGTGCATCGACCAGCCGTCGGTGGTCAGCTCCCACTCGTCGAGCAGCGCTGCCAGACGTCCGGGGAGGCGGTCCACCCATCGGGCCCAGTCCGGGCCGCGCCCCGACATGCCGAGGACTCCGTCCGGAAGCCTCATGGATGACCACTGGACCGGTGCACGCGGGCCACCTTTTCACGCCGCTGTGACGGCCAGGGCGAAGCATGCCCCCAGGGCCCGGCATCCGCTGGGGGTGGGATCCTGGGAGGAGTACGTCTCATGGACAAGCCATCGCTGGAGCCCTGCAAGGGAAGAACGAGACGACTCAAGGCTGCGGTCGCACTCGGCGTGGTTGCGCTGATTCCCACGATGCTCAGCACCACTCCCGCGGAGGGAACCGTGGTGACCGTGGCCGAGGGCCACAACATCACCGTCTTCCACAACATCGACTTCGTCGCGGTCGTCGGCTACGACGACGCGGACCTGCTGACGGTTCGAGTGGTCCGCAACGGCACCGTCATCGGCACCGCCACCGGTGATGCCGTCGGCGA
This sequence comes from Nocardioides sp., assembly GCF_035703625.1. Taxonomy (GTDB): domain Bacteria; phylum Actinomycetota; class Actinomycetes; order Propionibacteriales; family Nocardioidaceae; genus Nocardioides. Next base: position 16,593 of record NZ_DASSXS010000073.1, on the reverse strand, counting down.
CGCGGTGGAAGGTTTCGGGCTCGAGGTCAACCACGGCCCCGAGGGCGCCCCGGTTCCCGGCGACTGCTGGGAGGGTGGCACCCCGAACATCCGGCCCGGTGACCACATCGAGGTCCTCGTGAACGGGACCCTGAGCGACGAGGTGATCGTGGACAGGATCAGGTTCGGACCCAGGGGGCCCCGCCTGGACGCCGGCGATGTCGTCGTCCCGTTCGTCGCCTTCCGCGCCGACGGCACCGCGTTCCGGCCGGGGTTCATCGACTCCCCCGAGTTCCGGGCCGTGAGCAACCCGCAGGTCCGCTTCGAGGCCGGTCCTGGGATCGTCGTGGAGCGCCGGCCGGGTGCCCTGCCGGGCCAGCTCCAGGTGCGGTACCAGGCGCCGTTCCGCCCGGCGCGCAACCGGCCGGGGTGGAACCAGGCCCAGCTGCGCCGAGCCCTCCTGGGTGACGGCCACGCGATCGGCTTCGGCCACGTCGAGGTTCTGCCCGCCGAGGGCATGCTCGTCGACGGCCTGACCGACACCCCGGGCCCCGCCCCGGGTTGCGAGGCCGCCTAACCGGCGCGCCGAAGGACCCGGGAGCTCGCCGGCACCGACCGCGACCCCTGGACGACGCCGGGTTCCGGACGCCCCCTCCGGAACCCGGCGTTCGGCGTGCCCGGAGTCTGCCGGGCGGGGACGGCTACTTGCGGCCCGACTTCTCCCCGGTCGGGGCGTTGGAGAGCGCGGCGATGAAGGCCTCCTGGGGTACCTCGACCCGGCCGACCATCTTCATCCGCTTCTTGCCCTCCTTCTGCTTCTCCAGCAGCTTGCGCTTGCGGGTGATGTCACCGCCGTAGCACTTGGCGAGCACGTCCTTGCGGATGGCGCGGATGTTCTCCCGGGCGATCACACGCGACCCGATCGCTGCCTGGATCGGCACCTCGAACTGCTGGCGGGGAATGAGGTCCTTCAGCTTGCCGGCGAGCATCACGCCGTAGGCGTAGGCGGCGTCCTTGTGGACGATCGCGCTGAACGCGTCGACGGTCTCGCCCTGCAACAGGATGTCGACCTTGACCAGGTCGGCCACCTGGTCTCCGGTGGGTTCGTAGTCGAGCGACGCGTAGCCCTTGGTGCGCGACTTCAGCTGGTCGAAGAAGTCGAAGACGATCTCCGCCATGGGCAGCGTGTAGCGCATCTCCACCCGGTCCTCGGAGAGGTAGTCCATGCCGAGCAGGCTGCCGCGGCGGGCCTGGCAGAGCTCCATGATCGTGCCGATGAAGTCGGAGGGGGTGAGGATCGTCGCCCGGACCACCGGCTCACGGACCTCGTCGACCTTGCCGGAGGGGTACTCGCTCGGGTTGGTCACCTCGTGCTCGGTGCCGTCCTCCATGGTGACCTGGTAGACCACGTTGGGAGCGGTGGAGATCAGGTCGAGGTCGAACTCGCGCTCGAGGCGCTCGCGCACGATCTCCATGTGCAGCAGCCCGAGGAACCCGCACCGGAACCCGAAGCCGAGCGCTCCCGAGGTCTCCGGCTCGTAGGCCAGGGCTGCGTCGTTGAGCTGCAGCTTGTCGAGCGCGTCGCGCAGCGTGGGGTAGTCGTCGCCGTCGATCGGGTACAGCCCGGCGAAGACCATCGGGTTGGGGTGCTTGTAGCCCCCGAGCGGCGTCTCCGCACCGCCGTGCTGGGAGGTGACCGTGTCACCGACCCGTGACTGCCGCACGTCCTTCACGCCGGTGATCAGGTAGCCCACCTCGCCGACCCCGATCTCGCCCGCACGCACCGGCTCGGGGCTGATCACGCCCACCTCGAGCATCTCGTGGACCGCGCCGGTGGACATCATCCTGATCCGGTCACGGTGGCTGAGCTTGCCGTCGACCACCCGCACGTAGGTCACCACACCCCGGTAGGTGTCGTAGACCGAGTCGAAGATCAGCGCCCGTGCTGGTGAGTCTGCATCTCCCACGGGGGCCGGTGTCTGCTTGACGATCTCGTTGAGGACCTTCTCGACGCCCTCGCCGGTCTTGGCCGAGACGCGGAGCACGTCGTCCACCGCGCAGCCGATGATGTGCGCGAGCTCCTCGGCGTACTTCTCCGGGTTGGCGGACGGCAGGTCGATCTTGTTGAGGACCGGGATGATGTGGAGGTCGGCCCCGAGGGCGAGGTAGAGGTTGGCGAGGGTCTGCGCCTCGATCCCCTGCGCCGCGTCGACCAGCAGGATCGCCGCCTCGCAGGCCTCGAGCGACCGGGACACCTCGTAGGTGAAGTCCACGTGACCGGGGGTGTCGATCATGTTCAGCACGTAGCTGCCGGGCTCCGCCCCCTCGGCGTTGCCGTCGGGGACCGTCCACGGCATCCGCACGGCCTGGCTCTTGATGGTGATCCCGCGCTCGCGCTCGATGTCCATCCGGTCGAGGTACTGCGCGCGGGCGCTCCGCTCGTCGACCACGCCGGTGAGCTGCAGCATGCGGTCGGCCAGGGTCGACTTGCCGTGGTCGATGTGCGCGATGATGCAGAAATTTCGGATGATCGCGGGATCGGTGCGGCCTGGCGGCGGCGCGGTCTTGGAGGACACAACAGGCTTTCGGTGTACGACGTCGAGCGGTCGCGTCATTCTTCCACGCAGTCCCACAGGGGCCGAACCGACGACGACACGCACGGCAATGCGGTCGACGGCGCACGCTGCCGCGGGCGAGGATGCCGCACATGACGACGTACCCCGCCCCGTCCGGGAGGACCGCTCGCCGACTCGAGTGGCCGTTCCTGCCGCCCAACCTGCGGGCCTGGATCGAGCGCCGGTGCGGGTCGCCGGTGGTGGACGCCCAGTCGCAGGGCGCCGGGTTCACCCCGGGCTTCGCGTCGGTGCTGACCTGCGAGGACGGTTCGCGGCACTTCGTGAAGGCCGCCTCGATGAAGGCGCAGAAGCTGTTCGCGGTCTCCTACCGGGAGGAGGCCCGCAAGCTGGCGGCCCTGCCCGAGTCGGTGCCGGCGCCGCGGCTGCGCTGGTTGCTGGACGACGACTGGGTCGTGCTCGGCATGGACCACGTCGAGGGCAGGAACCCGGGTCGGCCCTGGGCGCAGGACGACCTCGACGCCTGCCTGGACGCCTGTGAGGTGGTGGCCCGGGAGCTCACTCCCGCGCCCGCGGGCCTCGCGCTCGACACCATCGCCGACGAGTTCGCCGACATGGTCGGCTTCTGGGACCACGTCCGGGCCACCCAGCCCGGCCTTCCGCACCTCGACGAGGCCGCCGCCCTCGCCGGTGCGTTCGCCGAGGTCTGCTCCGGCGACACCGTGGTCCACACCGACCTGCGCGACGACAACTTCCTGATCGGCACCGACGGGGCCGTGTGGATGTGCGACTGGAACTGGCCGGTGCTGGGGGCCGACTGGGTCGACTCGCTGTTCACGCTGGTCGGACCGCGGGGCGACGGCCTCGACGTGGACCGGGTGATCGCGACCCGGCCGCTGCTGCGCGACGTACCCTCTGAGCACATCGACGTCATGCTGGCGCTCCTGGTGGGCTACTTCTTCCGGCAGCGCGACGAGCCGGTCCCCACGAACTCACCGCACATCCGGGAGCACCAGTCCTGGCAGGGCGACGTCTGCTGGGCCTGGCTGTGCGAGCGTCGCGGCTGGTGACGACGGATTTGGGTGGTCCGACGCGCCGCTGTTAGTCTTGCTCGTCGGTCTGGCGCCACCTGCGCAGGCCACCCGAACTTCCAGTCCCGACACCTACTCCGAAGGCTCAGTAGTGGCGAACATCAAGTCCCAGATCAAGCGGAACAAGCAGAACATCGTCCGGCACGAGCGGAACAAGTCCGTGAAGACGAGCCTGAAGACCGCCGTCCGCAAGTTCCGCGAGGCCGCGGACGCCGGCGACAAGGACACCGCGATCGCCGCGGCCCGCGACGCCGTGCGCAAGCTGGACAAGGCTGCCTCCAAGGGCGTCATCCACAAGAACCAGGCGGCGAACCGCAAGTCGGCGATCGCGAAGCGCGCCTCGTCGCTCTGACCCACCCGACGTCGCGCTGACCCGCCCGAAACTTTCGGGCGGGTCAGCGCTATTTCGCGTCAGTTTCGGGCGGGTCAGCGCTATTGGCTGCGCAGGGCGGTGATGGTGAGGACCAGCCGCTCCAGCGTGTACGACGCGTCGTGGGCCGCCCCCTTGATGTCGGCGTCGGCGCGGGCCACCGCCTGGATCGCGTGGGCGATGCCGCGGTCGGACCAGCTGCGGGACTGGTCGCGGACCGTGCGCACCTTCCACGGCGGGACCCCGATGTCGCGCGCGAGATCGGCATCCCGCATCCCCCGCGGAGCGCCCTTGAACCGCGCGAGCCCCCGGGCGCTGCCCGCGAACGCGCTGGTGACGAGAACCGGTGGTGTCCCGGTGTCGAGCGCCCAGCGCAGCTCCTCCAGCGCGGCCTGACGCCGGCCGTTGAAGGCGGCGTCGGCGACGGAGAACGACTTGGCCTCGGCCCGCCCACCGAAGTACTGCTTGACCCGCTCCGCCGACAGTGGCTCACCGGGGAAGTCGCTGGTCAGCTGGTCGGCGGCCGCGGCCAGCGAGCGCAGGTCCTGGCCCACGGCCTGGACCAGGATCCCGGCCGCCTCCTGGTCGATGGTGCCGCCGTGGGAGCGCACCTCGGCAGCGACGAACGAGGGGTACTCCGACGCCTTGAGCTCACCCGACTTCGACTCCGTCACCGGGCCGAGCTTGCGGAGCTTGGTGAGCACGCCCGAGCCCTTCTGGCCCCCGCCGTGGACGAGCACCAGCGCGACATCCTCCACCGGCGCCGCGGCGTAGCCGAGCAGCCCCTCCACGGACTCGTCGGGCAGGTCCTCCAGGCCGCGCACCACGACACATCGGGTGGAGGAGAACAGCGACGGGGCCGCGAGCTCGCCCAGTGAGGCCAGGCTCAGATCGGCGCCGCGGGTCTCGGAGAGCTCGGCCTCCGGGTCGTGCCGGCGCACCGTGTCGCGCACGACGCCGACCGTGCGCTCGTTGAGGAACTCCTCCTTGCCGGTCACGAGCGTGACCCGGCCGAGGACGTCTGCGGGAGAGGGGCCTGCCATGGTGGGCCACTTTCCCACAGCCCTCCCCCAGGCCCGCGCCGGCGGCAGTCACCGACCGGTCGCGGCGTACAGCTCCCCGCCGCGGACCGTGACGGCCACGTCACCGTCGAGGTCGGTCCGCAGGACCTCGGCCCCGCTCGCCGCCAGCGGCGCCAGGGTCGCTGCCGACGGATGGCCGTAGTCGTTGTCCTCGCCCGCACTCACCACCGCCACCCGCGCGCCGAGCCCCTGCAGGAAGGGCAGGTCCTGGTAGCGGCTGCCGTGGTGGGGGACCTTGAGGACGTCGACCCGGAGCCCGGGCCAGGTCCGGCCCAGGGCCGCCTGCGCCTCGGGCTCGATGTCGCCGCACAGGAGCATCCGGACGCCCGCGACCTCGGCCAGGAGCACGACGCTGGCATCGTTGGCGGTGCTGCCGTCACCCGGTCCGGTCGTGGGCGTGGACGGCGGTGGCCAGAGCACCTGGAGCCGGACCGCCCCGACGGTGCGGCTTGCGGCGTACGGCGCGGACGCGGGCTCGAGGCCGGCCCGGTGGGCAGCCTCGGACACCACCGCGACGCCGCCCGGCGGATCGGCCAGGGGGGTCACCTCGACCGCGGCCACGTCCCGCCCGTCCATCACCCCCGGCAGGCCGTCGACGTGGTCGGCGTGGAAGTGGGTGAGCAGCACCAGCGGGATGGACTCCACGTCGAGCCGCTGCAGGCACCCGTCCACCGCCGCCGGGTCGGGCCCGGCGTCGACGACGACCGCCGCCCCCGGCGCGGCGCGCAGCACGAGGGCGTCGCCCTGGCCCACGTCACAGGCCACCAGCACCCATCCCTGCGGGGGCCAGCCCGGCGTGGGCGGCCTGACCAGGACCGCAACGACGAGCAGCCCGCAACAGGCCAGGCCCGTGGACCGTCGCCGGAGCAGGTACGGCGCCGCCAGCGCGACCAGCAGGGACAGCACGCTCAGCAGGGCCAGCGCCCAGAAGCCGGTGCCCCAGTCGACGGCCGGCGTGGGAAGGCGTGCGCCGTGACGGGCGACCACCACGATCCAGCCCACGCACCACGACGCGAGGGTCCCCACGACCGCACCGCCCGCCGGCCAGAGCAAGCCGACCAGCCCACCGGTCAGCCCCAGGACCGTGGCCGGACCGACCGCGGGCGCCGCCGCGAGGTTGGCGACGACGGCGACGACGCTGACCTGCCCCGAGATGGCGGCCACGAGCGGCGTGCAGGCCAGCTGGGCGGCCGCGGGGATCGAGATCGCCTCGGCGAGCCACCGGGGCAGCCAGTGCCGCAGGGCGTCGCGCCACGCGGGCGCGAGCAGCAGGATGCCGGCGGTCGCCGTCACCGAGAGCGCGAATCCGACACTCACGGCCAGCAGCGGATCGATCAGCAGCAGCGCCAGCACGGCCGCACCGAGCGCCCGGGCGCCGCGGCGGCGACCGTCGGTGCCCATCGCGAGGAGAGCGACGGTCCCCATCGCCGCCGCGCGCAGGACGCTCGGCTCGCCCCGGGCCAGCAGCACGAACCCGACGATGCCCAGCGCACCGACGAGGTACAGCCACCGGCCGCGGACCCCGCACCAGCGCGCCAGCACCAGCAGGAACCCGGCCACCAGCGTCAGGTTGGTGCCCGACACCGCGAGCAGGTGGGTCAGCCCGGTCGCGCGAAAGTCGTCGGCGAGGTCCGGGTCGAGGCCGGAGTCGTCGCCGTCGACGAGGGCCGGCACCAGCGCGCGCTGGCTGGCCGGCCGGTGTGAGACCGAGTCCCGCAGCGACGCGCGTACGGCGCCCGCACCCCGCCACCACCAGCCGGGGCGATCGATGACCTCGGGAGCCCCATGGGTCGACACGAGGGAGGCGACCCCCTGACCGTCCGCCGGCGACAGCCGGCCCACGGCGCGCACCGTGCTCCCCAGCTCGAGCCGGGCCCAGTCCTCGTCGGCGAGGACCACCACCGGGGTGCCGAGGGCGTGCACCCGGCCCCGCCCGGAGACCTCCGTGACCCGGCCGCGCAGCAGCACCTGCTCGGCGTACCTCCCGTCGACGACCCGCGGGTCGGAGGTCACGGTCAGCTCGAGGGTCGCCACCGCCTGCTCGTCGGCCAGGGCGGCGACCGGGTTGTGCTCGACCTGCGCCTGCCGCAGCACCGCGCTCGCCGCCACCGCGGCGAAGACCAGCAGGACCCCGCCGAGGGTGACAACGCGCCCGGCGGGCAGCCGGGCGCGGACCGCCAGGACGCCCGCCACCCCGGCCCCGACTCCTGCCACCACGAGCCCCGTCGGGAGCAGGTGGCCGGCCAGCCCGCCCGCCCAGGCGGCCAGCCCGAGCATCGGCAGGCGGAGATCGGGGACCTGGCTGCCCTCGCCCTCATCGTTCACACCGTGACGTGGGGCGTGAGGGTCGCCAGGGTGGCGTCGCCGATGCCGTCCACCTCGAGCAGCTCGTCGATCGCGGTGAAGCCGCCGTGCTCGGTGCGCCAGGCGATGATCGCCTCCGCCGTGACCGGTCCCACGTCGGGCAGGGTCTCGAGCAGCGCCTGGTCGGCGGTGTTGATGTTGACCAGCGGGCCTCCCGTGGCCCCGGAGGGAGCCGGCGTCGTGGGGACCCCGATGCCCGCCGGCGCCGCGACCTCTCCGACCACGATCTGCTCTCCGTCGACGAGCAGCCGGGCGAGGTTGAGCGAGGTCAGGTCGACCCCTGGCCGCGCACCACCGGCAGCCTCGAGCGCGTCGATGACCCGGGCCCCGGCGTCGAGCACGGCGATGCCCGGGCGGCGTACGCGGCCGGTGACGTCGACGGTGACCGTGCCGCCGGTCTCTCCCGCGGCCGCCGGCGAGGCCTCCTCGGACGCCGGGACGGCGGGAGTGGCGAGGTCTCCGGCGGGGTTGCTCACCACGGGCGCGGCCACCTCCCGTGCGTCGGCGCGGATGACCCACCAGCAGGTGACCGCCAGCCCGACCGCGACGACACAGGCGACGAGGGCGAGCTGGGCCGGGCCCAGGGCCACCCGCCCGCGCACGGTCGGCGGGAGCACGTCGGCGATGCTGCGGCCCGGACGACGCGACGCGTGGCGTCCCGGTGGCGCGACCAAGGGTGCGGGCGGCGCCAGGGCCGGCGTCTCCGCCACCGGTTCGGGCGCGGGCTCCGGGGCGGGTCGGGCCCGGACCCGGGTGTGGCTGAGCGGCATCGCGGGTGTCTCGGCCCGCGGTGCCGCCGTTCGGGACGCGGTCAGGTCGCCCGGAGACCGGCCGCGGACGCCGTCGAGCTCGGCGCTCAGCTGAGCCAGTCGCCGGGCGACGGCCTCCTGGTGTTCCTGGCTCGGACGACGGTTCCCCATGCCGTCGACGCTAGGAACGACCGCGCGGCACCGGAAGTCCCAGATCTCCGCCTGTGGAGAGGCGACACGATCACGCCCGGATCGGCCCGCCCGTCCGCGACCGCTGGCTGCGGCTCACGCCTCGTGGACCGGCGCGACGCAGACCGCGATCATGCCGGGACCCACGTGCGCGCCGAGGACGGCGCCCAGCTCGCCGCACCACACCTCACGACCGGAGAGGTTGTCGGCCAGCCGGTCGGCCAGCCGTTCGGTGAGCTGGCCGGCCCGGTCGGGACTCGCCAGGTGGGCGACGCACACGTCCACCTGCCGGTCCTCGGCCGCCAGCGCGGCCAGCTCCTCCAGCCTGCTGAGCGCCCGGGTGGCCGTCCGGACCTTCTCGAGGGTGGCGACCACCCCGTCCTTGATCGTCAGCAGCGGCTTGACCGCCAGGGCACCGCCGAGGAGGGCGGCGGCCGCTCCGACCCGGCCACCGCGTCGGAGGTACTCCAGGGTGTCGACGTAGAACAGCGACGACGACGCCGCGGCCCGGGACCGAGCGGCCGCCGCCGCGTCCTCCCCCGAACCGCCCGCGTCGAGCACGTCGACGGCAGCGAGCACGGCGTACCCGGTCGCGATGCCCACCTGCCGGGTGTCCACGGCGGTCACCGGGATCGAGGCCTCGCGGGCCGCGAGCTGGGCGGACTCGAAGGTCCCGCTCATCTGGCCGGAGAGGTGGATCGACACGACCCCCGTGGCCCCCTCCCGGGCAGCCTGTTCGTAGGCCTCGAGCATCACCGACGGTGAGGGGCGGGAGGTGCTCACCGGGCGGAACCCCCGCAGGGCCTCGGCGACCAGCTCAGGGGTGGCTCCCTCGGCCCCTTCGTCCATGACGTCGGCGCCGATCACCACCTGGAGGGGTACGACGACGATGCCGCGCTCGGCGACCACCTTCTGCGGCAGCGACGCGGTCGAGTCGGTGACGACGACGATCCGGGACACATCGGCAGGCTAGCGAAGCCTGCCCGAACGGGCTCGCCTCACGCTCCGCTCTTGCGGCACGCGGGCAGCGCGGATTCAATGTCACGGGTGGCCGATGCGTCCGGGAGCTTCGCCGAGGTGCTGCGCACCGCGATCGAGGTGCGCGGGCTCGGGCTGGAGCGGATCCGCGAACGTCTCGAGACCCGCGGCATCACCGTGAGCGTGGCGACGCTGAGCTACTGGCAGTCGGGTCGCAGCCAGCCGGGACGCAAGCAGTCCCTGGCCGCCGTATCCCACCTCGAGGAGCTCCTCGACCTGGACCGGGGGCGCCTGCAGCGGGCGCTCACCCCGCCCCGCCAGCGCGGACGCCGCTGCCGGGTCGCGGACCTGGACACGGTCTGGCCGGAGCCGCCGCAGACGCGGGTGCTGCGCAGCCTCGACACCCGCTGGGACGCCGAGCTGGAGCGGATCAGCCTCCACGACGTGGTGACCATGGGACCCGACCAGTCCCAGGTGTCGGTGCAGGTGCGCCAGGTGCTGCGCGCCAGGTCCGACGGGCCGGACCGCCGGGTGGTCATGCACTGTCTCGAGGATCCCCGGTCAGGACCACCGGAGATTCGCGCGCTGAGGGGCTGCCGACTCGGCTCGATCGCCCGCGACGTCACCTCGGGCATCGTCGGGTGCGAGCTGGTCTTCCTCGCGCCGCTGCGCCGGGGCCAGACCGTGATGGTCGACTACGAGGTGCTCAGCGCGGTGCCGCGACCCCACGAGGTACGCCACACCCGTCGGCTCAGGCTGCCGATGCGGCAGTACCTGCTCGAGGTGAGGTTCGACCCGGCCGCGCTGCCCGCCGCGGCCTTCCACGTGCGGGACGGGAGGGACTGCCAGCCGCTCGAGCTCGATGCCGAGCACAGCCTGCACGTCGTCGACACCGACTGCACCGCCGGGATCACGGGCGTCCGGTGGGTCTGGCCCGAGACCGGTCCCGCCTCCCCGAGTTAACTGTTAACGGGCGCGCACACCTTGTGACCCAGGCCACACCGGGTTCAGTCTCTGCGGGTCAGTCTCACTCGGGAAGGGATCACCCATGTCCGCACGACACCCCCGCCTCGCGGCCGCACTGCTGGCCGCGACGACGAGCGCCGCCCTGGTGCTCGCGCCGACGTCGGCCACCGCTGACCGTCCGGCCAAGGGCCAGCACACCCCGGCCGACGCCGGTCCTGCGCCCGTCCACGGCGCCTCCGCCAACGACCGCTACATCGTGGTCTTCGACAAGGGCTCGTCACGGGCCAGTGTCAGGACCGCGAAGGACCAGGCGAGGGAGAAGGGCGCCAGGGTGCACCACACCTACAGCAACGCCCTCGACGGCTTCGCCGCCACGCTGCCGGCCTCCGCGCTCGACCAGCTGCGCCACAACAAGCACGTGTCGTTCATCGAGGCCGACCGCACGGTCTCGGTCAGCGAGACCCAGTCGCCGGCCACGTGGGGCATCGACCGGATCGACCAGCGGGCGCGGCCGCTCAACAACTCCTACACCTACCAGCGCTCCGGCGCCGGGGTGAAGGCCTACATCATCGACACCGGCATGCGGCGTACGCACGCGGAGTTCAGCGGCCGCGCGACGTCGGGCTACAGCGCCATCAACGACGGCCGCGGCACCGACGACTGCCACGGCCACGGGACCCACGTCGCCGGCACCGTCGGAGGCGAGACGTACGGCGTCGCCCAGGACGTCAGCCTGGTCGCGGTGCGGGTCCTCGACTGCCAGGGCAACGGCACCGACTCGGGCGTCATCGCCGGCATCGACTGGGTCACCGGCAATCACGCCGCCGGCACCCCGGCCGTGGCGAACATGAGCCTCGGCGGCGGGGCCTCCTCGGCACTGGACACCGCCGTCAGCAACTCGATCAACGACGGCATCACCTACGCCCTCGCGGCCGGCAACGACTACGGCGCCAACGCCTGCAACTCCTCGCCCAGCCGGGTCGCGGCCGGACTGACCGTCGGGTCCACCACGAGCACCGACGCCCGCTCCGACTTCTCCAACATCGGCAGCTGTCTCGACCTCTTCGCCCCGGGCTCGAGCATCACGTCGTCCTGGATCGGCAGCGACACCGCCACCAACACCATCAGCGGTACGTCGATGGCGACCCCGCACGTCGCGGGAGCGGCCGCGGTCTACCTGCAGGGCAACCCCGGCGCCTCGCCGGCGACGGTGAACAACGCGATCGTCTCGAGCGCCACGACCGGGGTGGTGTCCAACCCGGGCACCGGCTCCCCCAACCGGCTGCTCTACAGCGACCCGGGCGGCACCACTCCTCCGCCCACGCCGACCGGCTGCAGCAGCCTCCCGGAGACCGCTTCCGGCTCGTTGAGCGGCGCCGGTGACCTCGACTACTACCCGACCCCGGACGGCTACTTCTACTCCTCCGTCTCCGGCACGCACGTCGGCTGCCTCGACGGACCGTCCGGCGTCGACTTCGACCTGTACCTGGAGAAGTGGAACGGCTCCGCGTGGGTGGTCGTGGCGCAGGGCATCACGTCCTCCTCCGACGAGCAGGTCACCTACTCCGGGACGAGCGGCTACTACTCGTGGCGCGTGGAGTCCTACACCGGGTCGGGCAGCTACACCTTCGGCTTCGACCGGCCGTAGGAGCCGCCTCCTCGTTGAATCGGGGATCCGCGTCCTTCGAGTGGGGGATTCCTGTCGCATCCGATGACAGGAATCCCCCACTCAACGGTCCGGAATCCCCAACTCAACGAGGAATCAGACAACGAGGTTGACCAGCTTGGGCGCGCGCACGATCACCTTCCGCACGCTCCGGCCGTCCAGGGCGCGTACGACGCCGGGGTCGGCCAGGGCGGCGGACTCCAGGTCGGCCTCGGAGATGTCGGGCGACACCTCCAGCCGGGCCCGGACCTTGCCCTGGACCTGCACCACGCAGGTGACCGCGTCCTCGACCAGCAGGGCCGGGTCGACGGCCGGCCAGCCGGCGCGGGCCACCGACGGCTCGTGGCCCAGCCGGGACCACATCTCCTCGGACGCGTAGGGCGCGACCAGCGACAGCAGGATCGCCACCGCCTCGACCGCCTCGCGGACCGCCGGGTCGGCCGGCCCGCATCCGGAGTCGATCGCCTTGCGCGTGGTGTTCACCAGCTCCATGGTCCGCGCGACCATCACGTTGAACCGGTGCGACTCGATCAGCTGGGCCGCCTCGTGCAGCGTCCGGTGGGTCGCCCTGCGCAGGGCGGCGTCGCCGCCCTCGGGAGCGGTGCCGGCCGGTGACGCGACGTCCCCGGACAGCCGCCAGGCCCGTTGCAGGAACCGCAGCGATCCGCCGGGCGCCATGTCCGCCCAGTCGATGTCGTCCTCGGGCGGACCCGCGAACACCATCGTCAGCCGTACCGCGTCGACGCCGTACTCCGCCAGCTGGTCCCCCAGACTGACGCCGTTGCCCAGCGACTTGCTCATCTTCTTGCCGCGGTTGATGACGATGCCCTGGTTCAGCTGCGCCGTGAACGGCTCGCCGAAGTCCAGCAGCCCCATGTCGCGCAGCACCTTGGTGAAGAAGCGCGCGTACAGCAGGTGCAGCACGGCGTGCTCCACCCCGCCGATGTAGATGTCGCACGGCATCCACTTCCGGACCAGCTCGGGGTCGAAGGCCTGGGTGTGGTCCTGCGGCGAGCAGTAGCGCAGGAAGTACCACGACGAGTCGACGAACGTGTCCATCGTGTCCGAGTCCCGGCGTGCGGGTCCCCCGCAGGACGGGCACTCGACGTTGACCCACTCGGTCGCCGCCGCCAGGGGCGAGACGCCCTTGGGCTTCAGGTCGGCGCCCTTCAGCTCCGGCAGGGTGACCGGCAGCTGGTCGTCGGGTACGGCGACCTCCCCGCACGCCTCACAATGCACGATCGGGATCGGCGGCCCCCAGAAGCGTTGCCGGGACAGCAGCCAGTCGCGCAGCCGGAAGTTCACCGTGCCGCGGCCCAGCCCCTTGCCCTCCAGGAAGGCGATCGTCGTGGCCTTGGCCTCGTCGACGCCCAGGCCGGACAGGTCGATCTCGTCGTTCGCGGAGTTGACCGCCGGGCCCTCACCGACGTAGGCCTCACCCTCCCAGTCGGCCGGCGGCTCGACGGTGCGGATGATCGGCAGGTCGAACGCCGTCGCGAAGTCCCAGTCGCGCTGGTCCTGGCCCGGGACCGCCATGATCGCGCCGGTGCCGTAGTCGGCCAGCACGTAGTCGGCGGCGTAGACGGGGATCCGGGTGCCGGTCAGCGGGTTGGTCGCGTGCCGGCCCAGGAAGACGCCGGTCTTGGGCCGGTCGGAGGCCAGCCGGTCGATCTCGGTCGCCCTGCGCACCTCGTCGCGGTACGCCTCGAACTCCTCCCGGTGCTCGTCGGCCACCAGGTCTGCGGCCAGCGGCGCGTCGGCCGCGACGACCATGAACGTCGCCCCGAACAGCGTGTCCGGCCGGGTCGTGTAGACGGTCAGCGGCTCCTCGCGGCCCTCGACCACGAAGTCCACGTGCGCGCCCTCGGACCGGCCGATCCAGTTCCGCTGCGCGGTGATGACACGCTCGGGCCAGGTCGGCGCCAGGTTGTCCAGCTCGTCCAGCAGCTCCTGGGCGTAGTCGGTGATCTTGAAGTACCACTGGGTCAGCTCGCGCTTGGTGACCTCGGCGCCACAGCGCTCGCACTGGCCGCCGACGACCTGCTCGTTGGCCAGCACGGTCTGGTCGTTGGGGCACCAGTTGACCGGGCTGTTCTTGCGGTAGGCCAGCCCGCGCTCACGGAACTTCAGGAACAGCCACTGGGTCCAGCGGTAGTACTCAGGGTCGCTGGTGTTGAGGGTGCGCGACCAGTCGAAGGCGCAGGCGTACTCGTCGAACGACTGCCGCTGGGTCTCGATGTTGCCGTAGGTGTACGTCGCCGGGTGGGCGTCGTTCCTGATCGCGGCGTTCTCGGCGGGCAGGCCGAAGGAGTCGAACCCCATCGGGTTGAGCACCTCGTAGCCCTGGTGCCACCAGTAGCGCGCGACCACGTCGTGCAGCGCCATCACCTCGGCGTGACCCATGTGCAGGTCACCGCTCGGGTAGGGGAACATAGTCAGCGCATAGCGCTTCTCGCGCTCCGAGTCGTCGTCGGCGCGGAACTGGTCCAGCTCGGCCCAGACCTTGCGCCACTTGTCCTGGACGGCGTGGACGTCGTACGTCTCCCGCTCCTGCTCTGCCTGGTCGCTCATCGTCGTCTCTTTCGCGTCGGTGGGTGGATCCAGCGCACAAAAAAGCCCCTCGTGCACGAGGGGCAGCCGCATCGGGGTGTGCTCACCGATGCGGCTAGGTAAGGAGCAGGATCCTCCGCATGCAGCCATGGTAGCGCCTGCCCGCCTTCAGGTCTCGCCGCGACCTCCCCGCTGCCCTAGGGTCCACTCATGACTGTCACCGACATGTTCCGGCTCGACGACAGGGTCGCGATCGTCACCGGCGCCTCCTCCGGGCTGGGGGTCGCGTTCGCCCGGGGTCTCGCGGAGGCCGGCGCCGACGTGGTGCTCGGCGCCCGCCGGGCCGAGCGCCTGGAGGACACGGCAGGGCTGGTGCGCAACGCGGGCCGACGCGCACTCGCGGTCGCCACCGACGTGGCCGACCCGGAGTCCTGCACGGCGCTGGTCGAGGCCGCCATGTCGGAGTTCGGCCGGGTCGACGTCCTCGTCAACAACGCCGGGGTCGGCACCGCCGTGCCCGCCACCCGCGAGAGCCCCGAGCAGTTCCGCTCGGTCATCGACGTCAACCTCAACGGCTGCTACTGGATGGCCCAGGCCTGCGGCCGGGTGATGCAGCCCGGCTCCAGCATCATCAACATCTCCTCGGTCCTCGGGCTCACCACGGCGGGACTCCCCCAGGCGGCGTACGCCTCGTCCAAGGCCGGGCTGATCGGCATGACCCGCGACCTGGCCCAGCAGTGGACCGGTCGAAAGGGGATCCGGGTCAATGCGATCGCCCCCGGCTTCTTCGCCTCCGAGATGACCGAGCAGTACCCGGACGGCTACCTGGAGTCCCAGGAGGGTCGGATCCCGGTCGGCCGCAAGGGCGACCCGGCCGAGCTGGCGGCCGCCGTCGTGTTCCTCGCCTCCGACGCCGCGGGCTACGTCACCGGCCAGACCCTGCCGGTCGACGGCGGCATGACCATCACCTGATGGCGGCGCCGTACGTCCTGGTCAGCGGGGCCGGCGAGCCCCGCGACCCCTCACTCGTCGAGACCGCGACGACCGCCGGACGCCTGCTCGCCGAGCGCGGCTGGCTGGTACTCACCGGGGGCCTCGGCGGGGTCATGGCCGCGGCCGCGGCCGGCGTCGACGAGGCAGGCGGTACGGCGGTCGCGATCCTGCCCGGCGTCGACCGGGCCGACGCCTCCCCCGGCCACGCGATCGTGCTGCCGACCGGGATGGGCGAGATGCGCAACGCCCTGCTGGTCCGCTCCGCCGACGCGGTGCTGGCGATCGGCGGGTCGTGGGGCACCCTCTCCGAGGTCGCGCTCGCCGCGCGCACCGGCGTACCCGTCGTCACGATCGGGACCGACCTGCCCGCCTTCGCCGGCCCCGAGGTGCAGGTCGCCGGTTCGGCCGAGGAGGCGGTGCGGGCCCTGACCGGGATCCTGGGTGGCTGAACGCCGGGTCAGGTCGCCGCGGTGTCCGGCGGTGCCCGCACCGGCGAGCGCAGGGCGAAACCGAGCAGCGTCAGGACGATTCCGAGGACGAAGGCCAGCGCCGCGACCCCGTAGGCCACGACCGAGGTGAACAGCGAGGCCTGCAGGAACGCGGAGTCCATGGCGGTCGCGCGGTTCGGGTCGTCCTGGTCGAGCTCGGCATAGGTGAGGCCGCCGGTGATCTCCTGGGTGTGCTTGTCGATCACCTCCGCCTGGCAGAACGCCGAGAACGGGCCGTTCACCTCGTCGCCGGCGAGGCAGCCGGCGTCGTCCGACACCGTGATCTTCTGCCCGGACAACGTGTTCGTGATGACCACCCACGTGACGATCCCGGCGATCACCATGACGATCCCGACGACCACGGCCGAGATCGAAGCCAACCTGCTCATCTCGCACGCTCCCTCCCGCCAGCCATCGGCAGGCCGGCATTCGCGCGGCAAAACGTCGCCATTTCAGGCTCCCACGGGCACGGCGGGCACGGGAGACCCGTGCGGGTGGTTTCCCGGCGCATGAAAAGGGCCGCCCGTGGGCGGCCCTCAGGAGTGGAGCTGAGGG
>NZ_DASSXS010000153.1:0-24060 GCF_035703625.1 Nocardioides sp. | reverse complement strand
GTGAGCAGCACTCCCCGGATGAGGGCCGCGGCGGACATCAGAGGCGGTCCGTCGCGAAGAGCATCGGATCGACCGTCACGTTGGCGTGGGCCATCTTCTCCAGGAACTTCGGGCGGAGGCCGGTCGAGCGCATCCGCCCCTGGGCCTTGCCGTCACGGTCGAACCCGGCCGAGTGGTCGAACAGGAAGACGTCCTGGAGGGTGATCACGTCACCCTCCATCCGCTCCACCTCGGTGATGTGCGTGATCCGGCGGGAGCCGTCCTTGAGACGGGCCTGGTGGACGATCAGGTCCACCGCGGAGGCGACCTGCTCGCGGATGGCACGCATCGGCAGGTCCATCCCGGCCATCAGCACCATGGTCTCCATGCGGGCGAGGGTGTCGCGCGGACCGTTGGAGTGCAGGGTGCAGATGGACCCGTCGTGACCGGTGTTCATGGCCTGCAGCATGTCGAGGGCTGACGCATCGCGGACCTCGCCGACGATGATGCGGTCGGGGCGCATGCGCAGGCTGTTCTTGACCAGGTCGCGGATCGTGACCGCGCCCTTGCCCTCGATGTTCGCCGGTCGCGACTCCAGCCGCACCACGTGCTCCTGCTTGAGCTGGAGCTCGGCCGCGTCCTCGATGGTGACGATGCGCTCGTCGTTCGGGATGAAGGACGAGAGGACGTTGAGGGTGGTGGTCTTCCCGGCACCGGTACCGCCGGAGACGATGACGTTCAGCCGGCCGCGCACGCAGGCGTCCAGGAAGTCGGCGGTTTGCGGGGACAGCGACCCGAAGTCGATGAGGTTCTGGACCGTGAGCGGGTCGGCTGCGAACTTCCGGATCGTCAGCGCGGACCCGTCCACCGCCAGAGGAGGGATGACCGCGTTGACCCGGCTGCCGTCGGGGAGCCGCGCGTCCACCATGGGACTGGACTCGTCGACCCGTCGCCCGATCCGGGAGACGATCTTGTCGATCGTGCGGCGCAGGTGACCCTCGTCGTCGAACTGGGCGTCGGCACACACGAGCCTGCCCTTCTTCTCGAGCCAGATGTTGTCGTGCCCGTTGACCATGACCTCGGAGACGTCCTCGTCGCGCAGGAACGGCTCGATCGGCCCGTAGCCCAGGATGTCGTCGCTGATCTCCTGGATGATCCGGTTGCGTTCCTTGTTGCTGATCGGGCGGTCCTGGGTCGCCAGGACGTCAGCCAGGACCGCGCGCACCCGGTGGTCGAGCTCCTGCTGGTCCATGTCGGAGGTGTAGAGCTGCGGGCCGAGCTGCTTGAGCAGCTCGGCGTGCACGGTCACCTTGAGCTCCTCGAGCTGGTCACCAGCGGCACGCAGCGACCGGCGCGCACCCATGGACTCGGCGGGCGGACCTGAATGCGTGGTCACAGGTCGATGTGCTGCCGGCGGCTGCTGCTCGGACGAGACGTCGGCGCGGCGCTTGCCCACCACGGGAGCCGGCGGGGCCTCGGCAAAGGCTCCGTCGTCGTGGGACTGCGTCGGATCGACCGACGGTCCCTGCTGCGAGGTGTCCCGCGCCCACTCCAGGCCGGCGTCGGGGTCGGCCTCGACTCGCTCGTCGGTGCGCGCCCTGCGCGCGGCGGCGAGCCGGTCTCCCAGGCTGCTCATGGTCTGCTCACCTGCGCTTCCGGAATCGGCGGGCGCCCCGTTCGTCGCCTGCGACACGCCTGTCCGCGGCCGCAACGGGTGCGGCGGGCTCACCGGTCAGCCTGCCGGCGAGGTTCCGCAGCGCGGCACTCGAGACGTGGCCCGGGTTGGCGGCCAGGATGGGGGTGCCGGCGTTGGTCGCGGCGGCGATGTCCAGCGAGGTGGGGATCAGCGCGGCCACCGGCATGCCCAGGATCGTCTCCACCTTCTCCGGGCCGAGCCCGACCTGGTCGTCGGCCCGGTTCAGCAGCAGGTGGCGATGTCCCGGGGCGATGTTGAGGGCCTCGAGGGTCTCGAGGGCCACCTTGACGTTCTTGAGGGTGGGAACGTCGAGGGTAGCCACGATGACGCACTCGTCGGTCTCGTCCAGGGCGGTCAGGGTCTGGTCGTCGAACGCAGGAGCGGTGTCGACCACGATGAAGTCGAACTGTTCGCGGAGCTGCCGCAGCACCCGCGAGACCAGCGCCCCGGTCACCCGGTCGAGGACGTCGGGGTGGCTGGGGGCAGCCAGCACCATCAGCGAGTCGGGGTGGCGGGTCAGCAACGAGTCGAGCATCGGACCGTCGAGGGAGTCCTCGGAGCCGATCGCGTGCTCGATCGAGTGGCTGGGGAACAGCTGCAGCGTGATGGCGACGTCGCCGAAGGCGAGGTCGAGGTCCACCAGGCACACCTTGCGGGCGCCCCGGTCGGTCAGGGCGAGGGCGAGGTTGACCGCCATCGTGGTCTTGCCGACCCCGCCCTTGGGCGAGAAGACGGTGACGATTCGGCCGCTGTGGATCGCGCCCCCGGGGCCGCGCAGGGCGACGTAGAGCTGGTAGGCACGCTCGACCGCATCGGTGATCGCGTCCGGGTCGCCGGACTGGACGACGTCGCGGACGCCGGCCTGCATCGCCTCCCGCAGCACCATGGCATCCACGTCTTCGCGCACGAGCACGACGCTGGTTGCCGGACGCGAGAGCCGCATCCCGTTCGACATCGAGAGGGCGTCGGCGATGTCGACGTGGGGCCCGAGCACGACGACGTACTCCTCGGGGCGGTTGGCCAGCCAGGGCTCCAGGCGGTCGAAGAACTCGATGCCGTGCCCTCCCGAGGGGACGGCTTTCAGCAGCAGGGCCAGGGTCTCGGTGTCCTGGTCGACGACGACGGGCATGTCACCTCACTTGAAGACGTTGTCGAAGGTGGCGCCCGGGCCGGGCTTGATCGAGCTGTCCGGCGTGCGGAGGCCGAGGACGACCTCGCCGTTGGCGACGGCGAAGTGGACCTTCTCGGCCTCTTCCTTGGACACGGCCAGGGTCAGCAGGGTCTGCGGGATCTCGGACGTGGTCTGCTCGCCCTCGGCCGTGGTCGTCGTCTTGGTGGTGGTCGTGGTGGAGCCCACGCCGAGGACGGTCACCTGGGGGAGCAGCATCCGGGAGAAGCCGATGCCGCTGCCCGGCGTCCCGGTGAAGAAGACCGTGACCTCGGAGCCGGGGTTGATGAAGCCGGCCACGCGGCCGGGATCGGTGAGGTTCACCGAGATGGCGATGTCGTTCTTGGGGACGTCCAGATCGGACTTGGCGGCGAGCGCCTCGGCGGCCGGCCCGAACTTGTCCGAGATGATCTGCTCTCCGGGGTAGATCGTGGTGACCGCCACCTGCCCGGAGAGTGCCTCCGTGCTGGTCTGGCTGTTGGGCAGGACGTCGTTCTTGGCCACCGCCTCGAGCGCGAGCTTTCCGTTGGTGGCGGCGTCGTCGATGCTCTCACCCTGCTCGATGGTGGTCACCGCCCGCAGCACCTCGACGGTCTCGAACCGCTCCTCGGCGCGGTTGTCGGCCCCCTTGACGTAGAGGAAGACGAGCGCGGTGCCCAACGCGGCGACGAGCGCAGCCGCAAGCAGCAGTACGGTGCGGCGGTTCATCGACAGCCCAGCCCTTCGAGGTGGTGAGTGAATAGTGCGCCGTCGAGCCCCGAGTCCCGAGATGCCACGACGAGCACACTTCAACTGTAGGAGGAAAGCCGGCCTCGCGGGGCGATTTCGTGATACCCGTGTGGTTCGGGTCGCGCGTGGGGCTGCTGGGAGTCGGCCGTCAGGCCTGGTAGAGGTCGGCGATCTCGTCGCGGCACTGGCGCAGCACGACACTGCGCTTCAGCTTCAGGCTCGGCGTGAGCTGGCCGCCTTCCTCGGTCCAGTCGTGGTCGAGGATCGTGAACTTGCGGATCGACTCGGCCCGGGAGACCGCCTGGTTGGCCTCGTCCACCGCGGCCGCGATCTCTGCCCGCAGGTCGGCGTCGCTCGCCAGGTCGGACACGCGCCGGGACTTCCCGTTGGCAGCAGCCCACTCGGCGGCAGACTCCTGGTCGAGGGTCACCAGGGCGGCGATGAAGGGCTGGCCGTCGCCCACGACGAGGCACTGGCTGACCAGCCAGTGGGCGCGCAGCCGGTCCTCGAGCATGGCCGGGGCGACGTTCTTGCCACCAGCGGTCACCAGGATCTCGCGCTTGCGCCCGGTGATCCTGACGAACCCCTCGTCGTCCACCTCCCCGACGTCGCCGGTGTGCAGCCACCCGTCCCGCTCGAGCACCTCGGCGGTGGCGGGTTCGTCGTTCCAGTACCCGGCGAACACCTGGCCGCCCCGGCACATGAGCTCTCCGTCGTCGGCCACCCGGACCGCGGTGCCGGGCAGCGGCCGGCCCACGGTGCCGACCTTGTGCGCCTCCGGGGTGTTCACCGTGATCGCGGCGGTCGTCTCGGTCAGCCCGTAGCCCTCGAGGACGGTCAGGCCGATGCCGCGGTAGAAGTGGCCGAGGCGGTCGCCCAGCGGGGCCCCGCCGGAGACGGCGTACCGGCAGCCGCCGAGTGCCTCCCTCAGCCGGCCGTAGACGAGGCGTGAGTACGCCGCATGCCGGGCGCGGACGGCCAGGGAGGGCCCGCCCCTGTCCAGCCCGCGCGACCACGCGATGGCGGTCTCGGCGGCCCGGTCGAACAGTCGGCCGCGTCCGTCGGCGGTGGCGCGCTGGGAGGCGACGTTGAACATCTTCTCGAAGATGCGTGGCACCGCGAGGACGAACGTGGGCCGGTAGGCGGCCA
The DNA here is from genome assembly GCF_035703625.1 of Nocardioides sp. GTDB lineage: Bacteria > Actinomycetota > Actinomycetes > Propionibacteriales > Nocardioidaceae > Nocardioides. Next base: position 19,339 of record NZ_DASSXS010000153.1, on the reverse strand, counting down.
GATCGGGGAGGAGCGTCGCGATGTCGGCGCTGTGGGCCAGCCGGGTGCGGGATCTCACACAGCCCACCTGGACGATCCGGGCCAGCACGTGCGCCAGGGGCAGGAAGAGCAGCGTCGCGCCGTCCTCGCCGAACAGCTCCTGGAGCTCGTCGACCGCGACACCGAGCTCGAACATGAAGTTCCCGTGGGTCAGCATGCAGCCCTTCGGCCGCCCGGTGGTCCCCGACGTGTAGATCAGCGTGGCCAGGTCGAGCGGGGTCGCGGTGGTGCGGCGCTTGTCCAGGTCGTCGTCGGAGATGTCCGCCCCGAGCCGGGTCAGCACGTCGAGCGCATTGTCGTCGAACGCCCACACGTGGTTGAGCTGCTCCAGGTCGCCCCGTCCCTCCGCGATCCGGGCGAGATGCCCCTGGCCCTCGGCGATCACGGCCCGCGCCCCGGAGTCGCGCAGGATCCAGGCGATCTGGTCGGCGGAGGAGGTCTCGTACATCGGGACCGTCACCGCGCCGGCGAACCAGATGGCGTAGTCGACGAGGGTCCACTCGTAGCGGGTACGCGAGATCAGTGCGACCCGATCACCGGGCTCGATCCCGGCGGCGACGAGGCCCTTGGCGACGGCGCTGACCTCACCCAGGAACCGCGCTGCCGTGACGTCCTGCCACTGGCCGTTCACGCGTCGGCTGAACACCACCGCGGACGCGGCCTCGCGGGCGTTCCTGACGACGTCATCGGTGAGGTTCCCTCGACGGGGAACCTCGATCGTCAGGGGCGTGGAGTACTCACGCACAGGGCCTCCGGTGGTCGCCGACGAGAAGTCACGCGGCAGGTTACCGGTGTCCTGCGGGCGGGCACAGGTCCGGTACGCTCGCGAAATGGCCGAACAGACCACCTCCTCGATCGTCGTGGACGCCGAGCCGGCGGCTGTCATGGCCGTGATCGGCGACTTCGAGGCCTATCCCGAGTGGGCCAAGGGCGTGAAGAAGGCCGAGGTGGTGGCCGAGGGTGCCGACGGCTGGGCGGACCAGGTCTTCTTCGTCCTCGACGTGTCGCCGATCCGCGACGAGTACACCCTCGCCTACGAGTGGAAGGGTGACGAGCAGGTCACCTGGAGCCTGGTCTCCGGCAAGATGCTGCGCTCCCTCGACGGTGCCTACGTCCTGCGGGACCTGGGCAACGGCTCCACCGAGGTCACGTACCGGCTGGCGCTCGACGTGTCGATCCCGCTGATCGGGATGCTCAAGCGCAAGGGCGAGAAGATCCTGATCGACACCGCGCTGAAGGGTCTCAAGAAGCGCGTCGAGTCGCTCTGAGCCGGTCAGTGCGGATCCTCCTCTTCACCGGCAAGGGCGGCGTCGGCAAGTCCACGATCGCCGCCGGTACGTCGGCGCTCGCCGCTGCGAAGGGGCAGCGGACGCTCGTGCTCTCCACGGACGCGGCCCACTCGCTGGCAGACGCGTTCGGGGCACAGGTCGGGTCCGAGCCGACACAGGTGGCCGACAACCTCTTCGTGCAGCAGGTCGACGCCCAGCTCCGGTTCGAGCAGTCCTGGTCGGAGATCCAGGGCTACCTCCTGTCGGTGCTCGACGTCGCCGGGGTCGATCCGATCGCCGCCGAGGAGATGACCGTGATCCCCGGCGCCGAGGAGGTGCTGGCACTGCTCGAGCTCCGGCTGCATGCGCTCTCCGGCGAGTGGGACGCCATCGTGGTCGACTGCGCTCCCACGGCGGAGACGCTGCGCCTGCTCGCGCTGCCCGAGGCCCTGGGGTGGTACATGCAGCGGGTGTTCCCGGTGGAGCGGCGAGTCGTGAAGGCGCTCAAGCCCGTCCTGTCCCGTGCAGCAGGGGTGCCGATGCCGGAGGAGTCGGTCTTCGACGCGGTGGAGCGGCTGCACTTCGAGCTAGACGAGGTCCGCAGCCTTCTCTCGGGGCCACATGCGAGCGTCCGCCTGGTGCTGACGCCCGAGAACGTCGTCCTGGCGGAGGCCCGGCGGTCGTTCACCACCCTGTCGTTGTTCGGGTACCGCGTCGACGGCGTGATCGCCAACCGGGTCTTCCCGGCCGAGGGCGCCGATGACTGGCGGGCCGGGTGGGTCAGGGCCCAGGACGCCGTGCTGGCGCAGGTGGCCCAGTCGTTCGCGGGACTGCCGGTGTGGCAGTCGGTCTACCGTTCCGGGGAACCGGTGGGGGTGGACGCCCTCGCCGAGCTCGCCGCTGACGTCTACGGCGAGGACGACCCGCTCGCCGCCCCCCAAGGCGACGGGCCCTTCCGGATCACCCGCAACCACTCGGGCGCGCAGCTGTCCCTCGCCCTGCCGTTCGTCTCGCGCGCCGAGGTCGACCTGGCCAGGAACGGCGACGAGCTGGTGCTGACCGTCGGGTCGTATCGTCGCCTGCTGACGCTGCCCTCCGGCCTGGCCCGCTACCGGGTCGCCGGGGCGCGGGTCGAGGAGGGGGAGCTGCAGGTCAGGTTCGAGGAGAGGAACACGTGAACGAGTCCCGAGACGCCGCGGGCGAGGGGCCGGACGAGCAGGTCGGCAGCGTGGCCGACGAGGCCGTCAAGCTCTTCGGCGCACTGTCGGACTGGGCGCGCGACCACGGGCCCGACATCGGCCACGGTCTGTCCGGAATGGCCTCCCAGGCGGCCGCGTCCGCCCACGAGGTCAACGAGCACATCGCCACGGGCGCCGAGGAGTGCACCTACTGCCCGATCTGCCGCACCATGCACGTCGTACGCCTCGCCAGCCCGGAGGTCCGCACCCACCTCGCGATGGCGGCTGCGAACCTGATGCAGGCCGCGGCCGGCATCCTCGCGGCCGCGAGCACCCACGACGCGGGCGCGGGTGGTGCCCGGCGGGACGGCGTGGAGCACATCGATCTCGACGGGGGCGACTGGCCGGAGGAGACCCGGTGACCCTGGCCTGCGGGATCGACGTCGGCGGGACCAAGATCGCCGGCGGGGTCGTCGACCGCGACGGCCAGGTCCTCGCCCACGCGACGGTCGAGTCGCCTGCCGAGCAGGTCGAGGCCATCGAGGAAGCCATCGTCGAGCTGGTCACGGACCTGCGCGCCGAGCACCCGATCGAGGCGGTGGGCGTGGGGGCGGCGGGATACGTCGACCGCACGCGCTCGACGATCCTCTTCGCACCCAACGTGGCCTGGCGCAACGTCGACCTGAGGGCCGAGCTCGAGCCTCGCCTGGACCTCCCGGTCGTGATCGAGAACGACGCCAACGCGGCAGCCTGGGGAGAGTTCACCTACGGCGCCGGCCACGACGTCGACGACCTCCTCCTCGTCACCGTCGGCACCGGCGTCGGTGGCGGCATCGTCCTCGACGGCGAGCTCTACCGGGGAGCGTTCGGGGTGGGCGCCGAGATCGGCCACCTCCGCGTGGTCCGTGACGGGCAGCTGTGTGGCTGCGGCAAGCACGGCTGTCTCGAGCAGTACGGCAGCGGCACGGCCCTCGTGCGCAACGCACGGGCAGCGGCCGCCGGCGGCGGACACGCAGCCGACGCGCTGGTCGAGCTGGCCGGCGGCGATCCCCACGCGATCGACGGCCCGATGATCACCCAGGCCGCCCAGGCGGGCGACGACTTCGCGATCCAGCAGCTGGCCAACCTCGGCCGGTGGCTGGGCGAGGGGATCGCCGCGCTCGCGACCGTCCTCGACCCCGCCGCCGTCGCGGTCGGAGGTGGAGTCGGCGACGCCGGCGACCTGATCCTCGAACCGCTGCGGGACGCGTTCGCGCGGCACCTCCCGGGGCTGCCCTACCGGCCGCTCGCCGAGGTTCGGCTGGCGGCGCTCGGCAACCGTGCGGGCATGATCGGCGCCGCCGACCTGGCCCGCAGGTAGCCGCCGTGTCGGTGGTCGTGGGGGTCGACGTCGGCGGTAGCAAGGTCCTCGCCGCCGTGGTGTCGCCCACGGGGGACGTGGTGCGCTCGGTGCTGGCCAGGACCCCCGGGCGGCTCGTCGACGCCGCCGTCGTCGAGGACGTGATGACCGACGCCGTCCGGTCCGTGGCAGACGGTGAGGACATCGCGGCGATCGGCGTGGCGGCTGCGGGGTTCGTCGACCAGTCCGGCGAGCGGGTGGTGTTCGCGCCCCACCTGCCCTGGCGGGGCGAGCAGCTGCGCGGCCGTCTCACCGAACGCTGGGGGGTCCCGGTCGCGCTCGACAACGACGCCAACTGCACGGCGGTGGCCGAGGCGACGTACGGCGTGGCCGGCGGGGACGGCACCACCGTCGTGGTGACGATGGGCACCGGCATCGGAGGCGCCATCCTGGTCGAGGGCCGGGTGCTCCGCGGCCGCAACGGCATGGCGGGGGAGTTCGGGCACATGAGGGTCGTCCCGGACGGCCAGCCCTGCGAGTGCGGAGGCCGGGGGTGCTGGGAGCAGTACGCCAGCGGCGGCGCGCTGGTCCGCTACGCCCGAGCGCAGATCGGGCTCGAGCCCTCGGTCCTCACCGAGGCCTGCGGCGGCGACCCGGACCGGCTCACCGGGCCGATGGTCACCGACGCCGCCGGCGACGGCGACCTCGTCGCCCGCCAGGCGTTCGGCTCCGTCGGGCACTGGCTCGGGGTCGGCCTGGCCAACCTCGTGGCCGCACTCGACCCGCACCGCATCGTGGTGGGCGGCGGGGTGTCGGCCGCGGGGGACCGGTTGCTCGACCCCGCGCGGGTGGAGCTGGAGCGGTCGGTGGTCGCGGCCGGTCACCGCGCCGTACCGCCGGTGCTGGCGGCCCGGCTCGGTCCCGAGGCCGGCGCGGTCGGCGCGGCCGAGCTCGCCCGCCGCTCCTTGTGAGTCGGTAGCCGTCGCGGCTCGCTCGACCACCGACGATCCGATCAGGCGCGGCGGTACTCCGGCACCAGCTCCACGGCGAGCTGCTCGAGGAACAGCCCCACGTCGGTCACGATGCCGCGCGCCTGGGACGAGCCCCGGTCGGAGAGCTTGGTGACCGTGGCGGGGTTGATGTCGACGCAGACGAGCGGGATCGAGGCGGGCAGGATGTTGCCCGTCGCCACGGAGTGCAGCATGGTCGCCACCATCAGGCAGAAACCGACGTCCTCGAGCTCGGCCCGCATCGCCCGCTGGCCCTCGATCACGTCGGTGTGGACGTCCGGCAGCGGGCCGTCGTCGCGGACCGACCCGACCAGGACGAACCTCTTGTCGTTGACGACCAGGGCGTGCATGATCCCGCCCTCCAGCACGCCGTTCTCCACCGCGGCCCGGATCGAGCCCTCCTTGCGGATCGTGTTCAGGGCGCGGATGTGGTGCTCGTGGCCGTGCTCGACGCCGCGGCCCATGGAGAGGTCGACGCCCAGGCTGGTGCCGTAGAGGGCGGCCTCGATGTCGTGGGTCGCCAGGGCGTTGCCGGCGAACAGCACGTCGACGAAACCGGCCCGCACCATGGCCACCATCGCCGGCGCCGCCCCGGTGTGCACGACTCCGGGACCGCCGACCCACAGCACCTTCTTGCCGGCGGCCCGCGCCTCCCGCATCCCCTCCGCGACCTGACGCACCAGCACGGCCTGGGGCTTCTCGGAGGAGACGTCGGACTCCATGAAGCCGAACGTCTCGTCGTCCCGGGCCGCCTGCGGCACCTGCACCCGGATCCCGGAGGCCCCGGTCACGACGCTCATCCCGGCCCTGACGTCGGACATCGGGAGGGTGACGATGCGCACGGGGACCTCGTTCTCGGTCTCGACGACCAGGCCGCAGTCCATCTCGGGATTGACGACGTCGTACCACCGACTTGCCAGCCGCACCTTCGTCGGCAGGTTGGTGGTGGAGTAGAAGCCGTCCGGGAACACGCCGTCGAGTTCGGCGGTGGCCACCGCCGCCTCGCCCGGGTCGACCTGGTTGACTCCGCGCGTCTGCAGTCGCATCAGCAGGCGTTGCAGCGCTTCGTCGTCATCGGTGGTCACGGTGATGGTGGCGCGCGAGTGGGCGTGGGCCCCGCGGCCGACCTCGAACTTGTCGATGACGTAGTCGCCGCCGTACTCGCGGATGTCGTCGAGGATCGGGCCGAGGACCCCGCTGTCGATGAGGTGGCCGGCCACTTCCACGGTCTCGCTGACGCTCACGCTCGTCAGCCTAGCGACGAGGGTCAGACGCGGGCGCCGTTGTCCCAGGGGTCCCGCGGCCCCCGCTCCATGGTGAACACGAGGTAGAGGAACCCGGCCACGAAGTAGCCCACGAGGCCCTTCTCGAGCCACGAGGGGAAGGGCAGCGCGAGCACCATGACCACCAGCAGCACCGCGGGGGCGCCGAAGACGCCGATCCACGCCGCGAGCCGCACCGGCGTCGGGCGGGGGAGCGGCGGGGGCGGCGGCGGGACGAAGCGCTCGTCGTCGGGCTCGCTCCAGTCGTCGACCTCGGCCTCGGCGTCGTCGGCGTCGTACGCCGGCTCCGGGTCGGTCCCGGCCGGCGCGGGGTCGACCTCCGCGCGCTCTCCGTAGTTCTCCACGATGGAGCGCCAGGCGTCGTCCTCGTCCTGTCTGCTCACGATGCCACGGTACGTCAGGCGGTGGCGCGGGCGATGAACGCGGCCGACTCCTCGAAGATCTGGGGGGCGTCGTTGTCGAGGGTCGCCACGTGGTAGCTCTCGCGCAGGGTGCGCTCGGTGACGTCGGTCGAGGAGACCCGTTCGGCGATCAGGGGCACCGTCGCGTCGTCGACGACGTGGTCCTCCTCGGAGTGGAACACCAGGAGCGGGGCGGTGATCCGGTGCAGGTCGCGTGCGAGCACCCGCCCGGCCCGGAACATCGAGTCCGCGGCCTTGAGCGGGGTCCGGGTGTACCCGTGCTCCTCCACCCCGGGCTTCTTGATGTCGTTGGTGATGCCGGGGAAGGAGGGCACCAGCCACTTGAGCACGGGCAGCGCGAGCACGTCCTTGCGGCGCGTGATCACCATCGGGTTCACCACCACGACGGCCGCAACCCGGTCCGGGTGGTCTGCCGCCAGCCGCAGCACCAGGCCACCGCCCATCGACAGCCCGCAGGCCGCCACGGCGTCGTTCTCCCCGAGGGCCTTCTCGAAAGCCCCGGTGACCTGGGCGTACCAGTCGTCCCAGGTGGTGCCGTTCATCTGCTGCCAGGTGGTGCCGTGCCCGGGCAGGAGCGGGAGCTCCACGCCGTACCCGCGCTCGGCGAGGGCCTCGGCCCAGGGGCGCATCGAGGCCGGCGAACCGGTGAAGCCGTGGCTGAGCACCACGGCGATCCGGCGGCCGCCCGTGAGCTCGGGCCGCGCCGGTGCGCTGAACGGGGCAGCGTGGGAGTCGGTCGTCATGGGCGCGATTGTGCCCGAAGGTCGGCAGCCTTCTGCGGGGTGGGGAAGGTGGCCTCGAGGGTCTAGGCTTCGAGCGTCCGGGTCGCGCGGGGGAAGGCAGGTGAGTCAACGGTGTTCTACTGGTTCCTGAAGTGGATCGCCATCGGTCCCGTGCTGCGCATCGTGTTCCGTCCGCAGGTCGAGGGCGCAGCCAACGTCCCCTCCGAGGGCCCCGCGATCCTGGCCAGCAACCACCTCTCGTACGCCGACTGGCTCTTCATGCCGCTGACCCTCCCGCGACGGGTGACCTTCGTGGCCAAGGCCGAGTACTTCACCTCTCCCGGGCTGAAGGGATGGTTCCAGAGGAAGTTCTTCTCGGGTGCCGGCCAGGTGCCGATCGACCGGGGCGGAGCGTCGGCGGCCGAGGGCGCCCTCTCCTCGGCCAGGCGGATCCTCGGGGAGGGCGAGCTCTTCGGCATCTACCCGGAGGGCACGCGCTCCCACGACGGTCGGCTGTACCGCGGCAAGACCGGGGTCGCCCGTCTGGCCATGGAGACCAGGGTGCCGGTGATCCCGGTGGCCGTCGTCGGCACCGACGTGGTCGCGCCGCCCGGCAAGAAGTTCGGCACGCTGACCCGGCCGTGCGTGCGCTTCGGCAAGCCCCTCGACTTCTCGCGGTACGAGGGGATGGAGAACGACCGCTACATCCTGAGGTCGATCACCGACGAGATCATGTACGAGATCATGCGGCTCTCCGGACAGGAGTACGTCGACATGTACGCCAGCCGGGCCAAGGAGGAAGCGAAGCGGGGCGCGGCGGGCAACGATCCCGCGCCCGAGGCCGAGAAGCGGGCGTCCTGACCCCGACCAGCGCCTCACCCGCCGCGCTCGCCGTCGAGGACGGGCTGTTCCGGGCGCTCGCGGTCCTGAGGGTGCTCGTCCTGGTCAACGCGATCGGGCTCAACATCTATCGGGCCGACAACTTCCAGCACCCCCGCGCCGGCGCGGTCGTGGTCGCGGTGATGGCGGCGTGGACGGTGTTCGCGGTCTGGGCGTACTCCGACCACCGGCGCCGGGTGCCCGCTTTGCTGCTGGCCGACCTGGCGGTGGCGCTGGCCACGATCCTCGCCTCGCCGCTCGTCAAGGGGGAGGAGCTGCGCGCCACCATCCCCGGGTTCTGGGTGATGGGGGCGCTCCTGGCCTGGGCGATCCACTGGCGGTGGCTGGGCGGCCTGGTCGCAGGCCTCCTGCTGGCGGCGGCCGACCTCGGCGTGCGCCAGCAGGTGGACCAGGGCAACTACGGCAACGTCTTCCTCCTCGTCATCGGCGGCCCGGTCGTCGGGTTCATGTGCGGCGTGCTGCAGCAGCTGGCGTCGGATCGTGAGGTGGCGGAGCGGGCGGCAGCGGCGGCCGCCGAACGGGACCGGCTCGCCCGCGCCGTCCACGACGGCGTCCTGCAGGTGCTCGCTCTGATGCAGCGCCGCGGTCGGGAGCTCGGCGGAGAGGCGGAGGAGCTGGGACGGCTCGCCGGCGAGCAGGAGAGCGCGCTGCGGTCGCTCATCCGGCAGCAGGACACGCTGGCGGGGGGAGGCACCGAGGCGACCCAGGACCTGGCGGGGGCTCTGGCCGCCCTCGAGCGCGAGCATCCGGTGCGCGTCTCGACGCCGGCCGAGCCGGTGCTGCTCGCGGGGGCGCGGACCACCGAGGTGGTCGCCGCGGTGCGTGAGTGCCTGTCCAACGTGGCCCGGCACGTGGGGCCGGACGCCCCGGCCTGGGTGCTCCTCGAGGCTTTCGACGACCGGGTGGAGGTCTCGGTGCGCGACGAAGGTGGCGGGATCCCCGCGGGACGGCTGGACGAAGCCGCGTCGGCGGGCCGGCTCGGGGTGGCCCAGTCGATCCGGGGCCGGATCGTCGACCTCGGCGGCACCGCCTCCGTGAGCACCGGGTCCTTCGGCACCGAGTGGGAGCTCGTCGTCCCCCGCTGACGTCGAGTCGGCGCGTTTGCATGCGCTGGGCTGGTCGAGTCGGCGCACTTGCGTTGCAGTTGCGCCGAGTCGGGGTGTTTGCGCGTTGCAGTTGCGCCGAGTCGGGGTGTTCGAGCGTTGCAGCTGCGCCGAGTCGGGGTGTTTGAGCGTTGCAGCTGCGCCGAGTCGGGGTGTTTGCGCGTTGCAGTTGCGCCGACTCGGCGGACGTAGGGTCGGGCTCGTGACGATCCACGACACCCACCCGTTCCTCGACCCCGAGTCGGAGCGGGACCCGGTACGCCGGTTCCGGGGGCGGCTGGGCGGTGCGGTCACCCTGTGGACGTCGGGCGCGGACCGCGGTCGGGCCGGCCTGACCGTCTCGTCCCTGATGGTGGCTGGAGGTGAGCCGGCGAGGCTCTTGGCGCTGCTCGACCCCGACTCCGACCTCGCCGAGGCGCTGCAGCGGACGGGCCGGGCCGTCGTACACCTGCTGGGGTGGCGGCACCGTGACCTCGCCGACGCCTTCGCCGGCGTGGCGCCGGCGCCGGGTGGGCCGTTCCGGCTGGCCGAGTTCGAGTCCGGTGCGTGGGGCCCGCGGCTGGTGGACGTGCCGGGGTGGGCCGCGGTGACGCTGGAGTCGGAGCAGCAGGTCGGGTGGTCGAGCCTGGTCAGCTGTGTCGTCGACGAGGTGGAGCTCGGCGAGGACGAGCCTCCACTGGTGCATCGGCGCGGTCACTACGTGCGGCCGACCGACTAGAGTCCGAGGCGTGAGCGACAGGACACCGGAAGTGGCGACCCCGGAAGCGGCGATCCGGGTGATGGTGGTCGACGACCACCCGATGTGGCGAGACGCGGTCGAGCGAGACCTCCAGGCAGCGGGGTTCGACGTCGTGGGGGTGGCGGCCAACGGCGACGAGGCGCTGGCGCGGTTCCCCGCGGCCCGCCCGAACGTGCTGGTCCTGGATCTGCAGATCCCCGGACCCAACGGCGTCGAGGTGACCGCCGCGGTGCTGCGGGAGGACCCGTCGGCCCGGGTGCTGATCCTGTCGGCGTCGGGGGAGCAGGCCGACGTCCTCGACGCCGTCAAGGCCGGCGCGACCGGCTACCTGGTGAAGTCCGCGTCGCGGGAGGAGCTCCTGGCCGCCGTACGACGCGTCGCGGCCGGCGACACGGTGTTCACGCCCGGGCTGGCCGGGCTGGTGCTCGGCGAGTTCCGCCGCATGTCCGAGCCGTCGGCCGGCCCTGACCATCCCGAGCTGACCGACCGCGAGACGGAGGTCCTCAAGATGGTGGCCAAGGGGATGTCCTACAAGCAGATCGCCCAGCGACTCGTGATCTCCCACCGCACCGTGCAGAACCACGTGCAGAACACCCTGCGCAAGCTGCAGATGCACAACCGCGTGGAGCTCACCCGCTATGCCATCGAGCAGGGTCTCGACGACGACGGAGCCTGAGCTCAGCGGTCCTCGTCGTCCTCGTCATCGTCGACGTACCAGTCGCTGTCCCAGGTCACGTCCGCGTACGTTCCGTGCGACTCCACCTCGGCCACGCTGTAGGGATGGGGCGTGACGGTCTCCAGCGTCGCGCGGATCGCTGCCTCGCCGGCGGCCAGAGCCGCTTCGAGATGCGGAGGATGCACCTTGCGCCACGCGGCGTCATTGAGCGCCAGCGTGTAACGGAACTGGATCGGCTTGCCCCAGTTGGGGACCAGCTCGACCCTCGGTCTCTGCTGGCCCCGGCGTCGCGCCCTGTTCTCCATGACCCGTCTGCTCCCTGATCGACGGTGGTGAGCTCACTGTTGCGCCCACGTCGGCGAGATAGCCGAATCTCCGCAGCGTACGCGCAATGACGAACTCGTGACTGCCCGCGTTTGGGAATTCCCGATCCGGGCACGGGCGCCAAGGGGAGGGTCGTCGGCGGTGTTTCACCGCCGTCGTTGTCAAGGGAGGGAACCAAAGCATGAGTGCAACCGCAAAGATCGCGTTCGGAGTGGCCAGCGGATATCTGCTGGGCCGCACGAAGAAGCTCAAGCTGGCCATCACGCTCGGGAGCATGCTGGCGGGTCAGCGCATCGCCACCGATCCCAAGGCGTTGATGAGGCAGGCCTCCGAGCTGATCGAGAAGAACCCAGAGCTCTCCAAGCTGCAGGACGACATCAGCGGCAACCTGCTCGAAGCCGCCAAGGGCGCCGCCATCGCCCAGATGTCGTCCCGGCTGCAGGCGATCAGTGCGTCTCTGCAGGACCAGGACGCCGACGATGACGAGGAAGAGCCCGGGAACGAGTACGACGAGGAAGAGCCCGAGGACGAGTACGAGGACGAGGCACCTGAGGACGAGGAGCCCGACGACGAGTACGAAGAGCCCGAGGATGAGGCTCCTGAGGACGAAGAGCCTGAGGACGAGGCGCCCGAGGACGAGGCTCCTGAGGACGAGGAGCCCGAGGACGAAGAGCCCGCGCCGCGTCCCCGCAAGCGCACGGCCAGGCGAACCGCTGCCAAGAAGTCGGCGGCCAAGAAGTCGGCGCCCAGGAAGTCGGCGGCCAGCAAGGGTGCGGCCAAGAAGGCCACGTCCAAGAAGGCCCCCGCCAAGCGCAGCGCGGCGAAGAAGGCGCCGGCGAAGAAGAGCACGGCCAGGAAGACGAGCTCTCGCAAGTCCACGAGCTCGCGGTCCGGGTCGAGGAGCTGATGGCGATGGCAGACACGAAGAACAGCGGTATCGACGAGCTGAAGACGAGCTTCCAGGACGTCGTGAAGGCACTGGGTGACAAGGCGATGAGCTCTGTCGGCGGCCGGGTCAGCGACATGACCGACAAGCTGACCGACATCGCGGACGGCGGTCCGATCGGCAAGGCGGCGGGCGAGGGGGCGAAGGCGGCCGCCGACGGCGACTCGCCCGTCGGAGGCGCGCTCAAGGGCGGCCTGTCCGGGCTGAAGGACAAGGCCAAGGACATCATCCCGGGCATGTCTGGCGGCGGAGGGGGCGGAGGCAAGGCGACCAAGTCGACGAACATCGTGGAGACGATCGACGTCGGCGTCCCGGTCTCGGTCGCCTACAACGCCTGGACCGAGTACCACAAGTGGCCGGACTTCATGAAGAAGGTGGAGTCGGCCAAGCAGGAGGAGGACGAGCCGACCGTCTCGATGAAGGCGCAGATCGTCTGGTCGCACCGTTCGTGGGACGCGACGATCAAGCACCAGGTGCCGGACGAGACGATCCTGTGGCGGTCGAAGGGCGCGAAGGGACACGTCGACGGCTGTGTCACGTTCCACGAGATCGCACCGCGGCTGACCAGGATCCTGGTCGTGCTCGAGTACTACCCCCAGGGCCTCTTCGAGAAGACCGGCAACATCTGGGAGGCACAGGGTCGCCGCGCTCGCGCCGAGATCAGGCACTTCCGCCGCCACGTCATGATGAACACGCTCCTCGAGCCCGAGGAGGTCGAGGGTTGGCGCGGCGAGATCCACGACGAGGAAGTGACCAGGTCACATGACGAGGTCGTGGCGGAAGAAGAACAAGAGGAGCAGGACGAGGCCGCCGACGGCGAGTACGACGACGGGGAACCCGAGGACGAGTACGAGGACGGGGAACCCGACGACGAGGAACCCGAGGACGAGTACGACGACGAGGAACCCGAAGAGGAAGAGCCCCGGCGTCCGCGCAAGAAGTCGACTTCCAGGAAGGGCAGGTAGGCCATGACCGTCACGCAACATCGAGGTGGAAGCGGATACCTCGACCGCCCCAGCCCCAGCGGGCTGGCCGACGTCATCGAGATCATTCTCGACAAGGGGCTGGTCATCGACGCCTACGTCCGGATCTCGGTCGTCGGTATCGAGCTGATCACCATCGATGCCCGGATCGTGATCGCGAGCGTCGACACCTACCTGCGGTTCGCCGAGGCCACCAACCGGCTCGACCTGTACCAGCACGGCGGCAAGGACCTGGTCGAGGCGACAGGGGAGCTGGCCGAGCGTGGAGCGGGCGGCAAGACGTCCGGCGTGATCAAGGGCGCCAAGAAGGCACTGACCGGTGGCGACGACGACAAGGACGATGACGACGACCGTCCCACCAAGAAGGCGTCGTCCCGGCGCCGTCGCCAAGAGTCGTGAACGACGCCCGCTACGTCTACGGCGTCGTCCGCGCCGATGCGCAGGTCGACCCCGAGGTCGCAGGATCGGGCCTCGGGGACGGCGTCGAGCTCGTCCGGACGGACGTGTTGGCCGCTGTGGTGGAGGGGATCGATCCCTCCAGACCGATCGGGACGCGGAAGGACCTCGTGGCCCACAGCAGCGTGCTCAACGCCATGGCCCTCAGCGGTGCGGTGGTCCCGCTCCGCTTCGGCACGGTCCTGACGGACGAGGACTCCGTGGCGGACGACCTGTTGGTTCCCATGCAACAGGAGTTCACGGAGCTCCTGGCCGAGCTCGACCACCATGCGCAGTACACGCTCAGCGCGCGGTACGACCTCGACGTGGTGCTCACCGAGGTCGTCCGCGAACGCCCGGACGTCGCTGCGCTGCGCGAGCAGACGTCGGCGCTCCCCGAGGATCTGGGCCACCCCGACCGCATCCGCATGGGTGAGCTGGTCGCGCAGGCCGTCCAGGCCAAGCGCGACCAGGACGGCGTGGTCGTCGTGGACGCGGTGTCGCCGTACTCGGAGGCCACGGTGGTCAAGGAGGGCCGCGGAATGGACGGCCTGGTCGAGGTCGCCTGCCTGGTGGCAGACGAGAGCCGCGATGCCTTCGAGGAGGCGGCCGAGACACTCGCACGCGATCTCGGCGATCGCGTACGGATGCGGATGCTCGGCCCGATCGCGCCGTACGACTTCGTGCCCGGTGACTGAAGGGATGGGTGACCGAGGATGGGTCTGATCACCGGGCTGCTCGGGCTGCCGCTGGCACCGGTGCGCGGCACGGTCAAGGTCGCCGAGGTGGTGCTCGAGCAGGCGGAGCGCGAGTTCTACGACCCGGACGTGATCCGGCGTCAGCTGCAGGAGGTCGACGATGCGCTCGCCGACGGCAGGATCTCGAAGGAGGAGGCCGAACGGCTCGAGGATGAGCTGGTGCAGAGACTGATGGAAGGTCGACGTCTCCGAGACGAACGGGAGGGCCGTTAGGACATGGCGGAAGCCGCGAAGCGCACGAAGAGGACCGCACCGGCGAAGAAGTCTGCGGCAAATCGGTCACAGGCGAGCGCCACCGGGAAGCCCGCCAGGAAGAGCCAGGGCCAGGCCCGGAAGCCGCGGGCCCGGGCCGAGGCGCGACCGCGCCCCAAGCCCATGCAGGTGGCCGGCAGGATCGCCGAGCAGCTGGCGGAGCTGACCGGGAAGATCCCGGAGAGCGTGACCGCCATCGAGAGGAACGACGACGGTTGGACCATCCAGCTCGAGGTCGTGGAGAGCCGACGGATCCCCGACTCCGCGGACATGCTGGCCCTCTACCTCGTCGAGGCGGACAGCTCCGGCGACCTCATGGGCTACCGCCGGCAGCGGCGCTACGCCCGCGGACACTCAGGTGACGACCCGGAGGCGAACCGATGACGGCGCAGACGGGCCAGCCGGCCAGGACCGAGGCGCGCACGGGGTACGGCGTCGCCCGCCAGCAGCCGCAGCCGGCGAACCTGGCCGACATCCTCGAGCGCGTCCTGGACAAGGGCATCGTCATCGCGGGGGACATCAAGGTCAACCTCCTCGACATCGAGCTGTTGACCATCAAGATCCGCCTCCTCGTCGCGTCGGTCGACAAGGCGAAGGAGATGGGCATCGACTGGTGGGAGAACGACCCCATGCTCAGCTCGAGGGGGACCGGTGACCTCGCGCAGGAGAACGAGCAGCTCAAGCGGCGAGTGAGGGAGCTGGAGTCCGGGGATGATTGAGTCCGGCCTCTACTGCTACGCCCTCGCCGGCGACCTGGCGGGCGAGAATCTCGCCGAGGAGACGGGAATCGAGGGCGGGCCACTGCGCACCGTGGAGCACGAGGGGCTGGTCGCGGTGGTCAGCGAGGTGGACCTGGCCGAGTTCGGCGAGGAAGGGCTGCGCCGCAACCTGGAGGATCTCGCCTGGCTCGAGGCCGTCGCCACGGCTCACGACCGGGTCGTACGGCTGGTCGCCGACCTCGCACCCACCGCACCCCTGCGACTGGCGACGATCTTCCTCTCCGAGCAGGGGGTCCGCGACCGGCTGGTCGAGTGGCAGCGGCCGGCACGGCAGGCGCTGGACCGGATCCGGGACGCCCGCGAGTGGAGCGTCAAGGTCTACGCCGACCCTGCCCCCGCGGCGCCCGACCCGGCTCCGGGCACACCGGTCCCGGAGGGGCCCGGTGCCGGACGCGCGTACCTCCTCGGGCGCCGCGCCGCTGCGCAGGCCCGGAACCGATCGGTCGAGGACGGCGTCCGCGCCGCCGAGGCCGTCCACGAACGCTTGACCGCCGCGGCGGCGGACAGCCAGCGGCTCGCACCGCAGGACCGGCGGCTGACCGGCCACGTCGGCGAGATGGTGCTCAACGGCGCCTACCTGGTCCCGGACACGGAGACCGCCGGCTTCCAGGCCCTGATCGAGGAGCTGGCCACCGACCAGCCCGGGGTGCGGGTCGAGTCCGCGGGCCCCTGGGCGCCGTACTCCTTCGCCCGGCTGGAGGACTCGTGAGCCTGGCGCACGGTGCCGAAGCCGAGGTCACCCACTCCGGCAGGGTCCAGCCGGAGGTCGCGCTCGTCGACCTGCTGGACCGGCTGCTGGGCGCCGGAGTGGTGATCTCCGGAGACGTCACGATCTCGCTGTCGGGCGTGGACCTGGTCCAGATCCGCCTGCATGCGCTGATCACCTCCGTCCGCGCCGAGATGGCCCAGGCGGGCCGGTGAGCGGCCGGCACGCGCTCCCGCAGCGGATCGAGACCGATCCGGAGGGGGTGCAGCGCGACCTGATGAAGCTGGTGCTCACCATCATCGAGCTGGTCCGTCAGCTCATGGAGCGCCAGGCCATCCGCCGCGTCGACGAGGGCGACCTCGACGACGACCAGGTGGAGGACCTCGGGGTCGGACTCATGCGCCTGGAGCAGGCGATGACGGACCTGCGCGAACAGTTCGACCTCTCGGCGGCGGACCTCAACCTGGACCTCGGGCCACTGGGCACCCTGCTCGAACCGCCCGGCCGCTGAGCGAGGCTCTCTCGACACCTGGGCACGAGTCCGGCTGCGTGCTCCTAGGATCCCCTCATGGGTGTGGAGCTGCTGGCCATCGCCGACGAGCTCTACGGGCTGGCGCCGGGGGAGTTCACCCCGGCTCGGGACGCGAGGGCCAGGGAGCTCAAGGGCAGTGAACTCTCGGCCCAGGTCAAGAAGCTGAGGAAGTCGTCGGTGGCGGCGTGGGTGGTCAACCAGCTCGTGCGCCACGAGACCGAGCAGGTCGAGCAGGTGCTGGCGATGGGGGAGGCGTTGCGGGCAGCACAGTCCGGGCTGAAGGGGGACGAGCTCCGGGCACTGACCCGTCAGCGACGGCAGCTGACCGCGGCGGTCACCACCCGCGCCCGCGCGGTGGCCTCGGGGCTCGGGGTGAAGGTGACCCCGGCGGTGGCCGACCAGGTCGAGGCCACGCTGACCGCGGCCATGGTCGACGAGGAGTGCGCGCGGGCAGTGCGCAGCGGCCTGCTGGTGAGCGCCCTCGCCAGCACCGGGATCGACGTGGCCGATGTCGCCGGCGCCGTGGCCGCGCCCGAGGCGCTGGGGTTCGCGGCGAGTCCGCGTGCCGCGGAGGAGGAGGCGCCGCCCGAGCTGCACGTCGTACCCGATCCGGAGGCGGACCAGAAGGCGCGCGACGAGGCCAGACAGGCGCTCGAAGGGGCCGAGAGCAGGCTGGCCGAGGCGTCCGCGGCGCTCGACGAGGCGGGCAAGGAGGTTGCGGACCTCGAGGCCCGGAGCATGCAGCTCCAGGCCGAGCTCGACGAGCTCAG
Organism: Nocardioides sp.; assembly: GCF_035703625.1. Taxonomy (GTDB): domain Bacteria; phylum Actinomycetota; class Actinomycetes; order Propionibacteriales; family Nocardioidaceae; genus Nocardioides. The sequence continues at coordinate 2,175 of NZ_DASSXS010000153.1, read as the reverse complement.
GGGCAAGGTCGCCGAGCTGGAGGCGCGGTTCGAGGAGGTCGACGACGAGCTGGCCGACGCCGAGGACGTGCGGGCCGAGGCCGAGTCGACCGTGGCGTCGGCGACCAGGGACCGCGACGCGGCGGCCACCGCCCTGGCCAAATTGCGATAGTCCGTCACGAAGAGCTCCACCTGATCGCCCGATGTGGAGCCTTTCGTGACGGACTATCCCCTCGACGGGTCGGCAGCGACCCCTGTGGACAACCGGGCGGCGGTAGCCGCGAACTGGGCAACCTCCCGGCATGTCAGAGCACTTCCGACCACCGCCCTTCCACCCAGATCGTCCGGGGCTCATTGCTCCGGTACGGCTCGATCCGGCGGGGCGGACCGGACCGACCCGCGGGCAGGCGAAGGGGTCCCAATGGCGACGCAGCAGTCACGGGTTCTACGTGCCGAGCAGCATCGACGCGACCAGGGTCGAGCAGAGAATTGTCGAAGCAGCCGCCCTGATCCCGCCGGGTGGTGGTGCCGTGACGGGCTGGGCGGCCCTGAGGTGGCTGGGAGGCAGGTGGTTCCACGGGGCCGACGCCGCGGGCGAACCGCTGCCCGTCGATCTCGCGATGTGGAGCAATGTCAGGGAGCAGCAGGGGATCTCTCTCTGCGAAGAGCGCCTGTCGCCCCACGACGTGATCGAGGTCGACGGACTGCCGGTGACCATCCCGGTGCGGTCGGTGGCGTTCGCGATGCGATACGCCGCGAGCCTCCGGCAGGCGGTCACCGCCTTCGACATGGCCGCCTTCAACGACCTCGTGTCGAAGGACGAGCTGGTCGCCTACGCGGGGCTCGCACCGAGGGCGGGTCTCTCTGGCTGGACCGGGATGCCAGCGTGCCGCAAGGGGATCCTTCTGGCCGACGAGAACGCGTGGTCGCCGCAGGAGGTAGGAACCCGGTTGACCTGGGAGATCGAGGCCGGCCTGCCGCGGCCACTGGCGAACGTCCCGGTCTTCGATCGGGTTGGCAACCACATCGGCACGCCCGACCTGCTCGACCCAACTTCGGGCGTGGCAGTGGAGTACGACGGCGCCATGCACCTGGAGGGCACGCGGCGTGTGCGCGACGTACGACGTGAGGAGGCGTTCCGCCAGGTCGGGCTGGAGTGCCTCACCGTGCTGGCGGGCGACTCGTCCAACCGGCCGCTGCTCGTCGGACGCATGATCGCCGCGCGTGAGCGCGCGTTGCGGCTCCCCGAGGATCAGCGGCGCTGGACGATCCAGCCTCCAGCATGGTGGACGCCCACGCTGACCGTGGCGCAGCGCCGCGCCCTCACCGAGTCGCAACGGGCCCGGTTGCTCCGACACCGTGCCGCCTAGCGATCCCCAGCTCGGGTAGTCCGTCACCAAGAGCTCCGCCGGACGGTCCGATCTGGAGCGTTTCGTGACGGACTATCTCAGTCGGCCCAGCTCAGTCGGCCCAGCTCAGTCGGCCCAGCCCTTCGACCGGGACACCGCCTCGGTCCACCGCGCGTGCGCGGCGTCGGCCGCATCGCGGGAGCCGCTGGGTTCGAAACGGCGGTCGAGCTGCCAGGTGTCGCGCAGGTCGTCGGTCGAGGACCAGACGCCACTGCCCAGCCCGGCGAGGAACGCGGCTCCCAGCGCGGTCGTCTCGACGATCTCCGGTCGCTCGACCGGGCTGTCGATCTGGTCGGCCTGGATCTGGCAGAGCAGGTCGTTGGCGCTGGCGCCGCCGTCGGCCCGCAGCGCCGAGCCGGCCGCACCGGGCATGGTCGCGAGCACGTCGCGCACCTCGAAGGCGATCGCCTCCAGGGTGGCGCGGACGATGTGGGCGCGGGTGGTGCCGCGGGTCAGGCCGATCAGCAGTCCGCGCGCGTGCGGGTCCCAGTGGGGTGCGCCCAGGCCGGTCAGTGCCGGGACGAACACCACCCCCTCGCTGTCGTCGACGGTGGCGGCGATGGCGGCGGTCTCGGCTGCCGAACCGATGATCTGCAGGCCGTCTCGAAGCCACTGGACGGCGGCGCCGGTCACGAAGATCGCGCCCTCCAGGGCATAGGTCAGCTCCCCGTCGGGCGAGCGCCAGGCGGCGGTGGAGAGCAGGCCGGCGTCGGAGCGCTCGAGGGTCGTCCCGGTGTTGGTCAGGATGAACGAGCCGGTGCCGTAGGTGCACTTGGAGTCGCCGACG
>NZ_DASSXS010000306.1:0-8572 GCF_035703625.1 Nocardioides sp. | reverse complement strand
TGCTCGGCCTCGTGTGCCTCGGTCTGGTGCTGGCCGGCGCCCAGCTCGGCTGGAGCGCCCCCCTGGCGGTGGGCGGCCTCGTCGGCGGCCTGCTCGTCCTCCGTGAGGTCGCGCCCTACGCCAGCGAGCTGCCGCAGTGGGTCCTGATCGGCCTGGCCGGAACGATCCTGACCGTCGTGGGAGTCACGTGGGAGCACCGGATCATGGAGCTGCGGCGGGCCACGGCCTACCTCGGGCGGCTGCGCTGAATCCCGTCTGCCATGATCCGGCGGTGCGCGCCGCTCTCCTCCTCGCCATCGCCTCCTGCGTCCTGGTCGTCGGTTGCTCCTCGGGTGACACACGCGAGCCGGCCGCGTCCTCCAGTTCGACCGGGACCAGCCCGACGGAGACCAGTGCGACACCCTCTGCCGCCCCGTCGGACCCGTGCGACCTGCTGCCCAACCGCGAGGTGGAGCAGGTGGCCGGCGGGGCCGTGGGCGCCGCACGGTCCGGCATGACCGGTGGGCTCACCAACTGCCAGTGGGCGATCGCCGACGGAGGGTTCGTCCAGGTGATCGGGTCCACCTCGTCGACCTGGGCGCAGTCGCTTCCCGATGCCCTGCGGGCGCTCGAGTCCTCGGGGCAGTTCACGGACTCGGCGAACCTGAGGAAGATCCGAGCCGGGGCCGAGCTCGTCGAGGCCGGCCAGGAGCTCGACCCGGTCGAGGCCTGCTCCCTCTTCTCGGAGATGCTCGAGCTGCAGGGCCAGCCCGCTGGCTCCCGCTGGATCGTGAACGTCGTCCCCGATCGCGAGAACGCCATGGCCGTCACCGGCCAGCAGTGCACCGAGGGCCGGTTCACGTCGGTGATGATCGCGGACGAGACGGGGCTCGGGGAGCCGCTGCCCATCGCACCGGTGAGCGAGGCCCTCAGGTCCGCGCATCGCAGGAACCTCGGCGCGAGCTAGCCCCGCGGGGGCGGCCGCCACAGGGCCCGGGCGATGTCGACGTTGCCGGACGGCCGCAGCGGCGTGCCCTCCTCCAGGTAGGCCTGGCGCGCCTCTCCCTGATGGCTCGGCGGCAACGACCCGTCGGCCCGCACCACGCGCCACCACGGCACCGGGCCGCCGTACGCCGCCATGATCGACCCCACCTGGCGCGGACCGCCTCCTCCGGCGGCCTCACCGACCGCCTCCGCGATCGCGCCGTACGTCGATACCCGTCCACGGGGGATCTGCTCGACGCACGTCAGCACCAGCTCGACGTACTCCTCCGGATCGATCCTCATCAGGGCTCCCGCGACGACTCGGTGAGGACGAGTCCGGCCGCGACGGTCGTGACCAGCGCGGCGGCCAGACCGGCGACCCAGATCCCGACCGGCTCGGGCTGTCCGCGCAGCAGGCTCGCCACCGCGAACACCGCCGGTGCCGCCAGGAACACGACCGCGCCCCGCACCACCCAGAGCCGCACCGTCATGCGGTCCAGGGGCAGCTCGCGCGGGCCGTAGCCGGCGAGCACGGCCGCGACGTGCGCGACCAGCAGCCCGGCGGCCGCCAGCAGCGCCTGCGGATGCGGCCCGTCCCGGAAGGCGAGCCCCCACCACGCCAGCACCAGGCCGGTCGCCACCGTGCCCATCGGCGCCTCCGGCACGAGCGCGAACGCCACCGCGAGGCCGCCCACGAGGACGATGAGCCACCAGGCCGGCCACACTCCGCGCAGGCCGGTGGCCACCAGGGCGGCCATCACCCCGGCCACGATCGTGCCCCGCAACACCAGCTGCGCGGGCGTCCAGCCGCGCGTCATGGCACACGCACCTGCGGGAGCTGGGCGCGCCGGGCCAGGCGACGCATGACGTCGTCGACGGTGCCGGGACCGCGCCAGGCCACCACGGGACACCCGAGCGAGGCCAGCCGGGCCAGCACCTGGTCCCGCTCCAGCAGGCGCATCCGCCACGCCAGCCCGGCGACCCGGGGATCGGTGCCCTCGGCCACCTGCAGCGACAGGCCGCCCGGCAGGGTGTCGATCACCACCACCGGCAGCCCCCGCCGGACCAGGGTCGCGGTCGCCGTGGCGACGGCGTCGGACAGCATGGGCGAGAGGACGATCACGACGGTCCCTCCGGTGACCCCGAAGGTCGGCCTCGCCCGGCCGAAGGTCCGCGACTCGCCGGGACCCACCATCGACAGCCGTCCGAGCAGGCTGCGCAGGTGCCGCTCCCCCGTGCCGAAGCCGACCTCGCTGATCCGTTTCGGCCCGATGACGCGGAGCGAGACCCGGTCCCCGCGCCGGACGTGGTGCTCGGCGAGCGCGGCGCCGGCCCGGACCGTCACGTCCAGGCTGCTGGCCGTTCCGCCCATCCCTCCGGAGCGCCCGTGGTCGGCGAGGGCGTCGACGACGAGCAGGACGCCGGTGTCCTCCTCCGCCCGGGCGGTCACGACGTGCAGGTGGCGGGTGCGCAGCGAGACCCGCCAGTTGATCCTGCGCAGCCGGTCGCCGGCCTGGAAGGGGCGGATCCCGGAGAACTCGCTGCCCGACCCGATCCGCCGCGAGCGATGGGCGCCCACCAGCCCGAGCGGCTGCGGCGCCTCCGCCCGCGAGTCGTACGGCGCCCGGACCGGCAGCACCTGCAGCTGGCTGCCCACCAGCGGGACGGGCCCCCAGCGGAACCCCGCCCACCGGCTGGTCAGGGCGACGTCCTCGTGACCCAGGATCCGCCGGCCCCACCGCCGCGGGCTGACCTCGAGCACCGGCAGTCCGGAGCCCCCGACCACGAGCCGGCCGAGCCGCCCGTGGGCCGGGTGCGTGGCGACGTACGGCGCGGGAGTCGCCATCCGGGTGACGTGCTCGACCCCGTCGAGATCCGAGACCAGCAGCCGGGAGCGCGTCCCCTGTCCCTCGTGCATCCACTGGTGGTCGAGACGGGCGGTGACCGTCGGGCTCGACGCCGGGCGGTGCATGAGGGCCAGGGCGCCCAGCAGCAGGAAGGGGGCCGTGAGCACGACCAGCACCGCGTCGCCCAGGGCCACGGCCAAGGCCAGGCCGAGCACCCCGACGGCCAGGCACCGACGCAGCCCTCCCGTGGGACGCCACCGCGTCATGACCGGCGGGTCTCCTCGAGGGTCGCCGGGGTCGGCACCCGGCCGAGGACGTCGTCGACCACCCGGACGCCCGTCACGTCGGTCATCCAGAGCTCGGGGCGGACCGTGATCCGGTGGGCCAGGACCGAGCGGGCGACGGCCTTGACGTCCTCCGGGATGACGTAGTCACGACCGCGCAGCAGCGCCCACGCGCGGGCGGTCAGCACCAGACCGAGCGAGCCGCGGGGCGAGGAGCCGGTGAGGACCTCGTGGTGCTCCCGGGTGGCCCCGGCCAGCTCCACGCAGTAGCGGCCGACGCTCTCGTCGACCCGGACCGTCTCGACGGCGGCCTGGAGCGCGAGCAGTCCCGGGCCGTCGGTGACCGCGTCGAGGACGACCTCCTCCTGCTGCCGCTCGAGCCGGCGGGCGAGCACGTCGTACTCCTCGTGCGGAGAGGGGTAGCCGAAGCTCACCCGGAGCAGGAACCGGTCCAGCTGCGCCTCGGGCAGCGGGTAGGTGCCTTCGTACTCGACCGGGTTCGCGGTGGCCAGCACGTGGAAGGGCTCGGCCAGCGGGAAGGTCTCGCCCTCCACGGTCACCTGACGCTCCTGCATCGCCTCCAGCAACGCCGCCTGGGTCTTCGGCGGGGTCCGGTTGATCTCGTCGGCCAGCAGGAGGCCGGTGAACAGCGGTCCGCGGCGGAACTCGAAGGTGCCCTCGCGCTGGTTGTAGAGGAAGGAGCCGGTCAGGTCCGCCGGCAGCAGGTCGGGGGTGAACTGCGCCCGGGTGAACGAGAGCCCCAGCGCCTGGGCGAGGGAGCGGGCCGCCAGCGTCTTGCCGAGTCCCGGGAAGTCCTCGAGGAGCACGTGCCCCTTGGCCAGGACGGCGGCGAGGACCAGCCGCAGCGCCTCGCGCTTCCCGACGATCGCCTTCTCGACCTCGTCGAGCACCAGCCCCGCGACCCGGGACGCTTCCGTCACCCTCTCGCTCACAGCTCCTCGATCCTCCTCAGGTGGGCCTCGATCTCGTCCCGACGCAGCCGGCGCGGCGGTCCGGCGAGGTCGCGGATCAGCTCGGTGCCCAGCAGCGGCTCGGCGGCCGGGTCGGCGCGGGTCAGCGAGTGCCGGCGCGCCAGGCGTTCGTCGCAGAGCGCGGCGAGCCGGTCGCGGAGCGCGATGTCGGCGGTACGGGCGGTCAGGTGGCTCTCGAGGATCCGGACGTACGACGCCAGGTGGGGGTCGGTCGCTGTCGGGGCACCGGTGCCCATCGGCTCCACCCGCCAGAGCGGCCCCTCGTCCGCGATGCTGTCGGTGAGCAGGCCGGCCACGGCCACGGCCAGCGTCACCAGCAGGGCCAGGCGCAGGTGGTCGGGCGCGAAGTCGAACACCGTGAGCACGACGTCGAGGACCACGAACAGCACGGCTGCCGCGGCGGCTCGGCGCAACCAGCGCTTCATGCCTGCCCCCGGCCGGCGAGCAACCCCGCGTGGATGGCGTCCAGGTCGGCGACCGCCCGGGCGCGCGCTGCCTCGTCGAGGGAGTGGCTGGAGAACCTGGCCTCGCGGTAGAGCACAGCCAGCTCGGCGACCGCACCGGAGTCGGCGGCGACCAGGTCGAGCATCCGCAACGTGAACTCCGACGAGGTCTCCCAGGGATGCCGCTCCAGTCCCGCGCCGGCGGCCTGCTGCTCGAAACGGTGCCAGCACTCGACGATGGCGTTGCGCGGAGAGCCCTCCAGCAGGACGCGCCGCTGCTCAGCCGCGTCGCTGGTGATCTCCTCGACGAGGCGCCGTGGACCCGCCAGGACGTCGAACTCGACATCCTCCGGCGGAGGAGGCGGTCGTCGCCTGGCGTCGAAGGTCTGCCAGGCCCAGCGTCCCGTGCGATAGAGCACGTAGAGCACGCACAGCAGCGCCGCGAGCTCGAGCACGTAGGCGATCGCGCGGAGGATCGGGTGGTCCCCGGCCAGCTTCTCGGCCAACCGGTCCCGCACCTCCTCCGGCGGGTCCCCCGTCGGCGCCTCCAGCGAGCTCGTCTCCTGCGGAGTGAGCCGCTGCGCCTGCGGCCCCTCGCCGGTGAGGACTCCGCTGGGCCCGATGGAGGCGGCCCAGGTGACCAGCACCGCGACCAGCAGGACGCCGCCGACGACGGCGACGACCGCGGTCACCGGTGCTCGACTCGCCCCCATGGCGCCCGAACCTACCGGCGGAACCGGCCCGGATGGGTCACGCCGGGGTCACAGATCCCCGCCCGGGGACCGATCAGCCGAGGGGCGAGAACTTCTTGGTACCGCGCACCAGGTGCAGGCCCCGGATGCCGGAGTAGCTCTGTGCGAAGCGGAGCTCGTGCTCGAGGTCACCGAGCCCGTTGGCCCCGGCGAGCGGCGCGATCTGCACGGTGGACAGGGTTCCGAGGGCCCGTCCCCGTGCGTCGAGGAAGCCGCTGCCGGAGTCACCCGGGATGCCCGGGGTCGCCGTGTAGACCTCCCAGCCCCAGCCGCGGTTGGTCCGCCCGAGCGACTCGCCGACCTTGGGGGAGAGTGCGGTGCCGGGTCGCAGGCTGGAGTGCCCCCACGAGTAGACCCGGCTCCCGGCCGGCGCCCCGGCCTTGGAGAGGCCCGTCGGTCCTCCCCAGAACGGCACCGAGGGGTTGACCTTGCGGCGGTCGTTGCGGTCGACCCGCACCAGCGCGAAGTCGTTGGCCTCGCAGGCGGCGCGGCTGCGCGTGTGCCGACGGTGCATCGTGATCCAGGAGCTGTAGACCAGGGTGCCCCGGCCGACCGTGGTGCCGCCGGTGACCAGGGTGCCGTCGTCGGCGAACCTGACCCTGGTCCCGATCGGGTGCGAGCGGGTGTTGCAGCCGTTGGTGTCGGTGGCCTCGCCCTTGCCCGCGCAGTGTGCGGCGTAGCCGACGTACACGCGTCCGACGCGGTCGGAGAAGACGAAGTTCCCGGTGCACTGGGCGCCCTTGGTGTACATCTGCACGCCCGGGTGGATCTTGGCCTTCGCTGCCGGTGCCCAGCGGGCCGGCAGGTCGGCCTGCGCCTGCGGGGCCGGCGAGGCGAGGACGGTGGCGGTCAGGAGGGCGGCCGCCGTGGCCAGGGACGTGAGGAGTCGTGTCGGGCGCATGCCGGTACAACGAGAAACAGCCCCGTCCGGCTACGCGGACGGGGCTGTTCTTTTTCGGGGGCCGTGCGACGTGCGCTACCTCACAGGGTGGGCGAGAAGGGCTCGGTGCCCTGGGCCAGGGTGAGGCCGTTGAACCCGCCGTACTGCTGGGCGTAGGCCAGCTCGTGGGCAAGGTCACCGACGCCGTTCGAGCCGGCGAGAGGAGCCAGCTGCACGGTCGACAGCGTGCCCAGGGCGTTGCCCTCGGCGTCGAGGAAGGCGCTGCCGGAGTCACCCGGGACGCCCGGCGTCACCGTGTAGACCTGGTGGTTCCAGCCGTCGCTGTCGGTACCGAGGCTCGTGCCCTGCTTGGGCGAGAGCTCCTCGACGCCACCGCGCAGGCTGGAGTTGCCGTAGGAGTAGACCGAGTCTCCGGCAGCGGTGCCGTCGGTGTTCAGCCCGACCGGGCCACCCCAGAACGGGATCGACGGGTTCACCTTCGAGACGTCCGCGGCGTCGATCTTGATCAGCGCGAAGTCGTTGTAGTCGCAGGTGTTGGCGTCGCTCTCGTTGCGCTGCTGCATGGTCAGCCACGAGGAGTAGACGAGGGTGCCCTGCCCGACCTGCTCGCCATCGCTCACCAGCGAGCCGCCGCGGTTGAGCGTGACGCGCGTGCCGAGCGGGAGCGAGCCCGAGTCGCAGCCGTTGGTCTCGGTGGCGCCACCGGTGCCCGCGCAGTGCGCGGCCTGGCCGATGTAGACGGTGCCCGCGGCGTCGGTGAAGACGAAGTTGGCCGTGCACTGGGAGCCATCGGTGTAGGTCTGGACGCCAGGGGTGATCTCGGCGCTGTCGGCAGGAGCCCAGGCGACGGCGACGCTGGTGCGACCACCGCTCTTGCCGCCCTTGGCAGCGGCTGCCGGCTGAGCCGTGACCAGTGCTGCCCCGAGAACGGCGCTGATCAGGATCGAGAGGGCGCCGGCCGTCCGGCGCGTGGACTTCGACGAGGCGAACCTCATATGCGTGTGTCCCTCCAGTCGTTGGTGCCGGCTCAGGGGTCGCCGACATCCGGTGTCGTTCCCTTCAACGACGCCGGCCAAACGGAGTTACGCGATCGGGCGTGCCCTGCCTCAGTACGACGGCTGGCTGGGATCGACCTGGCTGACCCAGGCCGCGACCCCTCCACCGACGTGCACGGCGTCGGCGAACCCGGCGCCCTTGAGCACCGCGAGGCACTCCGCGGAGCGCACGCCGGACTTGCAGTGGAGGACGACTGGCTTGTCGTTCGGCAGCTCGCCGAGCGCGTTGCCGTTCAGGAACTCCCCCTTCGGGATGAGGACCGAGCCGGGGATCTTGTTGATCTCGTACTCGTTGGGCTCCCGGACGTCGACGAGGACGAAGTCGCGCGTGCCCTCGTCGCGCTCCTTGAGCATGTGCTCGAGCTGGGTCACCGAGATCGTGGCTCCGGCCGCGGCGTCCGCCGCTTCGTCGGAGACGGCGCCACAGAAGGTCTCGTAGTCGATGAGCCCGGTGACGGTCGGGTTCTCGCCGCACAGCGCGCAGTTGGGGTCCTTGCGGACCTTGAGCTTGCGGTACTCCATCTCGAGGGCGTCGTAGATCATCAGCTGGCCCACCAGCGGCTCGCCGATGCCGGTCAGCAGCTTGATCGCCTCGTTGACCTGGATCGAGCCGATGCTGGCACAGAGCACTCCGAGCACGCCGCCCTCGGCGCACGAGGGCACCATCCCGGGCGGAGGCGGCTCGGGGTAGAGGCAGCGGTAGCACGGGGCGTCGCCCTCGGGCGCGGTCGGCCAGAACACCGACGCCTGGCCGTCGAAGCGGTAGATCGAGCCCCACACGTAGGGGATCTTCAGGAAGTACGCCGCGTCGTTGACCATGTAGCGCGTGGCGAAGTTGTCGGTGCCGTCGACGATCAGGTCGTAGCCCTCGAAGATGCCGAGCACGTTGTCGTTGTCGAGGCGCTCGTTGTGGACGACCACGTCGATCAGCGGGTTGACCTCGGCGATGGAGTCCTTGGCCGACTCGGCCTTGGGCCGACCGACGTCGGACTGGCCGTGGATCACCTGGCGCTGGAGGTTGGACTCGTCGACCTCGTCGAACTCGGCGATCCCGATCGTGCCGACGCCGGCCGCCGCGAGGTAGAGGAGCGCAGGGCTGCCGAGGCCTCCCGCGCCGATGACGAGGACCTTCGCGTTCTTGAGTCGCTTCTGCCCGCTCATCCCCACGTCCGGGATGATCAGGTGCCGGCTGTAGCGGCGTACCTCGTCGATGGTGAGCTCGGCAGCCGGTTCGACGAGCGGCTCCCGAGCGGTCGTCCCTTCGGACACGTCGTACTCCTCCTGGAGGATCTGGGGTGGTACCGGCGCAACACCGGCGACATCCCCCATGTTCCC
>NZ_DASSXS010000072.1:0-10109 GCF_035703625.1 Nocardioides sp. | reverse complement strand
TTTCGCCCGGGTCGTGCTCAGCACCCGCCGTACGTGCCGCGCCGCAGCGCGTGACCGCCGGTGCTCAGCTTCCCGTTCTTGAGGGGGAACGCTCGCTGCCAGTCGGAGAGCGCCGTCGTGCGGTTCATCTCCGCTGTCTCGCCCTTGCCCTTCATGCTCATCCGCAGCGTCATCGGCACGTCCGGGACAGCAGCTGGGCTGCGGACGGTGGCGATCACCCGGCCGTTGACGAACCAGGAGATGTGGCGCCTGGTCATCTCGACCGCGAACGCGGCCGACGCGGAGGTCAGGCGGGTGAGGGGCTTGCGATAGGTCCACCTGGTCGCGCTGCGCAGCGCCCTGGCGCCCACCGTGACGCCCCCCTGGTGCGCGGCCACGTCGGCGACCGTGATGACACCGCAGTTGCTGTCCGGCCGCCGGTCGGGCACCAGCTCGACGCTGACCCGGTAGTCGCGGGCGTCGTTCTCCGGTGTCTTGAGCCAGAGCTTGACCTCCCAGCGGCCATACCTCATCGGGTTGCCTCGCAAGGTCGCCGCCGTCGTTCCGAAGTCTCCCGCGCCCAGGTGGTTGCGCTGGCTGTCCAGGATCAGCTGGCCGTTGTGCGGTACGGCTCGACCCGACCCGTTGGACGTGTCGAGCCACCGGCCGTGGAGATCCGATCCGCGGTAGGGCGGACTGGTCAGCGACTCGCCGAAGGCAAACCCGAAGTCCCACAGTGCACGACCCCACCCGTGGGTCTGGCTCGCCGAGTCCGAGCTGTCGACGCGCGACGCCGGCTGGGACGCCTCGGTGGTCGCGGCGGAGGCCGTGCGGGCGCTTGGCTGCTGGGTCGTGCTCGCCGCCGATGCTCCCGCCCCACCCACGCGGACATACGTCGGGAACGAGGGGAACCATCCGATCTCGTTGCCGTCCGCGAACCAGTCCTCCTGCCGCACCCGGTAGACGACGACCCCCGGGGCTGCGGCCGTCTCCTGGAACCGGCCCTGGCCCTGATCGTCCGTCGTTGTCGTGCCGAGGGTCTTCCAGCGGTTGCCACCGACGCGCTGTTGCAGGGTCAGGGTCCGCCCCTTGAACGCCGGCCCGGGGAGGTCGCCGCGCCACATGAAGGTGGGGGTGGTGTCGACCTCGATCGCGAAGTTCTCACCGACCTGGGGGTTGTCGGGCACGACCGTCAGGCCGAGGTCCTGGGACCTGGCGGTCACGGGTCGGGCCGGCGTGGCCGCACCCGCGGTGACCACCCGCGCATGGAGGCCGAACATGGACGGAGCGGGGTAGCGGAACGTGAAGCTCCCGTCGCCCTTCGTCCAGCCGTGCCACTCACGCTCCGGCTCGTTCCAGAGGGCGCCCGGTGTGCCCCACCGGATCTGCAGTCGGATCCGCCGCACCCCCAGCCGACCGATGTTCCCCTCGAACGTCAACCGCTGGCCACCCACGTAGACGGGGGGCGAGATCCGCAGCGACGCCTGCGCCTGCTCCGCCGAGACGCTCGGTGGGGCCAGCGCCACGGCCGCGAGGGCCAGGATCGCCACCCCCAGGGTCGTGCGAACACGATGCAGGGCCCCCATGACAAGCCTCCTCAAGGTTCCTTCGAGCAAGACGGTACGACGGGCCACGCAACTTGTCCGGCGACCCGCGCACAACGTTTTCGGAACCCGGCATCCCACGAACTACCCTGCTGCCCGTGCTGACCGCCCTCCAGACCAACGACCGACCGCTCGTGGACGTCGGCGACCGCGTCGCGGGCGCGCAGCCAGATGGCGACTGACTCGCCGGCGGCGTCCCCGAGGCAGCAGTTCCGCCTCGACATCCAGGGCATCCGCGCCGTCGCCGTGCTGCTCGTGGTGGCCAACCACATCGCCCCCGGGGCACTGCCCGGTGGGTACGTCGGCGTCGACGTGTTCTTCGTGGTCTCGGGCTACCTCATCACCACACTGCTGGTGCGCGAGGCCGACGCCAACGGGCGGGTGTCGCTCAGCGACTTCTACGCCCGCCGGGCGCGACGGATCCTGCCCGCGGCCACGGTGGTGACGATCGCCACCGCGCTCGCCTCTCTGCTCACGCTCGCACTGCTGCGCACCCAGACGGTCCTCACCGACGCGGTGTGGGCGACGTTCTTCGCCGCCAACGTGCGCCTGGCCACCACCGGCACCGACTACTTCGCGCAGGGCGAACCGCCCTCGCCGCTGCGGCACTACTGGTCGCTCGCGGTGGAGGAGCAGTTCTACCTCGTGTGGCCGCTGCTGCTGATGCTGTGCCTGCTGTGGGCGCGTCGCCGCGGTGGCGCGCAGGGTGGACCGAGCCTGCGACGCGCCGCCGGCGTGCTCCTGGCCGTGGTCGTGGTGCTCTCGCTGGCCTGGTCGGCGTGGGACACCTACGCCTCCCCGGTGACGGCGTACTTCTCCACCTTCGCGCGTGCGTGGGAGCTGGGCATCGGGGCGGCCTGCGCGCTCCTGCCCCGGGGCCTTCGCCTCACGAGCGCGGCGCGCAACGCGCTGGCCCTCGGAGGACTGGGTGCCATCGGCGTGGCCACGCTCACCCTCACCGAGGCCACCCCGTTCCCCGGGACCGCTGCCCTGCTGCCGGTCCTCGGCACGGCGGCACTGATCGTCGCCGGCGAAGGTGAGCGCTCGACCGTCGTCGGCCGCGGCCTCACGGTGGGCCCCCTCGTGCTGATCGGCGACTGGTCCTACTCGATCTATCTCTGGCACTGGCCCGTGATCGTGCTGGTGCGCAGCAACCTCGGACCCGAGCGGTTCGGCAGCATCACGGTGCGGCTCCTGACGCTGGTCGTGGTGTTCGCCCTCAGCTGGGCGACGTTCCGCTGGGTCGAGACGCCCTTCCGGACCGGCCGCAGCTGGCGTCGTACGGGCCGCGCCCTGCTCATCTACCCGGTCAGCGTGGCGACCGCGCTGGCGACCGTCCTGGTCGCGGGCCAGGTGATGAGCTACCGGTTGGGCGAGTGGTCCGACGAGCCGGCGATCGAGCTCGCCGACTACGGGGACCGCCACCTGGGGAACGACCCCTACGTCGCGCTGGTACGCGCGTCGGTGCTGGCGGCCGAGGACGGACGAGCGGTCCCCGGCGACCTCACGCCGGGGCTGCTGGCGCTGCGCAGCCAGACCGCCCCGCTGGGGCAGTGCGACTACCGGACCGGCACCACGAAGCTGTGCCCGGTGGGAGACGTGGACGCCGAGCGCACCATCGTGGTGCTGGGCGACTCGCGTGCCCGCGCGTTGTCGCCGGCGGTCGAGGAGATCGGCCGCGAGTACGGATATCGCGTGTACGTCCTGGTCTACAGCGGCTGCACCGCAACCGCGCTGCAGCAGGTCGACCGCGACACGGGCCGGGCGTGGGGCGCCTGCGAGGAGTTCAAGGCCTGGGCGAGGACGACCGTCGCCGACCTGTCGCCGGACCTGGTCGTGGTGTCGACGGCCGCGGGGAGGCTCATCGACCCCAGGACCGGCGACACCCTGGACGACACCGACGACGGCTACGCCTCCGCCCTCGAGCAGGGCTGGGCCGAGCTGTTCGAGGACCTCCGCGCCCACGCCGACCAGGTGTTCATCGTCGGGAACACGCCCAAGCTGCCCCAGGAGACGGGCGTCTGCCTGAGCAACGGTCACCCGGACCTCGGCGACTGCGCGTTCCGGCCCGGTCGCTACGCCGCCCGTGATGCCCGGCTGTCGTTCGCCGCGGCCGAGACTGCGGGGGTGGGCTCCGTGGATGCCTCGAAGTGGTTCTGCGCCTACGGACTGTGCCCCTCGGTCATCGGCAACTACATCGCCCTCCGCGACTCCCACCACATGACCCCGGACTACAGCCGGTGGCTCGCGACGCCCCTGGCCGCCGAGCTGGGTATCGACGCGGCGGCCACGCACCAGGCCCTCCCCCCTCGGTGATTGCCCGGATCACACGGGCCGGGCGTCCGACGCGACCCGGTGCGCGGGCTGCGCGACGCCATGGCAGGGTCCTCGCCATGGACAGGAGACCCAGTCGGAACACGGCGTCCAGCGACGACAACGCGGCCGCCGCCCCGGACCTGAGCGAGCGTGACCTGGAGATCCTCGACTTCGAGCGCCAGTGGTGGGAGTACGCCGGCGCCAAGGAGACGTCGATCCGCGAGCGGTTCGGCATGACTGCGGTGAAGTACTACCAGCGGCTGAACTGGATCATCGACCAGCCGCAGGCGCTGGAGCACGACGCGCTGCTGGTCAAGCGCCTCAGGCGCAACCGGTCCGCACGCCAGCGCAGCCGGTCCGCACGCCGGCCCGGCTGAGCATCGTCAGCCCCGTCGCGGGCGACAGTTGACCAGGTAGACCCCCAGCACGACCAGCGCCGCCCCGACCAGCAGCGAGACGGTCAGGGTCTCCCCCAGCACGATCGCGCCGATCACGACGCCCACCAGCGGCACGAAGAAGATGTACGACGCCGCGCGGCCGGCCTCCCCCGCCGAGACCAGGCCGAACCAGAGCGACCAGGCGAGCGCCGTACCGACGAGCCCGGCGAAGGCCAGCGCAGCGACGAACTGGGGCGACCAGGTGATGTCCGGACCCTCGACCACCAGCCCCACGAGGGTCAGCAGCGCGCCGCCCCCGAGGAACGGGAGCGCGACCGCCCACCAGCCGTCGATGCGCCCGTCCGTCGACTTGAACACGATGGTGCCGAGCGCCCACGCGAGGGCGCTCGCGACGGCGAGTGCCACCCCGGCGGGCGAGACGTGCCCGGCGAAGGCTCCGCCGCCGACGACGACGATGCCGGCGAACCCCAGCACCAGGCCCGAGATCCTGCTCGGCGTCATCGGCTCACCGAGCAGCCACCACGCCAGCAGTCCCACCAGCACGGGCTGGAGGTAGATCAGCACCGCGGCCAGGCCCGACGGCAGGAGCCCGATCGCGACGGTCTGGAGACCGAAGAAGAGCAGCACGTTGAGCGCCGTCAGCAGCGAGTAGTCACGCCCCTGGCCGGCGAGCACGGGGCGGCCGCTCCGGCTCCACGCGAGCACGGCCATCACGGCTCCCCCGAGCAGGGCGCGCAGGCCCGCGAAGAGGATCGGCGGCGACGACTCCAGCCCGACCTTGACCGCCGCGAACGTCGCGCCCCAGGCCAGGATCAGGAGCGCGATCGCCGCGCGCTCCCGCGTGGCGTGCCGGGTCGCGGGCCCCGCGGCCGCGGTCAGCTGGGAGCGTGCAGCCACGGATCCCTGAGGTCCAGGAAGACCGGCTCGCCGACGGTGAGTGCGTCCATCTCGCTCATGATCTCCTGCATCTCCGGGGGAGGCTCCTTCTGCTCGCCCTCGCGTGCCTCCTCCTCGGAGGTGAAGTAGATCGCCATCGTCCAGGCGCCCTCGTCATGGCTGACCGAGACGGTGCCCAGGATGTCCGGACGGAACTCCGCCCAGTCCGTCGGGTCGCTGGCCATCAGCTCGCGCGCCCGGTCCGGGTCGCTGGTCCGGCCCTGCATCACCTGCACGAAGCCCGCCGTGCCGGGGTCGCCGGGCGTGTCCACCTCGACCGTCGTACTGTCCCGGAACTCCGCCGGGCCCGAGAACAGCGCGGCGGTCGCTTCCCACCAGGCGCTCTGCTCGGGTCGGTCGCTGTTCTGCCGGGCCGCATCCTCCGACTCGAACCGGACGATGGACACGAAGGTCCCGTCGTCCGTCACCCCCGAGGTGCTGCCGAGCCACCCGGTCGCCCCCGGCGCGAAGTCCGCCACCCACCTGTCCAGCTGTGCGCGCACCGCGGCGGCATCCGAGACCTTCCCCTGGATCACCTGTACGAACATGTCGACCCCTCCCCTTCCGTCACTGACGTGATGAACCTTCGGGCGACGCTACTCCGACAGGCGAGGCAGGATCAGCCCTGACTGGTCCGGTTCGTCCTCACCAGGACCCCGACCTTGTCGATCCGGTGCTCGGGGTTGTCGAACTCGTCCGCCCAGTAGTTGCCCGCGGCGTGGTCCTCCACCGTGGCGCAGGTCGAGAGGGTGATCATGGCCCGCGTCGCCGGGCGGCCCGGACGGCCCGGTACGGCGGCCCGCTGCTCGGCCAGCGAGCGGGCGGACCGGAACGACGTCCACCGCGTCTGCCGGATCTCGTAGACGTAGCGCCACCGCGCCGTCTCCACCACGACCCGTCGCCCGGACCGGAGCCGGGGCAGGAACTCGAACGCCCGCGTCGAGGACAGGCGGTGGGCGGTGACCTGGTAGTTGCCGATCCCCCCGGCGCCGACACCGCCACGCGGACCGTGGGGGCTGGCCGCGAGACCACGGTTCTGGATCGCGGTCCCCGCGGCGTCGTCGGTCCGGCCGCGGTAGGGCACGACCCGCAGCCCGTCGATGCCGAGCGCCGGGATGGCGAGCCGAGCCGCCACCGGTCGGCCGTCGCTGGTCGCCGGCCCGGAAGGAGGCGTCGAAGCCTCACGGGCTGCCGGGCGCTCGGCCGGGCGCGGGCTGGCGTGCGTCGCGCGCTCCCGGGGCTCACTCCGCACGGCCGGATCGGCCGCACAGGCCGACAGGAGCCCGGCGACCACGAGCGCGAGCAGTGGGCGCGGAATCACCCCACGAGCCTACGTCGCGTCGCGACACGCCCGGCCGCGTGACCACCGGGACGATCGTCGGGAGGGCACGGCTCCTCCTGACACGCCCGCAAATGCGGGGGAACCGGCTCCGTCATCGATACAAAGGAGTCGGCCCCGCGGAGTATGAGTTCGCGGGGCCTCGACCTGTGCCGCTCAGGCGTAGGCGTCGATCTCGGCCAGCACGGCCGCCTTCACCCGGTCCTCGGCGAAGGACGCCCGCACGGCGGTGCGGGCCAGGTCGGCGACTCCCGCCTCGTCGAGGCCGAGCAGGTCGGCCGCGATCTCGTACTCGCGGTTGAGGGAGGTGCCGAACATCGGCGGGTCGTCGGAGTTGACCGTCACGGTCACGCCCGCCTCGCGGAAGCGCGCGATCGGGTGGTCGGCGAGCGCGGGGACGGCACGGGTGGCGACGTTGGACGAGGGGCACACCTCGAGCGGGATGCCGGCCTCGGCGAGGTGGGCGAGCAGGGCGGGGTCCTGGGCCGCCGTCGTACCGTGCCCGATCCGCTCGGCGCCGAGCAGTCGCAGCGCGTCCCACACCGTCTCCGGACCGGTGGTCTCCCCGGCGTGCGGGACGCTCCGCAGGCCGGCGGCACGGGCGGCCTCGAAGTGCGGCTGGAACTGCGGCCGGGGTACGCCGACCTCGGGGCCGCCGAGCCCGAAGCCGACCAGGGCGTCGACCCGGTGGTTGAGGGCGTAGTCGAGGGTGGCCTCCGCGGCGGGCACCCCGAACTCGCCGGGGATGTCGTAGATCCAGCGCAGCACCAGCCCGAAGTCCCGCTCGGCAGCCACCCGGGCGTCCTCGATCGCCTCGGTGTAGGCCTCGATCGGGACGCCGGCCGCCACCGAGGTGTAGGGCGTGCAGGTCAGCTCGGCGTACCGGATCCGCTGCCCCTCCGCCATCTCGCGGGCGACCTCGTAGGTGAGGAGCCGGACGTCCTCCTCCGTCCGGATCAGGTCGACGACCGCGAGGTAGACCTCGATGAAGTGGCCGAAGTCGCGGAACTCGTAGAACCGGCGCAGCTCGTCGGGGTCGCTGGGGACGACACCGGGGTGTCGGGCCGCCAGCTCGGAGACGATGCGGACGGAGGCCGAGCCGACGTGGTGCACGTGGAGCTCCGCCTTGGGCAGTCCGGCGATGAACGTGGAGAGGCTCATCCGCCGCAGTCTGGCAGCGGACGATGGCGGAGTGCCAAACGGCGACGAACAGTAGGGTGAGCGACGTGAACGAAAGACTCGTCTGGATCGACTGTGAGATGACCGGGCTCGACCTGCGCGCCGACGCGCTGATCGAGGTCGCCGCCCTCGTCACAGACTTCGACCTCAACGTCCTCGGGACCGGCGTCGACCTGATCGTGAAGCCGCCCGCGGAGGCGCTGAGCCAGATGACCGACTTCGTCCGCACCATGCACGAGACGTCGGGCCTGCTCGCCGAGCTCGACAAGGGCCTGACCCTCGGCGAGGCCGAGGAGCAGGTCATGGCCTACATCCACGAGCAGTGCGGCGAGAACGCCCGCCCGCCCCTCGCCGGCAACAGCGTCGCCACCGACCGCGCCTTCCTGTCCCGGGACATGCCCGACCTCGAGCGCTTCCTCCACTACCGGATCGTCGACGTCTCCTCGATCAAGGAGCTCTCGCGCCGGTGGTTCCCGCGGGCCTACTTCCAGTCTCCGGCCAAGCGCGGCAACCACCGGGCGCTGGCCGACATCCAGGAGAGCATCGAGGAGCTCCGCTACTACCGGGAGGCCGTCTTCGTCCCGCCGCCCGGGCCCGACAGCGACACGGCCCGCGCCATCGCCGCCAGGCACGGGGGCTCCCTGACCGGGAAGCCCGGGACGGCTCCTCCCGATGCGGGGCCGACGGCCTGACCCGGCTACACTTCTCTCCGGTTCCGGTCACCTCCGGAGCCTCATGGTGGGCGTAGCTCAGCTGGTAGAGCATCGCGTTGTGGTCGCGAGGGTCGCGGGTTCAAGCCCCGTCGCTCACCCCAGTCACGGATGAGGGCCCCGGCTCAGTGCCGGGGCCCTTGTCCGTTTCCGCTCGGGTGAGTGCGCGTCGAGGACAGCGACCGCGACACCCTGGGACGGGGGGACGGGGTGGGGCGCCCCAGGGTGTCGTACGGGTCGAACTGCTGACCTGGCGGTGGGGCCCGACCTGCGGTTGAGTCCCACCGCCCGGTCGGTGTTGATAGGACAATCGTGCTGGTGGCGCAGTACGCAGCGCCATCGGTCTTTGGTACTAGTACGACCTCCGGCGCCCGGGCCGGACCTAGACCTTGACCCGTGCCGAGGTCGGGTCGTACATCGGGCGCAGGGACACCTCGACCGGGTGCCGCACGCCGGCGATGTCGACCTCCCAGGTGCCGGCCTTGACCCAGTCGGAGGTGACCGGCTCGCCGCCGCCGGAGACCATGGCCAGGCCGACCGCCCCGCCGAGCGTCCATCCGTACGACGCCGCCCGCACGTAGCCGACGGCCTCACCATCCCGGTGGAGGATCTCCGCGTGGTGGAGCAACGGGTCCGGGTCGAGCACCCGGACCTGCACGATCCGCTGCCCCATGCCGCCGGCCGCGGCATTGGCTGACTTGCGGGCCAGCACCGCGTCGCGACCCACGAAGCCACCCGGCTTGTCGAGGGCCAGCGCGAAGCCGAGTCCGGCCTCGAGCGGGCAGTCGGTGTTGTCGATGTCGTGGCCGAAGTCGCGGTAGGCCTTCTCCATCCGCAGCGATGCCAGGGCCTTGAGACCCACCGGTCGCAACCCGTACGCCGCCCCCGCGTCCTGGAGCGCGTCGTACACCCGGAGGGTGTCGGAGGCAGGGATGTAGAGCTCGTAGCCGAGCTCGCCGAGGTAGGTGATCCGCACGCACAGCACCTCGACGCCGGCGAGCTCGAGCCGGCGGGCGGTGCGGAAGCCGAAGGCCTCGGTCGAGAGGTCGGCGTCGGCCAGCGCGGCGAGGACCTCGCGCGACCGGGGTCCCTGGACGTTGAGCTGGCCGTGGTCGGCGGTGACGTCGGTGACCGTGCAGTCGGCGTCTCCGACGTGGCGCGCCAGCCAGGCCAGCGCGTGGCCGTGCGCGGTGTCGGACGCGACGACGAAGAAGTCGCCCTCGGCCAGCTTGGTGACCGTCAGGTCGCCCTCGATCCGACCGTCCTCGTCGAGCCACTGCGTGTAGGTGATCGTCTCGGACTTCTCGTTCACGGCTCCGGCCGAGACCCGGTCGAGCACGTCGCCGGCGTCGGCGCCCTGCACCCGGAACTTCGCCATGAAGCTCATGTCCATCAGACCGACGCCCTCGCGGACGGCACGGTGCTCGGCCTCCCACTGCTCGAACCAGGGCGCCCGGCCCCAGGTCGGCTCGGCCTCGGGGGTGGTGCCCGTCCCGGCGAACCAGTCCGCGCCCTCCCAGCCCGACACCTCGCGCAGGTAGCCGCCCTGCTCGACCAGCCGCTCGTGGACGGGCGAGAGGAGGGTGTTGCGGGCGGTGCGCAGCTGCTTGCCGGGCGTGTGCGCGGCGTACACCGTGCCGAGGATCTC
>NZ_DASSXS010000170.1:0-10112 GCF_035703625.1 Nocardioides sp. | reverse complement strand
CGAGCAGATCGCCGACCTCGACGGGGTCAGCGAGGTCTACTCCGTGACCGGCCAGATCGACCTGATCGCGATGGTGCGCGTCCGCGACCACGACGACGTCGCGTCCGTGGTGGCCGACCGGCTCAACAAGGTGCCCGGCGTGACCGCGACGGAGACCCACATCGCGTTCCGCGCCTACTCCCGCCACGACCTCGAGTCCGCGTTCTCGCTCGGCCTCGACTGACTAGGACGATCGGACGTTTTTCGTTCGTTTGCCGG
The DNA here is from genome assembly GCF_035703625.1 of Nocardioides sp. Lineage (GTDB taxonomy): Bacteria > Actinomycetota > Actinomycetes > Propionibacteriales > Nocardioidaceae > Nocardioides. The sequence goes on along the minus strand of NZ_DASSXS010000170.1, from coordinate 9,854 downwards.
ACACCGGCGACACCCCGACCTAGCCTGAGCCGGTCTGTTTGTCGTTCTCGGGGGGCCCGGATGTCTCGTCTCGCTGTCAGTCGCCTGGCACTCGTGTGCCTGGTGGCGCCGTTGCTGTCGCTGACGGCCGGGCTCACCTCACCGGCGGCCGCGCTCGACGCCCCGTCCTCCCTCTCACCAGGAGGGCCAGTCGCCACGACCACCCCGACGCTCGAGTGGAACCGGGTGAGCGGCGCCGCGAAGTACGAGCTGCAGGTCGACAACAACTCCGACTTCGGCAGCCCGCTCTTCAACCTCACCACCACCAACGACAAGGCCGTCCCCACCGTCCGGCTCCCGGTAGGAGACGTCTTCTGGCGCGTCCGCGCCGTGTCGTCCTCCGGCACCCAGTCAACCTGGACCCGGAGCGAAATCGTCGTCGACCGGAGCGCGGCGGCGGTGCCGGCGCCGAGCTCTCCCATCGGTGGGGAGCAGCTGAGCCAGCCCGGCGAGCCTGCCCTGCTCAAGTGGTCGGCGGTACCGGGTGCGACCAGGTACTACGTGGAGGTGGACGGTGACGCGGTGCCGGACTGGGTCGGGGCGACCCCGTATTCCTCTCCGGGGCCGAGCTTCCAGATTCCCGCGCCCCAGGCACCCAAGGTCTGGCACTGGCGGGTGCGTGCCGAGACGTCCCCAGGGATGCTGAGCGACTGGTCGGACGGCGCCAGCTACGAGATCCTTCCGCTCGCCGAAGTCCAGCAGGACCCCAGCATGGAGACCGGCGGGCCGATCCAGGACGTCGTGCTCAAGTGGTTGCCGGTACCCGGCGCGGCGAAGTACGAGCTCCAGGTCGGTCTCGACCGGGACTTCAACCAGCCAGTCGAAACCAGGACCGTGCTGAGCACCCGCTACTCGCCGACCACGACCTACAAGAACGACCAGTTCTTCTGGCGGGTCCGCGCCATCGACGCCGGCAACAACCAGATGGCCTGGCCGTCCGCGCCCTTCTCCTTCCAGCGGAACTGGCCGCAGTATCCCCAGCTCCTTCACCCCGCCGACCAGCTGGCCCCTGCCAGTGGCGACGACTTCTACTACCAGTGGACGCCGGTCCGCCACGCCACCCGCTACCAGCTCGACGTCGGGTCCGACCCCAACTTCACCCCAGGCAGCTTCGACACCTGCCTCACGGCATCGACGACCTACACGGCGGGATACGGGGGCGCCGCGGATAAATGCATGCCGTCCCAGGGCTCCGTCACCTACTGGCGGGTCCGGGCCCTGGACCTGCCGGCGAACGTGGAGGGCATCTTCTCGGAGGTCCATCGCTTCGTCTACGACTCGGGCAGGGTCAACCTCGTGGCGCCAGCAGACGGGGCGGTAGTGGCGGTACCGACGCTGAAGTGGGATGCCGCCCGTGACGCCGAGAAGTACAAGGTCGAGCTCAAGAACGCGGCTGGCACGCTCGTGGGGGGCACTCCCGTGACGACCCACTCGTTCAGCTGGACACCCAGCTCAGCGCTGGACTCGACACAGGGACCCTTCAGCTGGACGGTGCAGGCTGTCGACGCCGGCGGTGCGACGTCGCCCAAGTACCCCGGACGCTCGTTCACCCTGGCGGGCACCCCGCCGACCACCGGAGCCCTAGCCCTTAGGCCGGACGAAATCGACCCCGGTACGAGATTCCCGGCGCTTTCCTGGGAGCCCGATCCGGACGCCAAGACCTACCGGATCCGGATCGGGATCTCGGGATCGGGCTTCTGGGACAACACCAGTGTTTCCCCAATCCTGACCACGAGCTACGCGTATCCGGCCGCGACCGACATCGGCCCCTACTACCTCTCGCCCGACACCTACATGTGGCAGGTCCAGGCGGTGCACCAGGACAACACGGTCACGGCCTGGGGCCCGATGGGCACCTTCGTGGTGCAGGGGTTGTCGGACGTCACCGGTCAGCAGATCGCACTCGACGGTCAGGCCCTCGACGCGGGCACCTCGTGCGACATGGCGCTCGGGACCGTGGTGGAGGACGCACAGATCTGTACCGGTGTTCCCGCGACCCCGGTCCTGGACTGGAACCCGGTTCCCGGGGCGGGCGGCTACCTCGTCTACGTGGGCAACGACAGGGAGTTCACCAACCGGGTCTACGGCAACACACTGCTGCCCACCGTCAACACCCGATGGACGCCGACCGTACAGACGAGCCCCGAAGCCTTGGCGGACAACCAGGCCGGCGAGTCCTACTACTGGTACGTCCGTCCCTGCAAGACCCTAAGCCCGCTCCGGGGGTGCGGGCCGGATCCGATCGGCCGCAACAAGGCAGCCACCAATGCCTTCCGCAAGATCTCACCTGAGGTCGAGCTGCTGGCCCCGGGCGCCAACAGCGTCAACGAGTGCACACCCGACACCGCCACCCTGGTCGACGGTGCCAAGTGCGCAGGGGACATCGCCTTCTCCTGGGTTGACTACTACGCCACCAACCAGCGAGTTTCCTACGAAGGAGGGCTGGCGCCGTCGTACCAGACTGGACAGCGATACCGGATCGAAATCTCCAGGAACGCCCAGTTCAGTCCGGTCCTGCACTTCCGCGATGTCGACCAGCCGACCTACACCTGGTTCGACGACACGTTGCCGGAGGGCGACCTCTGGTGGCGGGTGCAGGCCATCGACGCCAAGGGGAACCGGCTGACCTGGAGTGACCCGGCCCGCGTCACGAAGGACTCGGGCGGCGTCGGCCTGGTGTCGCCGGTCGGCAACGAGATCGTGCCCGGGAGCACTCCCTTCGCCTGGACGCCGAAGGACCACGCGGTGAACTACCGCCTCGAGGTCTACCGCAACGACGACGACAGCTACTCACCGGCGAACCGCGTGGTCACGGCCGACGGCCTCAAGCTCTCTTCCTACGTCCACTCCAGCTTGCTGCCCGCATCTTCCACCCCGTATCGGTGGCGGGTGCGCTGGACGGACGCCGGAGGGGAGTTCGGACCGTGGACATCCGGCGGCCGCTTCCGGGTGGATCGTCAGGAGGTCGGGCTGGTCTCACCGGCCGCCGGCAGCCTCGAGCGCCCGAGCGGCCCGCTGTTCAGCTGGGACCCGGTTGGCTCCGCGGTGAAGTACACCGTCGAGGCACGCCGGGTGGGTGCCACGTCCACCGTCTTCAGCCAGAGCACTCCCGCAACGGCGTGGGCGACCACCAGTCCGGTGGCCGACGGTGAGTACGAGTGGCGGGCGATTGCCTTCGACGCCAGCGGCGGCAACCTCGGGTCGAGTGCCTGGCGCCGCTTCACCGTCGACACCACCAGGCCGACCGTCATCACGAAGTCACCTGGGACGCGCGCGAAGCGGGGATCGAACTTCGTCGTGAAGTTCAGCGAGCCGGTGAGGGGCGCCAGCTCCACCACCATGAAGCTCTACGTCGCGGGTCGGACCACTCCTCTCGGCGCAGTAGTGACGGCGAGCAGTGATCGGCGGCAGGCAACGCTCAACCCGAGCAGGAATCTCGTGGTCGGCAAACGGTATGAGATCCGGTGCACCACGGGCTTCGAGGACGACGCGGGCAACAAGCTGGTTTCCTACAGTTGGAAGGTCAACGCCGTCAGCGGATAGCGTGCGCCGTGTCCTGGCCCTGAGAGCAGCCGAGCCGCTTCTGTTCCGAAGACAACGACCGACTTCCGAGGCAGGATTGCTCGCATGGCAGTGTCTCGGGCCGTCGCCCTCCGCGTCCGCAACTTTCTCGACAACTGGCTCCCGCCCGCGGTTCGCGACAGCCGGTTGCTGATGTATCCGCTCCTGAGGCTGGTGCTCGGGTCGTCCTGGACTGAGTACGCCCGGTTCAAGGCGGTTGGCTTCGCTCTACAGCCCGAGGAGTTCGCCGACACGTACCGCCGCGTCGCCGGCAGCGAGGCGCAGGGCGACACTGACCTGAACGAGCCGTGCGTCGAGGCGATCCTGGCCGCGATTCCAGGCGGCACGGTGCTCGAGGCCGGCTGTGGCCGCGGCTATCTGGCGCAGCGGCTGACGGAGGTGGCTGACAAGGTCGTCGCCAGCGACATCGTCCTCGGCGACGCCCTACCGAGACACGACCGGATCTCCTACGAGGAAGCCAGCGTCGAAGCGCTGCCGTTTCCTGATGACTCGTTCGACACGGTGGTGTGCACCCACACGCTGGAACATGTGCAGCGCATCGACCTGGCGATCTCGGAGCTGCGGCGGGTGTCTCGGGAGCGGGTCGTGATCGTGGTCCCCAGGGAGCGACCGTACAAGTACTCGTTCAACCTGCACCTGCACTTCTTCCCCCACGCATGGAGTTGGCAGGCGGTCGCCGGGGCGGTTCCCGGTGCGACGTTGCGCGACCTCGGGGACTGGTTGTACGTCGAACCTCAGTAGAGGCGGCCTCTTCGCGATCACGAAAACGATTCTGTCGCCGATGAGGCCGACGACCGCAGTAGCGCCTCTGCCACACCGACGACACGTGCGGCCTCACGGATAGAGACCACATCGTTCGAGATGCCCAGGACCGCGTCCCTGAACGCCGCCAGCTCCACCGCCAGCGGCTCCGGCTTCGCGATGGCGTAACGCGTCATGTCGCCCTGGACCACGCCCCGGAAGGAGGCCATCGAGTCCCACTCGACCGGTGTGACCCCGTTGGCATGGAAGGTGAGGTCCGCTGCGACGGTGTCGGCGATGAAACAACCTCGTTCTCCGAGCACAACCGTCACGCGTTCCTTCAGGGGAGACAGCCAGTTCACCAGGTGGTTGACCACTGTGCCGTCGTCGAGGCGACCGACTGCCGCCACGAGATCCTCCCGTTGACGGCCGGAGCGGTGTGCCGTCCGGGCGGAGAGGTCCGCATAACCCCGCTGAGTCACCCAGGCGGTCAGGTCGATGTCGTGAGTTGCGAGATCCAGCACCACGCCTACGTCCTCGACCCGAACCGGATAGGGGCCCTGACGCCGGGTCGTCACCTGGAAAACTTCCCCGAGCTCGCCGTCCGCCAACCGCCGACGCATCTCCTGCAGCGCGGGGTTGTAGCGCTCGATGTGTCCCACGCAGCCGACCAGCCCGGATGCCTCGAACGCCTCGGCGAGGCGCAAGCCGGACGCAACATCAGCTGCTACCGGCTTCTCGATGAGTGCATGGACACCGGCCTCGGCCAGCCGGCCCCCCACCGACTCATGCAGGGCGGTGGGCACCGCCACGACTGCGAGATCGATGCCGCGCTGGATCACAGCTTCGACGTCGTCCACGATCCGTTCGGACCTTCCGTCCCGCGGCGCCGGTTCGGCGATTCCGACGAGCTCCACGCCGTCCAGTGCATCGAGGACCCGGGCATGGTGGCGCCCCATCTGTCCGTAGCCGACCAGCCCGGCGCGCAGGTCACCCATGGGTCGACTCCCGGAACTGGTTGACGGTGGCTATGACGTGGGAAACGTCGTCGTCGGTGAGGGTCGGCCGGATCGGCAGCGACAGGACCTCACGTGCGGCCAGCTCGGTGTGGTCGAGGCGAGCGCCGGCGTCGTACGCCGGGAGCCGGTGGATCGGAACCGGGTAGTAGACCTCGGCGCCCACGCCGTGGTCCTGCAGATGCGCGCGCAGCAGCTCCCTGTGGGCGGTGCGGATCGTGTACTGGTGGTAGGCGTGGGTCACTCCCGGGGCGACCGCAGGGGTGCCCACTCCCCTCAGCTCCTGGTCGTAGCGCTTGGCGACCGCGTCCCGCGCGGCGTTCCAGAGGGTCAGCCGGTCGAGCTGGACCCGGCCGATCGCCGCGGCGATGTCGGTCATCCGGTTGTTGAGGCCCACGATCTCGTTGCGGTAGCGCTGCTCCATGCCCTGGTTGCGCAGCAGCCGCACGCGCCGGGCGAGCGCCTCATCGGCGCAGACCACCATGCCGCCCTCGCCGGTGGTCATGTTCTTGGTGGCGTAGAAGCTGAAGGCCGCCAGGTCTCCGATGGCGCCGGCGGGAGTGCCGGAGCTGGACGCGCCGTGCGCCTGGCAGGCGTCCTCGACCAGCAGCAGACCAAGCTGCTCGGTCAGGGCGCGCAGCGCGCCGACCCCAGCGGGCTGACCGTAGAGGTGAACCGCCATCACGCCCACCGTCCGCGGCGTGATGGCGGCTCTCACGGCTTCGACGTCGAGACAGAAGGTGAGCGGGTCGATGTCGGCGAAGACCGGCCGCGCTCCGGTGATCGCCACGGCATTGGCGGTCGCGGCAAAGCTGAACGACGGGACGACGACGTCGTCGCCGGGTCCGACGCCCGCTGCCAGGAGACCGAGGTGCAGCGCACTGGTCCCCGAGTTGACCGCCACGCACGGTCGTCCTTCGACCAGGTCTGCGAACTCCTCCTCGAAGGCAGCAACCTCCTCACCCTGCACGACCCTGCCGCTGGACAGGACCCGCGTCACCGCGGCCTGCTCCTCGCAACCGAAGCGAACGACGACACTGGGCACGTCACGTCGCATTGACGGTCTCCTCCGTCGGCCTCACGGCCTCCTCGGTCGCATGGTTGCTACCGCGCCAGCCCATCGCCCAGGCGCCCCACCAGATGAGTGCGGCTGCTGACGTCATGAGGAGTGCCTCGACCGCCACCGGAGGAGATGCCCACGAGTTCGTTCCCGAGTACGGGCTCGTCGCCAACTCGTTGCGCAGCACCTGGACCGGGCCGACGACCTGCCCGATCGCGAACAGCACCAGGCCGGGGAGGGCAACTCTGGCCCCTATCTGAATCCCTTTGCGTTGCCAGGCAACCCCAGCGAGCAGCAGCAGGCAGACCCCGTAGGGCAGTTCGTACCGGCCCTGCCACGCTGCGCCGTACCTATCGGCGGTGGCAAGCGTCACGATTGCCGGCAAGAGGAAGAGCGTCGCGATGCCGAGACCCAGCGCCCACCTGCCGCGTCGGTCGAAGGACCGAAGCGCAACGACCAGACACCCACCCACCAGGAGGAGGTACACGACGTAGACCAGCGGGGGCGCGGGCGCGTCACGGTAAGGGAATGCACCGATCGCCTGCAGCGGCCACTGGATGAGCAGTTCGCCGACCCCCATGACCTTCTGGCTCCAGGTCAGCTCTGCAGGATCGACGCCGACCACCAGCGACCGTTGGCTCAACGTCCACACGACACTCGCCATGGTGGACAGTGCGACCGCGACAAGGGCGAGGGCACCCATGGGCCGCCCCACCACCTGCCTGATCCGGGCCGTGGACACCGGTAGCGCGACGAGGCAGGTGACCAGGACCAGCGCGCACCAGAGTGGACCCAGCGAGCGGACGGTCACGAGGACAGAGCCGGAAATGGCGGCGACGCCCAGGTACAGCCGGTCATGTTGGGGGGTCGCGGCAAGACCCAGCCCGATCAGGGCTGAGGACCACGCAAGCCCCGCCGCCATCTCGACACCGTTCGGAGCCGCAATCGCGGAGGTGAAGATCACGGTCGGGGTGAGCGCGAGCGCGAAAGCCAAGGGTGGCGCGCTCCCGGACGCCCAACGACGAAGACAGAGCACCGCCAGCAAGAAGAATCCCCAGCAGGCAAGCAGTCCGGTGATTCGCATCGCATACAACGCATCAGTTCCCTGGAACAGCATGGCGGGATACCCGATCAAGGCGTAGAACGCCGGGTGGTAGCGACCGGCCCCGCTAGGGACCAGGACGGTCTCCCCGTCAGGGCGCCCGACACAATCCTCAGCATTGGTGTAGGGCAGACGCTCGCATTCCGGTCGAGTGGCAGCGACAATGTGCGCCGGGACGCGCAGCACGGCGCCAGTGCCGCGGGTTGCTTCGGTGGGTTCGGCCACCCACGTCCCCTCCGCGACCGCCGCCGCGCGATACGCGTGGTCCCATTCGTCCATTCCACGGAACGGTGGCACGCCGACCAGCCACGCGAGCTGGGCGAGCAGCAGGCCGCCGACGAGTGCCAGCACCGGCCAGTCGACGCGATTCCGGCTCACCTGGTCCCTTCCTGGATGTCGAGGAACAGCGCGAAGATGAGCAGGTGGAGCCCGCTCAGGAGCGGCCCGACGCACATCACCACCGTGCCGGCACTGGCCACCGGAGGGCCCAGGGTGTTGGCCAGGATGAAGATCCCCACCGCCAGCCCCACCAGCAGCAGGGCGAGTCCGGAGAACAGCATCAGGGCCACCGGCGAGAACGACTGCAGCACGTACTTGCGCCAGATCCGGTGCCAGAAGCCCCGCCACAACCTGGCGAGCAGCGCCGGCGCCACCTTGCCCAGGCGCATGCCGGACACCTCCTCCGCGTACAACGCCGGGACCGGCACGTCGCGGGCGGTCACACCGAGGATGTTCAGGTGGATCAGGAGGTCGTTCTCGAAGTCGTAGCGCTTGGCGATCCGGTCGAACGTGAGCCGCTCCAGCGCTGTGCGGTGGATCGCGGTGTACCCGTTCTGCGGGTCGAACAGGCCCCAGTATCCGGAGGCCGCCTTGGTCATGAACGACATCACGACGTTCCCGAAGACCCGGTGCCTCGGCATGCCGTCGAACGACCCGTAGGCGTAGAAGCGGTTCGCCTTGGTGAACTGGGCGGAGCCGTCGGCGATCGGGTCCAGAAGGGCCGGGAGGTGGTCGGGGTCCATCTGGGCGTCGCCGGCCATCACGACGGACACGTCGGCGTCGAGCTCCAGCGCGCGCTGGTGCCCGGCGAGGATGGCCCCTCCGACGCCCTGGTTCTGCTCCAGCTCGATCACCTCGAGACGAGCGTCAGCGGTGTCCCGCGCGGCGTCCGCGGTCGCGTCGGTGCTGGCGTCGTCGACCACGATCACGTGGTCCACCAGCTGCGGACTGGTGGTGACGACGCGTCCGATCAGCCGGCTCTCGTTGTGGGCTGGCACGACCACCGCCACGCGCATGTCCCGGTACATGCCACCCCCTTCGGCGCGGTCAGACTAATCGACCCCAGCCTGCCCCGGGGCGATTCAGGGCAGAGTGTCGGTGCCCGCGTCCTGCTCCTCCAGTGCGCCACCGACCTCCCGGTACGTCACGTTCGTGACCGTGCAGCGCAGGGACCCGTCGGCTTCGCCCACCAGCGGAACGCCGGCGCGGCCGACCCAACCGACCCGTCGGGCGGGTACGCCGGCGACGAGGGCGTGGTCGGGGACGTCGCGCGTGACGACCGCTCCGGCCGCGACCATTGCCCACTGCCCGACGCTCACCGGCGCGACGCAGAGCGCGCCGGCGCCCAGTGAGGCTCCCTCGCCGATCGTGACACCCACCGGCTGCCAGTCGGCCGCGGACTTCAGCGACCCGTCGACGTTGACCGCGCGAGGGTGGGCGTCGTTGGTCAGGATCACCCCCGGACCGACGAAGACCCCGTCCGCCAGCGTGGCCGGCTCGTAGAGCAACGCGCCGTTCTGGATCTTGCATCGATGGCCCACGCGTACGCCCGGCCCGAGGTACGCCCCGCGGCCGACGACGCACTCGTCCCCGACCACGACGTCCTCGCGCAGCTGGGCCAGCCCCCACACGGTCGAGGCCGAGCCGACGCTCGCAGAAGGGTCGACGAGTGCCGTCTCGTCGAGGCGCGCATCCACCCTGGCTCCCTTCCCCTGCTGGTCCGGAGTCCAGATCCTCGCACGCTTCCCCGACACCGTCCGCGCAGGCGAGCCGACACCGGCGATAGCCTGCGCCGGTGACCTGGCTCGGAGACCACTGGCTCGACCTGTTCGGCTGGTTCGGCAGCGCCCTGCTGATCTTCTCGCTGCTGCAGACGCGGGTCCTGAGGTTCCGCCTGCTCAACCTGGCCGCGTCCTTGAGCCTGGTGCTGTTCAACGCCCTGGTCGGTGTCTGGCCGATGGTCGGGATGAACCTCGCCACCTCGTCGATCAACCTGTGGTTCATCGCCAGGATGCTGCGGGAGCGCCACGACGAG
>NZ_DASSXS010000165.1:0-10440 GCF_035703625.1 Nocardioides sp. | reverse complement strand
TCCACCTCGAGGTGCGGGTAGACCTGCCAGTGGGTCAGGTAGACGAACAGCGACGCCCCGGCCAGCGCGGTCGCGGCGGGCGCCAGCAGGCGCGGGACCCGCACCGTGGGCAGCCACAGCAGCACGGCCACGCCGGCCACGATGAGCAGCTCGCGGCCCGGGTCGCCGAAGAAGCCGGCGTACGCGGCGGCCGCGGCGACGAGCACCGCGACCCGCTGGAGCGAGGTCCGTGACCTGGCCGCGGCCCAGCCCAGCGCGAAGCACCACAGGACGACGCCGGGGGTGTAGCGCTCGGTGGCCCCCGCCTCCACCCCGGTCCAGGCGTACCTCAGCGCGACCGTCGCCAGCAGGAGGACGGCGGCGAAGGCGAAGGGCCCCCTGCGCTCGACCCGGTCGAGGGCCGGGACCGCGATCAGGGCGAGCGCGCCGAGGGAGGTCCACACCAGCGCCTCGAGGAACCAGAACTGCCAGTCGAGGGTCCAGGTGTCGCTTCCCAGCAGCCCGTTGAGGAACAGCGCGGTGGGCGCGTCGTAGTCGCCGGTGACCAGGGCGACGGCTCCGATGAACAGCGAGCTCGGCACCACCACCTGGGCGATCCCGACCAGCCCGTTGCGGAGCCGGGTCGTCCGTGGCGCCTCGGAGATCTGGAACCGGGCGAAGTTGTAGCCGGCGACCGCCAGCAGCAGGTGGGCGCCACCGGCCACGGTGAACACGTTGGCGTGCGAGCCGACGATCAGCAGGATGCACAGTGCCCGCAGCGCGACCGTGATGTCCATCTGGCGGCCCCACCGGCGACTGCGGGTCCGGTCCGGCGAGGAGGGTGCGGCCAGCTCGGCGATGGTGCGCGTGTGCCAGCCGCGGGGGAGCCGGTCGAGGCGTCGTTCCAGCCGGGTCGCCAGCTCGACGTAGGACAACGAGTCACCGCCCAGGCCGACGAAGCTGTCCGCCACGGTGGCGTCGGGCCGTCCCAGCACGAGCGCGAACTCGTCGCGCAGCGACTCCGCCGTGACCGCCTGGTCCTGATCGGCCGTCGCGGGCGCGGTGACCAGTCGCGCCTGGCGCTCGAGTGCCGCGTGGTCGGGCTTGCCGGCAGGGGTCCGGGGCAGCTCGGGGAGCGTGTGGACCCGGACCGCCGAGGCCGGCAGCCCGCACAGCCCGGAGAGCTCGGCGCGCACGGTGGGGGCCGACCGGCGGCTGGTGGTGAACGCGTGCAGTGCGTCGTCGACCGCGAGGCACCTCACCTCGGCGGTCGGGACCCGGGCGGCGACGGCGCTCTCGACGCGGTCGAGGTCCAGTCGGAGGCCGAACACCTTGGCATGCCGGCTGCGCCGCCCGACGATCTCGACCAGGCCGTCGGAGATCCGGGCCAGGTCGCCGGTGCGGAGGGCGTCGACGGTGCGGCCCTCCGCCAGGTCGGCCGGCGTCTCGGCGTACCCGAGCATGACGTTGGGACCTTCGTAGACCAGCTCGCCGATGCCGGGCTCGGGGGCCTCGGCGACGGGTTCCAGACTGAAGGAACCGCCGGGGATCGCGACGCCGATGGCCTCCGGCCGGCTGGTCGCGAGATCCGCGGGCAGGTAGGCCATCCGGGCGGTGGCCTCGGTCTGGCCGTACATCACCACGAAGTCCCAGCCGCGCCGCTGCCCGAGCTCGGCCCAGGCCCGGACCCGGTCCGGGCCCAGGCGGCCGCCGGCCTGGGTGATGAAGCGCAGGCTCGGCAGGTCGCGGTCGGCGAAGCCGGAGTGGTCGAGCAGGTCGAAGGTGTAGGGCACGCCGGCGAACGACGTCGCGCTCGCGTCCTGGAAGCGCCGCCAGAAGCACTCGTCCACGACCGAGTGGTCCGTGAGGACCAGCCCGGCGCCGGTGAGGAGGTGGCTGTTGACGACCGACAGGCCGTAGCAGTAGTGCAGCGGGAGCGAGGTCGCGGCGCGGTCGTCGGGCGTGAGCCGCAGGTACGACGCGATGCTCGCGGCGTTGCTGCGGAGGTTGTCGTGGGAGAGCCGGACCAGCTTGGGTGAGCCGGTGGAGCCGGAGGTGCTCAGCAGCAGCGCGAGGTCGGGGTGCAGGTCGTGGACGCTGCCGCGGCGGCGTGGGTCGGCCAGCCACCGGCCGTCGGCCCGGCGCAGCACCACGTCCGGGTCGTAGGCCGCCACCATCTGGTCGAGCTGGGCCGGGCGGCCCTCGGGGACGAGCAGGGCGACGTGCCCGTGCTGCACGGCGGCCAGGTAGGCGGTGACGGACTCGGGGGTGTTCGTGCCCTCGATCAGGACCAGGCGCCGGGTGCCGCCGAGCACTCCGCCGGCGAGCTCGGCCGCGCGCTCGAACAGCTCGGCGTAGCTGATCTGGCCGGTCGCGGTGTGCAGGGCGGTGCGCGAGCCGTCACCGGGGAGCTGGAAGACCGGACGGGCGGGGGCACGTCGGGGGGACGGGAGGAGCAGGCTCACGGTCGCAGTCTAACTTAGGGTTGCCTAACCTAATACCCTCGGTCGTCGGTCAGCCCGGGAAGGCGACCACGCCGCCGGCGACGCCGACCTTGACGATGCTCCCGACCTCGGGTGCCTCGAGACCGATGATCCGGGCGACCAGGGCCGGGCCGTCGGGCTGGAGGTCCAGCCGGCACGCGGCGTCGTGCCCGTAGAAGCGAACCTCCGAGACCCGCGCCTCGACCCTGGCGTCGCTCGCGGCGCTGTCGAGTCGGACCTGCTCGGGGCGCACCAGCACCTCGGCGGCGCCGTCCGGGCAGGGCCGGGCGAGCGGGAGGTCGCCGAGGACGCACGTCGCCACCCCGTCGGTCACGTGCGCGGGGAGGGCGGTCGCCCCGCCGACGAACCGGGCGACGTCGGCGTCGACGGGCGAGCGGTAGAGCGTGTAGGGCGCGTCCGCCTGGATCAGGCGACCGCCCCGCATCACGGCGACCTGGTCGGCCAGCGACAGCGCCTCGTCCTGGTCGTGGGTGACCAGCACCGCCGTCGCCGAGGCGGCGCGCAGGGCGCGGACGACGGCCTGGCCGGTGGAGGCGCGCAGCGAGGCGTCGAGCGAGGAGAACGGCTCGTCGAGGAGGACGACCGTCGGGTTGGGGGCCAGCGCGCGGGCCAGGGCCACGCGCTGCTGCTGGCCACCGGACAGCTCGTGCGGGTAGCGGTCGGCGTACGACGCCGGGAGCTCGACGAGGTCCAGCATCTCGGTGATGCGGGCCGTCCGGTCCCGGCGCGAGCGCCGCCGGGACCGGGGCAGGCCGAAGGCGATGTTGGCTGCGACGTCGAGGTGCGGGAAGAGGGCACCCTCCTGCGGGACGTAGCCGACCCGGCGCGCCTGGGGGGACAGGGCGCGTCCGGCTCCGGCGACGACCAGGTCGCCGAAGCGGATCGTGCCGGACTCGGGCTCGAGGAAGCCGGCGATCAGCCGCAGCAGGGTGGTCTTGCCGCAGCCGGAGGGGCCGAGCACCGCGGTGATCGAGCTCTGCGGGACGGACAGGCGCACCTGGTCGACGGCCCGCACGGGGCCGAACGACCGGGTCACGCCGTCGAGGTGCAGGCTGCTCATCTGGCAAGTCCTTCCGCGGGGGCGGCCAGGGTCGCGTGCCGGCCCAGCAGGATCGTGGCGGGGATCGAGATCAGCACCAGCAGCAGGGCGTAGGGCGCCGCGGCTCCGTAGGCCACCGAGGAGGAGGCCGACCAGAACTCGGTCGCCAGGGTGGAGGTGTCGATCGGGGAGAGCATGAGGGTCGCGGTCAGCTCGGTGGAGACGGCCAGGAAGACCAGGGCTGCCCCCGCCCCGATGCCGGGCGCGATGATCGGAAGGGTGACCCGGCGTGCCGTGGCCAGCGGGCCGGCGCCGAGGCTGTGTGCCACGTCGTCGAGGACGAGCGGCGCCTGCTCGAGCGCGGCCCGGACGCTGACGACCGCCCGGGGCAGGAACATGATGGCGTAGGCCACGAGCAGCAGGCCGAAGGTCTGGTAGGCGGGCTGGACGACCCGGATCGAGACCGTCACCAGCGCCAGGGCCACGACGATGCCGGGCAGCGCGTTGGCGACGTAGGTGCTGCGCTCGACGGCCGTGCTGGCCAGGCTGCGGTAGCGGATGGCCAGCCAGGCGACCGGCAGGGCGAGGACCACGGTCAGCGCGGCGCCTGCGGCGCCGAGCCCCAGCGAGGTGCCGGCGGCGGCGAGCAGCTCGCCCACCGGGAACTCCGTCGAGGAGCCGACCGACAGCCAGTGCAGCAGGCTGTAGGTCGGCACGCCGACGGCGAGCGCCAGCAACGCGGCCAGCAGCCCGGCCACCGGCCACCGGGCCCGGCCGAGGCGCTGTCGCTCGACCGGCCGGGCGGCACCGTGGGCCACCCGTGAGTAGCGGCGGTGGCCCCGCAGCCGCAGCTCGGCGGTGAGCAGGAGCGCGCAGCAGAGCACGAGCACTCCGGCGATCATGTTGGCGGCCGGCCCGTTGAACGTGGAGCGGTACTGGTCGTAGATCGCGGTGGTGAAGGTCGGGAAGCGGAGCATCTGCAGTGCCCCGAACTCCGCCAGGAGGTGCAGCCCCACGAGCAGGCAGCCGCCCAGCATGGCCGGTCGCAGCTGGGGGAGGACCACCCGGCGGAAAGTGCGCCAGCGCCCGTGCTCCAGGGAGTACGCCGTCTCCTCGAGCGCCGGGTCGAGCCCGCGGAGCGACGCGACGACCGGCAGGTAGACCAGCGGATAGTAGGAGAGGGTCACGATCAGGAGCGCGCCGGCGTACCCCTCGACCGCGTGGGTGAGTGACACCCAGCCGAAGCTGTTGACGAACGCGGGTACCGCAAGGGGGGCGACGAGCAGCCCGTGCCACAGCGGCCGCCACGGGAGGTCGGTCCGCTCCACGACCCAGGCGCAGCCGACGCCGATCACCAAGCTGGCGGCCATGCAGCCGACGACCAGGCGCGTGGTGTTCCACAGCAGCTCGCCGATGCGGGGCCGCACCAGCAGGTCCCAGGCCTCGGACGGGCCGATGAGGACCGTGTAGGTGACGACGAACCCCAGGGGCACCAGCGCGAGCAGGGCCACGGCCACGCCCGAGGCCATCAGCAGGGGAGGCGTCCGCCGGGCCGTGGAGGTCTTCTGCTCCGGTCGGCCCTGCGGGGCGTCCAGGTCCCGCTGCAGGACGGGGGCGTCGGTGCTCAGAGCAGCCCTTCCTCCTGCATGAGCTCGGTCACCGGCTCGCTGTTGAGCGTGGCCACGTCGATCCGCGGCGGCTCGAGCTCGGCGAACGGCTTGACGGGTGGGTCGAGGGAGACCTCGGGGTTGAGGGGGTACTCCAGGGCGTAGGAGTCGGCGATCGCCTGCTGTCCTTCGACGCTGGCGAGGAAGTTCACGAACTCCTGGGCGTCGGACTGCTTGTCGCTGGAGGCCAGGACGCCGGCTCCGGAGACGCTCACGAACGCCCCGGGGTCCTGGTCGCCGAAGAAGTGCAGCTCGGTGTTGTCGCTGTGCTCGCCGGACTCCTTCTGGTCGCGGTACCAGTAGTAGTGGTAGGCGATCCCGGCGTCGACCTCGCCCGAGTTGACCGACTCCATGACCACGTCGTTGCCGTCGTACTCGGTGCCGTTGTCGGCCAGCCCCGACAGCCACTCCCGGGTGGCCTGCTCGCCCTCCATCTCGAGCACGGCGCTGACGATCGCCTGGAAGTCGGCGCCGGTGGGGGAGTAGGAGATCCGGCCCTCCCACTCGGGGTCAGCGAAGTCCAGGATCGAGTCGGGCATCTCCGCCTCGCTGAGCGCGTCGGTGTTGTACATCGCGACGGTCGAGCGGCCCATGAAGCCCACCCAGGTGCGGTCGCTGGGCACGTACTCCGGCGGGATCAGGTCGAGCGTCTCCTGGTCCACCTCGGTGAACAGCCCGGCGTTGTCGACCAGCGTCATGGCGGGGGAGTTCTCGGTGAGGAACACGTCGGCCGGCGAGGCGTCGCCCTCCTGCACCAGCTGGTTGGCGAGCTCGAGGTCGTCGCCGCTGCGGAGCTTGACCTCGATGCCGGTCTCCTCCTCGAAGATGGGCGCGACCTCGGCGATCAGCTCCTCGTGCTGGGCGTTGTAGACGGTGATGAAGGGCCCGTCGTCACCGCACGAGGTCAGCATCGGGGCGGTCAGCACCGCCGCGGCGCAGGCCACCAGCAGGTTCTTGCTCACGGGAATCCGATCTAGGCTCGACTGCTTAGGGTCGCCTAACCTTACCTGACCCGTTGAGTTGGGGATTCCGGTCCCCCGAGTCGGGGATCGGTGTGCAGGAGGGCGCCACGGATCCCCCACTCAACGGTCACGAATCCCCAACTCAACGAGAGGCGGCGTGGTTAACAATCGCTAACTTCGCTCGGCTAGCATGACCGACATGAGCTTCGAGCTGTCCCCCGAGCACGAGCAGTTCCGGCGCACGGTCCGCGACTTCGCCGAGAAGGAGATCGCCCCGCACGCCGGCCAGTGGGACCGCGAGCACCACTTCCCGGTCGACGTCGTCCAGAAGATGGGCCAGCTCGGCCTGTTCGGGCTGACCGCCCCCGAGGAGTACGGCGGCGCCGACGGCGACTTCACCAGCCTCTGCGTGGCGATCGAGGAGATCGGCCGGGTCGACCAGTCGATGGGCATCACCCTGGAGGCCGCGGTCGGACTCGGCATCAACCCGATCCTCACCTACGGCACCGAGGAGCAGAAGCGGACCTGGCTTCCTGACCTCGTCAGCGGCCAGACCCTGGCCGGCTTCGGTCTCACCGAGCCGGGATCCGGCTCGGACGCCGGCGCGACCAGGACCAGGGCCGAGCTGGTCGGCGGCGAGTGGGTGATCAACGGTTCGAAGCAGTTCATCACCAACTCCGGCTCCGACATCACCAGCCTGGTCACTGTGACGGCACGCACCGGTGGCGGCGGCGACGAGCGCCCCGAGATCAGCTCCATCATCGTTCCCGCCGGCACGCCCGGGTTCACCGCCGAGCCGGCGTACGACAAGCTCGGCTGGCACGCCTCCGACACCCACCCGCTGTCCTTCGAGGACGTCCGCGTGCCGGAGTCGAACCTGCTCGGGGAGCGCGGGCGGGGGTTCGCCCAGTTCCTCGCCATCCTCGACGACGGGCGGGTGGCCATCGCGGCGCTCGCGGTCGGCTGCATCCAGGCCTGCCTCGACATGAGCCTCGAGTACGCCGGGGAGCGGCAGACCTTCGGCGTCCCGATCGGACGCAAGCAGGGCCTGGCCTTCCAGATCGCGGACCTCGAGGTGATGCTCCAGTCCGCCCGCCTGCTCGTCTACAAGGCGGCGGCGATGAAGGACGCCGGGGCACCCGTGAAGGACTTCAAGCAGGCCGCGGCGATCGCCAAGCTGCACGCCACCGAGTCGGCGGTGACCGCCACCCGGATCGCCACCCAGGTGTTCGGTGGCTACGGCTTCATGGAGGAGTACCCCGTCACCCGGTTCTACCGCGACGCCAAGGTGCTCGAGATCGGCGAGGGCACTTCGGAGGTCCAGCGGATGCTGATCGCGCGGGGGCTGGGCCTGCCGGTCGAGTGAGGCTCACGTCGAGTGCATCAGCACGACGTCGCCGTGGCCGCCGTACCCCATGACGCGCTCGGCGTACTGCGTGTTCTCGAACGTGATCATCCACCAGCCGCCACGCGGGTCCGGCACGAGCTGCGGGTGCGGGATGTTCGTCGGGTACGGCGCGTCCAGGCGTCCGCGGCGCTTCCCCTCGAGATCGAACACGGGGAACTGGCGCCGTTTCCCGTCGCTGGCCAGCAACCAGGTCTCGGAGCCGACCCGGACGAAGATCGGGCCCTCGCAGCGTCTGAGGTCCTCGGCCGCGGCCACCAGCTCGAGGTCGTCCGACCACGGGGTCGCCGAGCCCTGCCCGCCGCGCGCGAGCGCGGGATGGAAGTCGAACGGATCCTGCGACGGGCTCGCGACGAACGCCGTCCACCAGTGGCCGTCCCGCAGGAGCAGGCACGGGTCCCATGTGCCGTGCCCGGTCGGCAGCGGAGAGCGCTCGGTGTCGATCACGTGCACGCCGGAGAGCAGGTCGGCCCCGGTCTCCGCGTGGCGGACGTGGATGTCTCCGGGCGAGAAGTCGCCCCACGAGCTGGTCGCCAGCAGCCAGCGGTCCCGGTGGCGGACCAGCTGGCCGGCGTGGTCACCCAGCACGAGGCCGTCGCGGCGGGTGAAGAGCTGCGACTCCAGCCGCAGGTCGCGAGGTGAGGCGGGGTCGAAGGACCACGCCGTCCAGTGCGCCTGCCGGAAGCCCCCGAGCCCGGCGCACGTCCAGGTGAGGAACTGGCGGCCGTCCCGCTCGTACGGCGACCCGTCGGCGTGCTGGACCAGGTGCGGGTCGCGCAGGCCGGTCATGCCGAACAGCCCTGCCCGCAGGGCGGATGCGGTGAGGTCGCTGGCGCTCCAGCCGTAACGGAACCGTTGGAGGGTCGTCTCGCGCCGGAGGTCGACCAGGGCCGTGACCTTGGCGCGTTCGGTGATGAGCGGCCGCCACCCGTTGCCGTGGTCGACCAGTGCGGTGACCTGGTTCTCGCACAGGGCGAAGGCGAGCCCGGCGCCCTCGCCGAGCCTGGTCTTGCGGCGTCGGAGGACCCGGCTGCGCCCGTGGATGCGCACCTCCAGGGTGACCCGCGAGGTCGCTGCGTCCCAGCGGACGAGTACGTGGTCGCCCTCCTCGGTGCCGAGGCCGAGGGCCAGGCTGCCCCGGGATGCCGCGGGCAGTCGCGCCTCGACCGCCGCGAACGGCGCCGCGGGACCGCTTGCGTGGAGGGTCAGGACCTCGCCGGACGACCCCGGCGAGACGGTGCCCACGTCCGCGGCCTCGAAGCCGGGGGCGACGAGCCCGAAGGGCCGGAACTGGTCGGTGCGGGAGAACGTGAGGTCGAAGATGGCGAACAAACTACTGGTGCCGGTCGGTCCGGCCGCCCGCGACTCCACGGCGCCCGCGGGCTGCTCGCTGTCTGAGGTTCTCCCGAAATGCGTGGACGCTCCGGTTAGCCTTTTGGGCATGGGTGAGCGCTGGGAACGGTTCGCGGGGGAGGTCGGGCGGTTCCTCGCCGTCGGCCTGCTGGCGACGATCGTCGCGCTGATCCTCTTCAACTTCCTCGTGCACGGCTTCAACACCGCCGACTTCGCCCTGCTCAACGACCAGCCCGAGCTCGCCTACCTGATCGCCAACCTCGTGGGCATGACCATCAGCTTCGGCGGCACGAAGGGCTGGGCCTTCCGCGAGCGCGAGACCAACCACCCCGACGGCGGCCTGGCCGCGTTCGTCCTGATCAACCTGGCGACCATGCTGA
Organism: Nocardioides sp.; assembly: GCF_035703625.1. Taxonomy (GTDB): domain Bacteria; phylum Actinomycetota; class Actinomycetes; order Propionibacteriales; family Nocardioidaceae; genus Nocardioides. The sequence goes on along the minus strand of NZ_DASSXS010000165.1, from coordinate 1,151 downwards.
TCCCGATGGCCTGCCTGTGGATCAGCCGGAACGTGGTCGGCGTCGACGACCCGATCTCGGACAACATCTCGGCGAACGTCGTCGGCCTGCTGCTGGCGAACACCGCGCGGTTCTTCCTGTTCCGGGAGCTCGTCTTCACCCACCCAGAACCGGTCACGGCGACCACAGATCGGTCCACGACCGACCCAGTTCCGCCGTCAGCTCGCGGACCAGTGGGAGGCTGAGGCCGACCACGTTGTGGTGGTCGCCCTCGATCCGGGTCACGAACGCTCCGCCCCTCCCGTCGACCGTGAAGGCGCCGGCCACCGACAACGGCTCACCGGTGGCGACGTACGCCGCGATCTCGTCGTCGCTGACCTCGGCGAAGTGGACCGTGGTCGAGGCGGTGGCCGCCACCACCCGTCCGGACCCGGTGTCGCGCAGGCTGTGGCCGGTGTGCAGCACGCCGGAGCGACCGCGCATGGCTCGCCACCGGGCGGTCGCGTCGGCGGCGCCGTCGGGCTTGCCGAGGGCCTGGCCGTCGAGCTCGAGGACCGAGTCGCAGCCCAGGACGAGCGCGTCCTCCGGAAGCCCCTCGCGCTCCGCGACGGCGGCGCACTTGAGCGCGGCGAGCTGCAGGGCGAGCTCGGCGGGCGGCAACCCGCTGACCCGGCTCTCGTCGACCCCGGAGACGATCACCACCGGCTCGATGCCGGCACTGCGCAGGGTCGCGAGGCGGGCTGGGGACGCAGAGGCCAGGACGAGCTGCATCCGGCGAGCGTAGGGGGTCGTCGGTTTCCCCGGCCCACCGGGGAAACCGGCACTTCTCAGCCGTTGCAACGGCCGGGAAGTGCATGGATCGGCTGAGGCGTGGGACTGGTGTGACCCGTGGGAGGCGTGCCGGCCGCCCGCCCGCTCAGTCGATCGTGACCTCGGAGACCCTCGACAACCGGGGGCGGTCGTGGCGGTTGCCCTCCACGACGCCGGTCGCCCACCACATCCGGAGTCCGCGGCCGTCGACCTCCAGGGTGGCGAGGTTGTTGTCGAACCACGGGCCCTTCAGGAAGCGCCACTCGAACGGCGCATCCGGCACCTTCGCCGACCGGGCCACGACCCGGCCCAGGGGCCCCGCCACCCCGTAGGCGAGCACCGCCACCAGGAACCGCAGGCGC
>NZ_DASSXS010000113.1:0-11351 GCF_035703625.1 Nocardioides sp. | reverse complement strand
GGGCTGCTGGCGGAGATCCTCGCGTCGGCGGTGGCCGCGGCCGCGCCGTACGACGTACCGGTGACCATGAAGACCCGCAAGGGCCTCGACGAGGACCACCTCACCTACCTCGACGCCGGGCGGATCGCCCAGGAGGAGGGGGCCGCCGCGATCGCGCTGCACGGCCGCACCGTGGCCCAGGCCTACTCCGGTGAGGCGGACTGGACGGCCATCGCCCGGCTGGTCGAGCACGTCGACATCCCGGTGCTGGGCAACGGCGACATCTGGGAGGCCGGCGACGCGGTCCGCATGGTCGGGGAGACCGGGGCCGCGGGCGTGGTCGTGGGTCGTGGCTGCCTCGGACGTCCGTGGCTCTTCCGCGACCTGGCGGCGGCCTTCGCGCCCGGGGGGCCGACCCCGCCCGTGCTGCCCGACCTCGGCGAGGTGCGCACTGTGATGCGCCGCCACGCCGAGCTGTTGTCGCAGCACATGGGGGAGGAGCGCGGCTGCAAGGAGTTCCGCAAGCACGTGTCCTGGTACCTCAAGGGCTTCCGTGCCGGCGGTGCGTTGCGGCACTCGCTGGCCCTGGTCGACTCACTGGCGGCGCTCGACGTGCTCCTGGCCCAGCTCGACCCGGACGAGCCGTTCCCCGAGGCGGAGCTGGGCACCCCGCGCGGGCGGCAGGGCGCCCCACGGAGCCGGCTGGCGCTGCCCGAGGGGTGGCTCGACGACGCGGACGGCAGCGGTGCCCACGTGCGGGAGGACGCCGCCGAGGTCACGGGTGGATAACAGCCAGATGACTGGATGGTGACGGGAAACACCGCCCAAAACGCGGTACCTGATTGGGAAGCCGTCCGGCGGGTGTGCTTTAGTCATGGATCGCGCCGGCCGTTGCCACAAGTGACGCCGGCGTACCCCCCGACAGCAACAGCAAAGGATCAGCGCTGTGGCAGATCATCGCCACAAGCGGGACACCAATGCCCGCCGCATGCCCAAGGCACATCTCGTCGCCGGACCGATCGCGCTCTTCGCCACCGCGGCGACCGTCGGACTCGGCGTCGTCGCGTCCAATGCCGAGACCGGCGACCTTCTCGTCTCCAGCAGCGGGGCGAGCATCGGGAACGCCGGTGGCGCCGAGCGCCAGGCCGTGGTCTCGCGGTCCGACTCGCGTGAGGCCTTCGTCAACCTGCAGAAGGCGTACAACGCGAACCTCTCCAAGGTCGCCACGCTCCGGGCCGTGCGCCAGGCCGACACCAGGTTGTGGGCCACGGCGGACCTGAACGTCTGGGACGCGCCCGGCAAGGATGCGCGCAAGATCGGGCTCCTCCAGGACGAGGAGAAGATCCTGGTCACCGGCCGCCACGGCGCGGGTCGCGACGAGGTGGTGTGGAAGGGCCGGTCTGCCTGGGTGACCACCGGCTACCTCTCCGAGGAGAAGCCCGTCGAGGAGGTCGCTGCCGACGGCTCCGGTGGCGACGTGAACGCCACCTGCACCAACGGTTCCTCCGTCCCGAGCGGGGTCAGCGCCAACATCGTGGCCGTCCACGAGGCCGTCTGTGCCAACTTCCCCGAGATCACCAGCTACGGGACCTTCCGCGGCGACGGCGAGCACGCCGAGGGCCTGGCCGTCGACATCATGACCAGCGGCGACCGCGGCTGGCAGGTGGCGGAGTTCGTGCGTGCGCACTACTCCGAGCTCGGCGTCAACTACATCATGTACTCGCAGCGGATCTGGTCGGTCGACCGGGCCAGCGAGGGTTGGCGCTACGTGGAGGACCGCGGCTCCCCGACCGCCAACCACTACGACCACGTGCACGTGACGACGTACTGACGCTGACGCCCATCGCTGACCCGCCCGAAACTTTCGGGCGGGTCAGCGCATTTCTGGGTGGGGGCAGGGCCCCCTAGAGTCACCTCCGATGCCTGACTCGCTCCAGCAGTACGACGCCGCATCCCGCGAGCGCCTCGTCGACGAGCCTCCCAAGCGGGTGGCGGCCCCCGAGCGCACGCCCTTCGAGCGCGACCGGGCGAGGGTGGTGCACGCGGCGGCGTCTCGCCGGCTGGCCGCCAAGACCCAGGTGGTGGGGCCGCAGACCGACGACTTCGTCCGCAACCGGCTGACCCACAGTCTCGAGGTGGCCCAGGTGGCACGTGACCTCGCCCGGGCCCTGGGCTGCCACCCCGACATCGCCGAGACGGCCGCGCTCGCCCACGACCTCGGCCACCCGCCCTTCGGCCACAACGGTGAGCGGGTGCTCGCCGAGCTCAGCGAGGACGTCGGCGGGTTCGAGGGCAACGCCCAGACGCTGCGCCTGCTGACCCGGCTGGAGGCCAAGACGTTCGACTCCGACGGCCGGTCGGTCGGCCTCAACCTCACCCGGGCGACCCTCGACGCCTGCACGAAGTACCCCTGGCCTCGCGCCGAGGGCGATCCGCCCGCCGGCGTGCATGCCGACGGCTCACCCCGCGTGGTGCGCAAGTTCGGGGTCTACGACGACGACCTTCCGGTCTTCGCCTGGCTGCGCGGTGACGTCGCCGGACGGCGACGGTGCGTCGAGGCGCAGGTCATGGACCTCGCCGACGACGTCGCCTACTCCGTCCACGACATCGAGGACGGGATCGTGGCCGGCCGGATCGAGCTGACCCGGCTCGACCCCCCGGCCGTGTGGGAGACGGTGCGCGACTGGTACCTGCCGGACGCCGACGACGACCTCCTGGCGGGGGTGCTGACCGGGCTGGCGCGGCAGGAGAGCTGGCCGCGGGCGCCGTACGACGCCAGCAGGCGCAGCCTGGCCGCCCTGAAGAACCTCACCAGCGACCTGATCGGCCGCTTCTGCGGCGCGGTGCAGGAGGTGACGCTCGCGTCGGGTGGCGAACCGTTCGTCCGACACTCCGCCGACCTGGTGGTCCCGGAGCGGACCCGTCTCGAGATGGCGGTGCTCAAGGGGATCGCGGCCCACTACGTCATGCGGGCCGACGACCGGGTGGCGGTGATGTCCCGGCAGCGTGAGCTCGTCGCGGAGCTGGTGGCCGGACTGGCCGAGCGAGGGCCGGAGGCGCTCGACCCGTTGTTCGCCGACGACTGGCGCTCGGCCCCCGACGACGCGGCGAGGCGGCGGGTCGTCGTCGACCAGGTCGCCTCCCTCACCGATGCCAGCGCGGTGGCCCGGCATGCCGCACTGGCACGACCGGGCCACGCCGCGACTGCCTGATCAGGGCAGGAGCCGGTCCTTCACCGCGGGTGCGTGCTCACGCGCGGCGTCGGCGGCCTGGTGCGCCGTCTCCTGGACCTTCGGGTTGTTCTTGACCTGCTCCGCGAGCCCGCGGATCTGGTCGTAGCGCTCGCGACCCGCCCGGGCGCCCAGGACGTAGCCGATTCCGCCGGCCACGAGGACCGTCAGCTTCCTCATCGTGTCTCCTTCCTCCGTCGGCCAGGGGGCAGGCCGACCTCGGTCAAGTCCATCACGACGGTCCCGTGCCCGATCAGGGTGTGGACAAACGGCCCTCCGGGCCGGCGCCGGTTAGCGGTAGCCCACCACCAGCGTGCTGGCGCCTGCCCCGGCAGGGGCGGGTACGACGACCTCGCGGCCGCGGGCCGTGGCCCGCACGTCGTACTTGGCGGGGGCGCCGTCGAGCGTCACCTTGGTGACCCTGGCTCCCTCGGGAAGGACGTGCCCGATCAGCAGGTCGGCGGAGAGGTGCCGGACGACCGTGGTCGTGAGCGCGCTCGCGCTCCGCTGGGCCGTCACGTCGACCGACCCCGCGCCCAGCCGGACGTTGGTCGCCGCCACCCGGCTCTGGCCGTCCGGGACCTGCGGGACCACCGAGAGCGCGCCGCGCCCGAGGTCGGGGCTGATGCCGAGCTGGTGGTGCACCACCGGCCACAGGGTGCCGTAGGTGCCCCACGCCTGGAGCACCATCGACCGGTCGTACAGCGGACGGTCGATGTTGGGCTTGAAGTCGGGGCTGGGGGCGATCTCGGGCATGGCCCCGGGCATCTCCCACACCTTCGGGTCGAGCTGGATCTGCGCGTTGCCGGTGGTGTAGCGCTGCTGCTCGTCGGTGCCGAGACGGCCGAAGTTGCCCTCGGCGACCGCCATGATGCCGGTGTTGAGGGAGAAGACCGAGCGCTCGCTCTGGACGGTCGACTCGGCGGAGTCGCAGGTCGGCCCGCGGTTGCCGCCGTCGGCGCTGGTCGGTCCGGTGCCGGTGTGGAACAGCCCGTAGAGGCCGGAGTAGCAGGGCTCCTGGCGCTTCTCCAGGGCGAGCTGCCCATGGGCGTCGCCGGCGAGCGGGCGGGTCGCCTGGCCGGGCCGGACGAGCTCCGCGTCCATCGGGGTCACCCCGATCCAGTGCCGTTGCAGGATCCTGGTGTTGTCGTTGCCGGGGTCCTCCGCGAGGTCGATCGAGTCGGCGTACTGGTCGGTGTCGGCGCCGTACCACCAGGCCCGCTCGAAGTCCGCCTCCATCGCCGCGGCGCGCTGCGAGGCCCAGGTCGCGGTGGCGGAGTCGCCCTTGCTGCGGGCGAGGTCGGCGAGGTCGCGCAGGCCGCGGATGGTGTAGACGGTGTTGTCCAGCTTCTCCTCGCCCATGCCCGGACGCTCGACGTTGCCGAGTCCCTCCGGCCATCCGTCGCCGTCGGCGTCGAGACGGTCCACGACGTAGTGCATGTTGCGCACCGCGAACGGGTAGAGCTCGTCGCGGAACGCGTCGTCCCCGGTCCAGCGCCACACGAGCGCGACCGCGCTGGGGTACTTGGAGGTCTCGTCGGTGTTGCCCGGTGAGTCGAGAGTCCCGTAGTAGACCGACCCGTCCGGCATGACCTCGTGCACCACCTTGCCGCTGTCGCCGTTCACGACGACGCTGACGTCGCGCAGGGCTCGCAGGTGGGCCTTGATGTCGTCGAACTGGCCCATGGCCACGCTCGCGAACGCGGTGTACTCGCCGTCGGTGCCGAACAGCCAGGGGTAGTCGGGCCAGCCCGCGCCCAGCCAGCGCGCCTTCGCGAGCGTCCCCTCTGCGGGTGGGTACTCGCGGCCCTCCCTGACCGGACGGAGCTGCAGGTCGTGGACCTCCTGCACGGAGTCGGCGAGGTTCTGCTTGCTCCAGGCGATGCTGCGCTCCAGCAGCGGGTCACCGGGGAGGTCGACGTTCGTGTGGGAGTCCCACTGCCGACGGGCGGCGATCTTGTCCGCGAGGGCCCTGGCCGGGTCGGCCAGCGCCCTGGTCAGCTCGGCGCGTGCGGCCGGCACACCCTGGTCCGAGCCGGCCACGGCGAACCACACCGTCGTGGGCCGGTTGGCCTCGAGCCGGATCTCCCAGCGCAGCTGGCCGCCGGAGCCCTTGCCGAAGGCGCCGTCGTCGCAGGTGTACGGCGCCGGGCCGTCCGCCGGGCAGACGACGGCGGGGTCCTGCGGCCCTCGGTGGTCGGGTCCGAGCTCGTGGCCGGTCGGCGGCGTCTGGCCCGCGACCAGGGCGGCCCAGTCGTGGGGCGTGGCGTTGGCGACGGGCGGGGTGCCGTTCTCCCGGAACAGCAGGGCGTCGCCGGTGAAGGAGCCGGTGTCGCGCAGGTTGAACGTCCCGGCGTTCGGGGTGGTCCAGCCCCACGGGTAGGCGCTCATGAGCTCCGAGTGGGCATCCAGCGCGACCGGCAGGGTCCGGCTCTTGGGAGAGGTGAGCGTGAGACCCACCAGCGTGGCGCGGACGCCGTCGGGCACGAAGTCGGTCCGCTCGACGGCCACGTTGTTCACCGGCTCGTAGTCGGTGCGGGTGTAGCCCCAGCCGGCGGTCGTGCCGGTGGCCTCGGCGCCCTGGGGATCGCCCAGCCACTGGCCGGCCAGGCGCAGCCAGATGCCGTCGACGAGCTTGATCGGCGGGGTCCACACCCCACCCATCTCGCCGCGGATGTGCCAGCCGGAGGCCGGGTAGAGGCCGTCGGCGGTGCTCATCGCGTAGGCGCGGTCGCCGACCACGAGCGAGCGCCGGTCGGACAGGCGGCTGGTCTCCCGGAGCTCAGGAGTGGAGAGTGTTGCGGCCGGTGCGCCGGCGGGCTCGCCCGAGGCGTCGGTTCCCGGCAGGGAGGCGACGGCGAGCGCGGCAAGGGCAGCGGTCAGGGCAGTGCGGAACGGGTGCACGACGAGGGGCATGCGTCCTCCGAGAGTTCGGACTGTGATCCGCATTACAGCACGGTGGTCCAGACCAGGGGAACCGCCGACGCTCGATGCGGACCGGTTGTGGAGGCGCCCGTGGGGGCGACCGTCGGCGCCGTAGACTCCGCGACGTGGCCGGCCGGATCCGCGAGGAAGACATCGCCGCGGTGCGCGAGAGGGCGCCGATCGACGAGGTCGTCTCCTCCTACGTCACGCTCCGCAACGCCGGAGGTGGGTCGCAGAAGGGCCTCTGTCCCTTCCACGACGAGAAGTCGCCGTCGTTCCACGTCACCCCGGGCCGCAACTTCTGGCACTGCTTCGGCTGCCAGGAGGGCGGCGACGTCTTCACGTTCCTGATGAAGATCGACGGGCTCAGCTTCGTCGAGGCGGTGGAGCGCCTGGCCGACAAGTACGGCGTCCAGCTCCGGCGCGAGGACGGCGACGTCCGCGACGACCGTCCGAGGGGCCCGGCCCGGGGCCGGCTGGTCGAGGCCCACAAGGTGGCTCAGGAGTTCTACGCGGGGCAGCTCGAGACCCCGGATGCGCTCGCCGCCCGCCGGTTCCTGCACGAGCGGGGGTTCGACCAGGCGGCGGCCGACCGGTTCGGCATCGGCTTCGCGCCGCGGGACGGCGACGCGCTGCTCACCCACCTGCGGCAGAAGGGCTTCCGCGAGGACGAGATGGTCTCCGGCGGGCTCGTCGCGATGGGCCGCTCGGCCTACGACCGGTTCCGCGGTCGCCTGCTATGGCCGATCCGCGACGCCAGTGGCGACACGATCGGGTTCGGAGCGCGCCGGATCTTCGACGACGACCGGATCGAGGCCAAGTACCTCAACACCCCCGAGACCCCGATCTACAAGAAGAGCCAGGTGCTCTACGGCATCGACCTGGCGCGGCGCGACATGGCCCGCGCCTCCCAGGCCGTCGTGGTCGAGGGGTACACCGACGTGATGGCCTGTCACCTCGCGGGCGTCCCCACCGCGGTCGCGACCTGCGGCACGGCGTTCGGCGACGACCACGCCCGGGTCCTGCGCCGTTTCCTGCACGACCACGAGGACTTCCGCGGAGAGGTGATCTTCACCTTCGACGGCGACGCCGCCGGGCAGAAGGCCGCGCTCCGCGCCTTCGACGGAGACCAGAACTTCGTCTCCCAAACCTACGTCGCCGTCGAGCCGGACGGCCTCGACCCGTGCGACCTGCGGATCCAGAAGGGGGACGCCGCGGTGCGCGAGCTCGTCGCCCGCCGCGTCCCGCTCTACCGCTTCGTGCTGGCGAACATCGTCGGCGGGTTCGACCTCGACCGCGCCGACGGCCGGGTCGACGCCGTACGCGCCGCCGCGCGGCTGGTCGCCAGCATCCGCGACAAGTCCAAGGTCGAGGCGTTCGCCCGTGAGCTGGCCGGCATGGTGGGCGTCGACATCGAGCAGGCTCGCTCCGAGGTGAGGAGGGCAGCCCAGCGATCGACGCAGCGTCCCCGGCAGGAGCAGCAGCGGCCGGGCCCCGGCGCCGCCCCGTCGGCGGCCCCCTCGGACACCGCGCCGCCCGCCGGACCGCCGCGCGAGCAGGTCCCCGACCTGCGTGACCCCCGCTTCTCGCTCGAGCGCGAGACCCTCAAGCTCGTGATCCAGCATCCGGCGACGGTCGGCCGGTCCGCCGCCGACGTCGGTGCCAACGACTTCACCCACCCGACCTACCGCGCCGTCTGGGAGATGGTGGCCGCCGCCGGCGGTCCGGCGGCCGGAGCCAACGACCCCGGCTGGGCCTCCAGGCTGCGCGACACCGCCACCGATCCGGCTGTGTCCTCGGCGATCAGCGCCCTCGGCGTCGAGCCGCTGCGCACCGCCAAGGAGCCGGAGCCGAGCTACGTCGCCGCTCACCTCTACCGGCTGCTGGAGCTGACGGCCATGCGCCGCATCGCCGACCTCAAGTCGCGCCTGCAGCGCACCAACCCGGTCGAGCACACCGCCGACTACAACCGGATGTTCGGAGAGCTCGTCGCCCTCGAGCAGCACCGGCGGAGCATGCGCGAGCTCGCCGTCGGGGCGTCGTGAGGCGACGCACCCGACCGCCCGTCGACGTTCACGCAGGGGAGAAGGTCCTGGCCTGGGCAGAGTCGTCGTCGGGCCCGGTGGTGGCCGGCACCCGGGACGCGCTCTACATCGTCGGGCCCGGCGTGCCGGGGGAGACCCGGCTGCCCTGGGAGCAGGTGAAGTCGGCTGACTGGGACCGTGAGGACTCCCGGCTGCGGATCAGCGAGGTCGGCTCCTGGGGCGAGGAGCTGGTCGTCCACACGCTGGAGATCGACGAACCCGGCCTCCTGCTCGAGCTGGTGCGCGAGCGGGTCACCGCGAGCGTCGTGCTCCAGCGGCATGTGCCGCTCGACGGCCGCCGTGGCGTCCGGGTGGTCGCACGCCGGGCACCCCGTGGCGACCGGCCCATCGCCTGGTTCTACGAGTACGACGAGGGCGTCGACCCGGACGACGCCGACGTTCGCGCTGCTGCCGAGGCAGCCCTCGCCGCCGCCCGCGACGAGGTGGGCCCGACCTGAACGACTGCGACGCGGCCGATTTTCTCGCCCGTCGGCAGCCTTGCTAACCTGTGCCCGCGTCACAGCGGTCCCCTGTAGCTCAACTGGCAGAGCATTCGGCTGTTAACCGGAGGGTTGTTGGTTCGAGTCCAACCGGGGGAGCCACCCAGAGGGCCTGACCTGCGAGAGATCTCGCGCGTCAGGCCCTCTGTCGTCCCGCTCAGTGCAGCGAGCAGTGGTTCACGGTGTCGGCCCCGTCCGGAGGGCGGGTGAGGGTGGCACTGGCCGGTGGACGCCGGTCGCGCTCGACCCAGGCAGTCATCCGGAGGAACGCCCGCCGCGCGCAGGGCAGCAGTGGGCGCACCCGGTCGCCGTACTCGCCGTGGAGCCCGTCCACGTGCGTGCCGTCGGGCACCCGGTAGTAGCGGTGCAACGGGCCACGGTCGTGGCGCCGGATCATCCGGGAGTAGATGTCGGAGTCGGTGCGGATCGGCAGCAGCGCGTCCAGGGTGCCGTGCAGGGTCAGCATGGGCCGGTGGAGGTCACCGGTCAGCGCGACCTTCCGCAGCGCGGCGTGCGCGCGGGGCCGACTGCTGTAGTCGTAGTCCGCGTCGCAGCGCGGTGTCCCGCTCTGGCAGAACGGCACGCCCGCCTCCAGGGCGCCGTCGTACGACGGGTCGAGCTCCTCGCGGTAGAGCCGTTGGGTGAGGTCCCAGTAGACGCCGTAGTGGTACTCCCAGGTGAACTCCGAGCCGCGCTGGAAGCCGGCGCGGATCATCGCCCTGTGGGCGGCGCGATCACCGGTGGCGGCGTACGCCGGGTAGCGGCGCAGCGCGACGGGCAGGTAGGTGAGCAGGTTGGGCTCGCGTGCCTGGTAGAGGGTCCCCTCCCAGTCCACGCCGCCGTCGAAGAGCCTCGGGTGGTTCTCCAGCTGCCAGCGCACCAGGTAGCCCCCGTTGGAGATGCCGAACGCGTAGGTGCGGCGCGGGAGGGAGCCGTACCGCTGGCGGGCGACCTCCCGGGTCGCGCGGGTCAGCTGGGTGACGCGGTGGTTCCACTCGGCGACGGCGTCGCCGGGTGCCTGTCCGTCCCGGTAGAAACCCGTCCCGGTGTTCCCCTTGTCGGTGCTGGCGTAGGCGAAGCCTCGCGCCAGCAGCCAGTCACTGAAGATGAAGTCGCCGGCGTACTGCGCGCGGGTCCCGGGGGCGCCGCTGACGACGAGGCGGCCGTTCCAGTCGTCGGGCAGCCGGATCACGAACTGGGAGTCGTGGTTCCACCCGTTCCGGGCGTTCGAGGTGGAGCTGTCGGGAAAGTAGCCGTCGACCTGGATCCCGGGCACGCCGCTGGGGTTGCGGGTGCCCGGCGCGTGCAGGCCGGACCAGTCGGAGAGGTCGGTGTGGCCGGTCAGCACCGTCGACGACGTGGTGAGGTCGTCGAGGCAGGCGACCTTCTGCATCGGCGCGCGGGGCACGTCGACCGAGCCGATCCGGGCGCAGTGCCGGTCGCCCGCCGAGGCGACCTCGGGCGGCGCGGCGACGGACGACAGTGGCGCGAGGACCAGGGCCAGCAGTGCCGTCACGGCGGCGGGTGCGGAGCAGCGCATGACCGTCATGGTCGCCGCAGGCGGCGGGTGCGTCGATGTGCGCCCGGGCCACAACCCGGGGCCGGCGGTGTGGGTCGGCCACCTACCGCGCTGGCTCGCTGGTTGCCGCGGGGGCCGGCCCTCCGGTTGGGTGTCCCCCATGGGGCACGCGCAGCGGGGCGAGATGCAGCGTCGGGATGGCTGAGGCGGGGTACGCCGACCTGGGCGAGCGGCTGCCCTCGAACACCCAGCGCTGGCGGAGCGAGGAGTTCCTGGTCGAGCTCGCCGACTGGGTGGCCGGTGAGGTGGGCGAGGTGCGCTCCGTCGTACCCGCCAAGGTGAGAGTCTGGGCCGGGGTGTGGCGGGTCGAGACGGTGGACGCCGGAGTCCACTACGCGAAGCAGAACTGCCAGCTCCAGTCGTTCGAGGCGTCCCTGGTCGCCGCCCTGTCCGAGCTGTCACCGCACCGGGTGGTGCCGGTGACGGCGTGGGATCCCGACCGCGGTCTCCTCCTCACACCCGACCAGGGTCCCGTCTTCGCGGACTCGGCCGGGGAGGACCTCGACGCCTGGGCGGCCGTACTCGCGGCGAGCGCCCACCTCCAGCGTGAGGTGGCGCCCGCCCTCGACCGGCTGAGGCACGTGGGTGTGACGACGCTGGCCCCCGACGACACCATGTCGTATGTCGACCGACGCGTGACCGAGCTCGGCTCCCGTGCGCCCGACGATCCGTTGGCCCTTCCCGCCGACCGGGCGGCGGCCCTGCAGGCGCTGCGGCCCGCCATCGCCGACTGGGTCGACCGGGTCGCTGCGCTGGGCCTGCCGGTCACCCTCAACCACAGCGACCTGCACGCCCACAACGTCTTTCATGCCGGGGGAGAGCTTCGCTTCTTCGACTTCGGTGACTCGATGCTGACCGAGCCGCTGGGCGCGCTGCTCGTCCCGCTCAACGTGCTCGCGGCAGAGCTGGATGCCGGCCCCGCCGACCCGCGCCTGTGGCGGGTCGTCGAACCGGCGCTGGAGGTGTGGAGCGACCTCGCCCCGCTCCCGGCCCTGCGCGCGGCCCTCCCCGCCGGGCTGCAGCTCGCTCGGCTTGCGCGGGTCGAGTGCTGGGC
>NZ_DASSXS010000183.1:0-15120 GCF_035703625.1 Nocardioides sp. | reverse complement strand
CCTCGGCGACGAGATCGATGCCGGGCTCGGTGCCCAGGATCATCCGCAGGCCCGAACGCACGAGGTGCTCGTCGTCCGCGGTGACCACGGTGATGGTCATCGGGCCGCCAGCGGAAGGGTGGCGTGGACGACGAAGTCTCCCTCCGGGCCGGGGCCGGCCTCGAGCTCGCCGCCGTACAGGGCGGCCCGCTCGCGCATGCTGATCAGGCCGTGGCCGACCCGGGAGTCGGGTGCGGCCGGCGCCCGGACGGCGGGATTGCTGACCCGGATGGTCAGGGTCTCGGCGCGGTAGCCCACCCGCACGCTGGTGGGCGCGCGTCCCCCGTGCTTGAGGGCATTGGTCAGCGCCTCCTGGACGATGCGATAGGCCGAGAGGTCGAGCCCCGGAGGAAGGGGACCGGGCGTTCCGTCGACCTCCACCGTCACCTCCAGGCCGGCCGACCGGACCTGCTCCACGAGATCGTCCAGCTGCTCGAGGCTGGGCCGTGCCCCGGGGTCGACCCCCTCCGCCTCGACGAGGAGCACATCGAGCAGCCGCCTCAGCTCGTCCATCCCGGCGCGGCCGACCGACTCGATGGCGGCCAGCGAGCGCTGCGCGGCCTCGACGTCGTCGGGCAGGACCCGCTGCGAGGCCTGCGCCTGCAGCACGATCACCGCCATGCTGTGCGCCACCAGGTCGTGGAGCTCGCGGGCGATCCTGGCGCGCTCGTAGGCGACCGCGGCGCGGCTGGCCTCCTCGCGGTCCCGCTCCAGCGCCGTGTTGTGGGCCACCAGGGACGCGTGCTCGGACCGGCGGGAGCGCAGCCAGCGGCCGAGTCCCCACGTGCCGGCGAGGATCACCCAGCCGGGGACGACGTCGTCGATGGCGGCGCCCTGCTGCAGCCGAGGGATGTCGACGGCAAGCGTGCCCAGGGCCACGACCGACATGCCGATCGCGGAGGAGCGCGCGCTACCCCACGATCCCAGGGCGTAGACCGCCAGCAGGATCGCGAACCAGGCCTGGCCCAGGTGGGCGTCGGCGTAGAGCGCCAGCAGGGCGCCACCGAGGACGACGAGCAACGCCGGGAGCGGCCGTCGGCGCGCCCAGGGAAGGGGGACGGTGAGCAGGACGACAGCGGCAGCCGCGGTCACGTCGGAGGGCTCCGGAACCCACCACACCTGGACCTGCCCCGAGACGAACAGCAGCGCGACCAGGCCGAGGAACGCCCGGCGTGCCGTCACCTGCCAGTCCATCCCCCGAATGTAGGTCCGGTCGGCCGGTCACGCGTCTGTCTTTCGGCAGATGCCCGAAACCTGCTCGACGGCAGACGACGCGGGCGCCCGGCCTCCCTAGCGTCGAAGGACATCGACCCGTCGACCTCAGGGAGCACCCATGAACGCCAAGACCAGGTCCGCCGTCGCGGCCGCCCTCCTCGTCGTGCCCGTCGCCGTCGAGACCGTGGTGCGCAGCGACGACCTCGCGCTGTGGGCACACGGCGTCTTCGCCGCCTCCCAGCTGGCGGGGTGGACCCTGCTGCTGTCGCTGGCCCGGCTGCTGGCAGCGCGCGGCGGCGGCTCGCGCCGGGGTGCATGGCTGGTGCAGGCCGGCTGCCTGCTCCAGCTGCTGTTCGCGGCCGGGTACGGGATCACCGCGCTGGTGCAGGGAGAGCCGTTCGAGGGCATGTTCGTCGTCTTCCTGCTCGGGTTCCTGGCCCTCACGGCAGGGGGCGTGACCTGGGGCGTCCGGCTGGTCCGGAGCCACCGTGCCGCTCCGGCCGGCGCCGGGCTGCTGGCCGTAGCGGTCCTGGGATTCCTGGCGATGGCCGTGGGAGTGGATCCCTTCCACGACATCTTCCTGCTCTCGTCGTACGTCGCCTGGGTCGCCGTCGGGCTCGGCGCCGACCGGGCCGCGACCGTCCGGCAGGATCTGGACCTGGTCAGCGACGCGTCGCGATGAGGGTCGCGGCGTCGGCGGCGACCATCACCTCGACGGTGGTGAAGCGGTCGTCGGTCAGCCACTCCTCGCGCAGGGTGTCGACCCGACCGTGGAACACCGGCGGCCAGATCTCGCACGGCGTGAAGTCGTCGAGCACCACGATCCCGCCCTGGTCGACCAGATCCGCCACGACGTCGACCCGGACCGCACCCGGATCGCCGGAGTCGAGGTAGAGCAGCGAGAAGGGGCCCTGGTCGGAGAGGGTCGACCAGTCGGCCGCCAGCACCTCCACCTGGGGGTCGTCCTGGAAGATCTCCGCCGCGGCGCCGGCCAGCTTGGGGTCGAGCTCGGCGGTCAGGATCCTGGCGTCGCCGCGGACGCCCGAGCGCAGCCAGGCGGTCCCGACCCCGGTGCCGGTGCCGAACTCCGCCATCGTGCCGTTGCGTGTCGCGGCCAGCGTCGCCAGCAGCCGTCCGGTCTCGTTGCGGCAGAAGGACACGTATCCCGCCTTGCGCGAGACGTCGAAGGCCCGCGACACGATCTCGGGCAGCTCGGGGGGCGCGCTCATGGGGCGAGTCTTGCACCACAAGACGGATGTCTCGCATCGTGAACAGATCGTCCGAACCGGCACGGGGCGCGCACCCGCGTCGTACGGTGAACACCTCATGCGGAGCGTTTTCGTACTTATCGATCGCCGCGGCGAGGCCTGAGCGCAGGCCACCTCGTCGCGGAGTGCGTGCGTTGACGGCCTGCACCTTCAGCTGAAGACGCCTCCGCGGCGGGTACGCAGGCAGTACCGCGAAACCCGCACTCTCCTGGTCCAGCGCATCCCACGCGACCCGTGGGCCTGGCACCCATCCCGCCGCGGGGCGTTCAGGAACCACAGCGGTCGCGCCGACCGCTGGACAGAACCAATCCAGGAGAGACCTATGTACGACATGTATCCCGAGTGGGGCCCTGCCAGCCAGGCCGTGCCGCCCTGGGCAGTGCAGCCCGACAACCCGGCCAGCCAGTCGGCCGTGCAGGCGTCGCTTGACCTGCGAGACAACGGCGGGGAGCGTCCCGACGACAACTAGGGTCCGGGCATGAGCCAGGGCACCCTCAACCTCGCGGTCATCCCCGGGGACGGCATCGGCCCCGAGGTCACGGCGGAGGCCCTGAAGGTCCTCGATGTCGCGGCCCCGGCCGGCGTGAAGTTCGCGGCCACCCACTACGACCTGGGTGCGGAGCGGTACCTCGCCACGGGGGAGGTGCTGCCGGACTCCGTGCTGGCGGAGATCCGCGAGCACGACGCGATCCTGCTCGGCGCCGTCGGGGGACGGCCGGGCGACCCGAACCTGCCCCCGGGCCTGCTCGAGCGCGGGTTGCTGCTGCGGCTGCGCTTCGAGCTCGACCACTACGTCAACCTGCGGCCCTCGCGGATCTTCCCCGGGGTGACCTCCCCACTTGCCGAGCCGGGGGAGGTCGACTTCGTGGTCGTCCGCGAGGGCACCGAGGGGCCCTACACCGGCAACGGGGGAGCGCTGCGGGTCGGCACGCCGCAGGAGGTCGCGACGGAGGTCAGCGTCAACACGGCGTACGGCGTCGAGCGGGTCGTGCGCGACGCGTTCGCCCGCGCCGCGCGCCGGCCCCGCAAGCGGCTGACCCTGGTCCACAAGACCAACGTGCTGGTCCACGCCGGGGCGGTGTGGTCCAGGCTGGTCGCCGAGGTCGGGCAGGAGTTCCCGGAGGTGACAGTGGACTACCTCCACGTCGACGCGGCGACCATCTTCATGACCACCGACCCCGCCCGCTTCGACGTGATCGTCACCGACAACCTCTTCGGCGACATCATCACCGACCTCGCGGCCGCGATCACCGGCGGCATCGGGTTGGCCGCCTCGGGCAACATCAACCCCGACCGGACCGCGCCCAGCATGTTCGAGCCCGTCCACGGCTCCGCGCCCGACATCGCGGGCCAGCAGAAGGCGGACCCCACGGCGGCGATCCTCTCCACCAGCCTGCTGCTCGACCACCTCGGTCACCCCGAGGCGGCGGCGGCCGTCGAGCGGGCGGTCACCGACGACCTGGCCGACCGCACCAGCGGGACCACCCGCCGTACCGCCGAGATCGGCGACGCCGTCGCCGCGCGACTGGGCTGAGGCCGGGGCTCGGATAGGTTGGCCCCATGCAGATCAGCACCACCCCCTCGTCCGCCCCGGTCGACGACGCGCGGCTGGCCGAGATCCTGGCGAATCCCGGCTTCGGGACCCACTTCACCGACCACATGTTCACCGTCGAGTGGACTCCCGACACCGGCTGGAGCGGCGCGCGGATCACGCCGTACGCTCCCCTGACCCTCGACCCCGCCACCGCGGTCCTGCACTACGCGCAGGAGACGTTCGAGGGGTTGAAGGCCTACCGCCACGACGACGGCTCGATCTGGACCTTCCGGCCCGAGGAGAACGCCGCCCGGATGCTGCGCTCGAGCAGGCGCCTGGCGTTCCCGGAGCTCCCGGTGGCCGACTTCGTCGAGGCGGTCGACGAGCTGGTCAAGGTCGACCAGCGCTGGGTGCCCGACGGGGAGGGTGAGAAGAGCCTCTACATCCGGCCCTTCATGCTCGCCACCGAGAAGTTCCTCGGGGTGCGTCCGGCCCAGCACGTCACGTTCCTGGTCATCGCCAGCCCCGCCGGGGCGTACTTCAAGGGCGGGGTCAAGCCGGTCACCCTCTGGCTCACGACGGAGTACACCCGGGCCGGCCGCGGCGGCATGGGCGCCGCCAAGACGGGCGGCAACTACGCGAGCTCGCTGGTCGCCCAGCAGGAGGCGATCGGCCAGGGCTGCGACCAGGTGGTGTTCCTCGACTCCCAGGAGGGGCGGTACGTCGAGGAGCTCGGCGGCATGAACCTCTACTTCGTCCACGCCGACGGCCGGATCGTCACCCCCGAGTCGGGCACCATCCTCGAGGGCATCACCCGCTCGAGCATCATCGAGCTCGCCGGAAAGCTCGGCCACCAGGTGGAGGAGCGGAAGTTCTCGATCGACGAGTGGCGCGACGGTGTCGCCGACGGCTCGATCACCGAGGTCTTCGCCTGCGGTACGGCGGCCGTGGTGACCCCGGTCGGGACCCTCAAGTGGGACGGCGGCGAGACACCGGCCCCGGCGTCGACCGACCTGACCATGCGGCTCCGCCAGGCCCTCGTGGACATCCAGTACGGCCGGGCCGAGGACACCTTCGGCTGGATGCACAGGATCTGCTGAGCCCGACCAGTAGCCTCGACGCGTGACGACGTCCCCGCAACAACCGCCGCCCGGGCTGACCGTCGGCGGCTACGAGCTGCTGACGCGGCTCGGCGAGGGCGGCATGGGCGTGGTCCACCTGGCCCGGCCGCGGCGCGGGGAAAGGGTCGCGCTCAAGGTCATCCGCCCGCACGTCGTCGGCGACGACGAGGCCCGCGAACGGCTCGCCCGTGAGGTCAGCTCCCTGTCGCGGATCCGCAGCCCCTGGGTGGCCGAGATCGTCGACTCCGACCCGTGGGGCGAGATCCCGTTCGTGGCCACCCGCTACGTGCCCGGACCCTCCCTCCACGACCTGGTCAAGGACGAGGGCCCGCTCAACGACGCCGACCTGCGCTTCCTGGCGCACGGACTGGCCGAGGGCATCGCGTCGGTGCACGCGGTCGGGGTGCTGCACCGCGACGTCAAGCCCTCCAACGTGCTGATCGAGGGGCGCACGCCGATCCTGATCGACTTCGGGCTGGCCCGGGTCGCCGACGACCCGAAGCTCACCCACACCGGCTGGCTGCTCGGCACGCCGGGCTACCTGGCTCCGGAGATCCTGGACGGGTACGACGCCACCGCCCGCTCCGACGTCCACTCCTGGGGCGCGACGGTCGCCTTCGCCGGGACGGGTCGCTCGCCGTTCGGCCGCGGACCGTCGATGGCGATCACCGACCGGGTGCGGCGTGGCCAGCACGATCTCGACGGGCTGCCCGACGACCTGCGCCGCATCGTGGCGGCAGCCCTGGACCCGGACCCGCGACGTCGACCGGGTCTCGACGAGGTCCTCGAGTGGCTCGACGGTGGCGGCCCGCCACCCGAGGAGCCCGACGACCCCTACACCGTCCCGCTGGCACTCGCCGCCCAGGGGCGTGAGCACACCCTCTCCCTGTTCGAGGAGGAGGACGAGGCAACACCGACTCCCTACGAAGAGCCGGAGTGGGCCGCGCCGCCGCGGCCGGGCGCCCTCGAGCGGCTGCGCCGGGGCATGCTGTGGACCGTGCTGGCCGTGGCTGCGGGCGCGGCGCTGACGGCGTACCCCTGGGTGGCGCTGCCGACCCTCCTCGTCCTGACCTGGCTGCTGCGCAGCGCCTCGCTCGCGGCCACGGCCACCGGCGACCGGCGCCGGCTGCGCGGGGCGAAGTGGTACGACCCGGTCCTCTACCTGGTCGGCGCCCCCTGGCACGTCGTACGCGCGATCCCGGGCACGCTGCTGCTGGCGCTGTGGAGCCTGGGGCTGGCCCTGGCCGCGGTCCTCATCTGCTACGCGGCCGCGGCGGACCTGGAGACGTCGCTCTTCGTGACCGGTCTGACCTACGCCGGGGCCCTGGCCCTGGGTCCCGGCGGCTCGCGGGTGCGCTCTCCGCTGGCCCGCGCCGTCCATCCGCTCGCGGCCCGGCCCGGCTCCTGGCTGGTCGCGCTGGTCGTAGTGGGGACGCTCGCCGCGGCCTTCGGCTACCTGGTGTCCACCTCCGGCGTGAACTGGTCACCCTTCTCCGGCCCCCCCTATCCCGTTGAGTCGGGGATTCCCGTCCTGTGAGTCGGGGATTCCCGTCGACGGACGGTCACGGAAGCCCGACCCAACGGTCACGGATCCCCAACTCGAGGGTCGCGGATCCCCGACTCGAGGGTCGCGGATCCCCGACTCAACGAGGTGGCCGGATGGCGAGATCGGGGTACCGGGTCGGTGCAGCGGTGGCACACTGATCGGGTGCCGTACCAGAGCATCATCACCAGCCGAATTCAGATCGCCTAGCGCGTCGACGCCCTGACCCAGGGCAGCCGACGCGCCAACCTTCCGTTCCACGGGAGGTTTTTTTGTTGCCGTTCCACGACCGAGAGAGCAGACAGATGGACCTCCACGGCGGATTCCACGTCTACGACACCACCCTGCGCGACGGCGCCCAGCAGGAGGGACTCAACCTGTCGGTCGCCGACAAGCTCACGATTGCGCGGCAGCTCGACGGCCTCGGGGTGGGCTACATCGAGGGCGGGTGGCCCGGGGCCAACCCCAAGGACACCGAGTTCTTCCGCCGTGCCGCCGACGAGCTCGACCTGCGGCACGCGAAGCTCGCGGCGTTCGGAGCCACCCGCCGGCCAGGGGTGGCCGCCGCCGACGACCCGATGGTGGCGGCGCTGCGCGACTCCGGCGCCGGCGTGGTCACGCTGGTCGCCAAGTCCCACGACCGGCACGTCGACCTCGCGCTGCGGACCACCCTCGAGGAGAACCTCGCGATGATCCGTGACACGGTCACCCACCTCCGGGCCGAGGGCCAGCAGGTGTTCCTCGACGCCGAGCACTTCTTCGACGGCTACCGCGACAACCGCGACTACGCCCTCGAGGTGCTGCGCACGGCGTACGACGCCGGCGCCGAGGTCATCGCGCTGTGCGACACCAACGGCGGGATGCTCCCCGGCTGGGTCGGCGACGTCGTCGGCGACGTCGTCTCCGCGACCGGCGTCCGGGTCGGGATCCACTGCCACAACGACACCGGCTGCGCGGTCGCCAACACCCTGGCGGCGGTCGACGCCGGCGCCACCCACGTGCAGGGCACCATCAACGGGTACGGCGAGCGCACCGGCAACGCCGACCTCGTCTCGGTGGTGGCCAACCTGGAGCTCAAGCTGGACCGGAAGGTGCTCCCGCCGGGGCTGCTCCAGGACGCCACCCGGATCGCGCACGCGGTCGCCGACGTCACCAACTTCGCGCCGGCTTCGCGCCAGCCCTACGTCGGCACCTCGGCGTTCACGCACAAGGCCGGCCTGCACGCGAGTGCGATCAAGGTCGACCCGAACCTCTACCAGCACCTCGACCCGGTCGACGTCGGCAACGACATGAGACTGCTGGTCTCCGACATGGCCGGTCGGGCCTCGATCGAGCTCAAGGGCCGCGAGCTGGGCTTCGACCTGTCGGGCGACAAGGACCTGGTCACCCGCGTCACGGAGCGGGTCAAGGCCATGGAGTCGCGCGGCTACACCTTCGAGGCCGCGGACGCGTCCTTCGAGCTGCTGCTCGCCGAGGAGGTCGAGGGCGTCCGCCCGGCCTACTTCGAGGTCGAGTCGTGGCGGGTCATCACCGAGACCCGGCCGGGCGACGAGGCCGTCTCCGAGGCGACGGTCAAGCTGCGGGCCGGGGGAGTGCGGTTCGTCGTCACCGGCGAGGGCAACGGGCCCGTCAACGCCCTCGACCAGGCGCTGCGCGAGGCGATCGGGCAGGCCTATCCCGAGGTCGCGAAGTTCGAGCTGATCGACTACAAGGTCCGGATCCTCGACCAGGGCCACGGCACCGACGCCATCACCCGGGTGCTGATCGAGACCACCGACGGGGAGTCGTCGTGGGTGACCGTCGGGGTCGGCCACAACGTGATCGAGGCGTCGTGGGGCGCGCTCGTCGACGGCGTGACCTTCGGGCTGCGCCGGCACGCAGGCGACTGATCAGGCGCAGGCGATCTGGTCCTTCGCGGCGGGCCAGCGCTCGATCCGGGAGGGGTCGTCGACGTCCACGATGTAGGCGGAGCTGCGATCCCCGGCCAGCCAGAGGTGCCAGGTGTCGTACTCGTACCCCGTGTCGGTCGCGTCGTCCGGGAGCACGACGTCGCCGTCGTACGTCGTCCTCAGCAGGCCCTCGCCGGCGAACTCGCCGCTGCGATCGGCGACGTACTGCGTGCCACCGGGTCCACCCATGCTCAGGAACGTGACGTCCTGCCAGCCGCAGTGCTCTGGCCCCGGATGGTGGGTGAGCCGGGCGACCGGGACCGGGTCGCCCGCCTGGTCGTGCCAGACCCGGATCCCGAGCTCGCGGCTGACATCGGCGGGGAGCTCTGCGGGGTCGCAGGAGGCCCACGACTCGATGCCCCAGCCGATCTCGCCCTCCGGGTCGCGCAGGCCCCCGGCCGCGATGTAGGCGATCCTGGTCCGCTCGCCCACGTCGTAGGAGAACAGCACCCGATCACCTTCGACGCGCTCCACCACGAATCCGTCCTGCGGAATGTCGAGGAACCCGGCTTGCTCCTGGAAGTCCTCGAGCGCCTCTCGCGCATCGCCCTGGGCGGTTCCGATGCCATGCTGGGAGAACCCTCCGCCGGATCCCGCGTAGGGCCGGCCGGCGCACTCCAGCGCGAGCCCCGCGGCGCCGGACCGCTCCCGCAGGGACGCGCTGTCCGGGTCGTGCGACACGTGCAGGGGGCCGTCGTACGGGCGGTCCACGGTCGTCTCGACCGTGACCTCGGCCGGCTGGCCGCACGCCGACAGCCCCGGCGCCAGCATGAGGAGGAGTACGAGTCTCGTGCCCATGGCGCCCTCCCGGTGCTCGTCACCCACTATGACGGGAGCCGCCGGGGATCGGTTGCACCGGAGCGCAGAGCCGCGCGGCCTACATCTCCTCGTGGCTGTCGGGGTCACCGCCGAAGAGCCGCCCGTCGGAGCGACCGAGAGCGGTGATCGCCTCCATCTCGGCGTCGTCGAGCTCGAACCCGAACACGTCGAGGTTCTCCCGCTGGCGCGACGGCGTGGCGGACTTCGGGATCGGCAGGTTGCCCTGCTGCACCTGCCAGCGCAGGATCACCTGGCCGGGCGTGACGCCGTGGGCCTCCGCCGCCGCCTGCACGGCGGGCTCGGACAGCGGGGCCTGGCGCTTGCCGAGCGGGCTCCACGACTCGGTGCGGACCCCGCGATCCTCGTTGGCGCGCCGCATCTCGTCCTGCGGGAACAGGGGGTGGACCTCGATCTGGTTCACCGACGGCGCCACTCCGGTCTCGTCGATGATCCGGTCGAGGTGCTCCTCGGTGAAGTTGGAGACCCCGATGGAGCGGACCAGCCCCTCCTCCCGCAGGTACACCAGCGCCCGCCACGCCTCGACGTACTGGTCGCGGCCGGGGTTCGGCCAGTGGATCAGGTGCAGGTCGAGGTGGTCGAGGCCGAGCCGCTCGAGCGACTCGCGCGTGGAGGCGATGGCGTCGTCGTACGCGTGGTGGCGGCCGGGGATCTTGCTGGTCACCCGCAGCTCGTCGCGCGGGACGCCGGAACGGCGCAGCGCCTCGCCGACCTCACGCTCGTTCTCGTAGTTCACCGCCGTGTCGACGAGCCGGTACCCGGCCTCGAGGGCGCTGGTCGTCGCCTCGACCGCCGCGTCGCCCCGCAGGCCGGCGGTTCCGAAGCCGATGGCGGGCAGGGTGGTGCCGTCGTTGAGGGTGTACGTCGGGATGCTCATCGTGCTCCTTCGTCCGGTGGGTTCTCGACGATCCGGCGGGCCAGGTCGGCCCAGCCGGCGCGGATCCGGTCGATGCCGATCCGCTCGATCCTCACCTGCTGCTCCAGGATCGAGGACTCGATGGGGGCCATCAGCGCGGTGGCCAGCAGGGCGATGTCGCCCCGGACGCCCAGCTCCCCGAGCAGGTAGCGCGTGTGGGTTGCCACGAAGGAGTACGCCGCGTAGGAGCGTGCCCCGGCCCGACCGGCCGCCTGGATCAGCTCCGCGTGCCGCAGGTTGATCTCCATCCGGGACCGCCCGAACGCCAGCAGCCGCTCCATCGGGGGCGCCCCGGGACCCAGCGGCGGCGGACCGCCCATCACCTGCGCCTGCCAGTCGGCCTCGGAGTGGTCGAGCAGCGCCGCCATCAGCCCCTCACGGCTGTGGAACCGGCGGAAGACCGTGCCCTTCCCGACCCCGGCCTCGGCGGCGACCGCCTCCATCGTGACCCCCTGGATCCCGCACTGCTCGATGAGCCGGGTGGCGGCCTCGAGCAGCGCAGCCCGGTTGCGGGCGGCGTCGCTGCGCTCCGGGCGCGGCTCCCCGATGATCGGGAGGAGCGGGTGCGTCGACATGGCGTGGATCACTCTAGAGCCAGGAATAGAACCGGACCACGGTCCGTTTGCACGGACATGACTGACACCAACGCCCCCACCGGCACCCGCATCGTGGTCCTCGTCGGCAGCCTGCGCTCCGGCTCCGTCAACCGGCGCCTGGCCGAGCAGCTGGCCGGCGACGCCCCGGCCGGACTCGACCTGGAGATCGTCGAGGGCCTCGCCGAGCTGCCGTTCTACAACGAGGACCTCGACGGCGACGAGGTGCCGGCCCCTGCCCAGCGCCTGCGCGACCGGGTGGCCGCCGCCGACCGCGTCCTGGTCGTCACCCCCGAGTACAACGGCACCATGCCGGCGGTGCTCAAGAACGCCATCGACTGGTTGTCGCGCCCCTACGGCGCCGGCGCGCTGTCCGGCAAGCCGCTGGCCGTGCTCGGCACCACCCCCACGCCGTACGGCGGCAAGTGGGCCCACGCCGACGTCCGTCGCTCGGCCGCCGTCGCCGGCGCAGTCGTCGTCGAGGACGCCACGGTCTCGCAGTCCTCGCTCGAGGTGGACGTGCTGGCCGACGCCGCGATCACCGCACGGGTGCTCGGTGCGCTCCAGACCCTGGCCGACCACGACCAGGAGGCCTCGGCCGCCTGACACCACCCGGGGCCGGGGGCTACGGTCGGCGAATGACCGTGCTCACCCCGTACCTCGCCGTCCCCGACGCCCGCGCGGCCATCGACTGGTACGTGCGGGTGCTCGGAGCGGTCGTCACCCACGAGCCCGTCGTGATGCCCGACGGCCGGATCGGTCACGTCGAGCTCGACGCCGAGGGTGGGCACTGGATGATGGCCGACGCCCACCCGGAGATCCAGAGCCCCGCGCCGACCCCTGGCGCGGGCAGCCCGGTCACCCTCCACCTCGAGGTCGCCGACGTCGACGCGGTCACCGAGCGGGCTCGTGCCGCCGGTGCCGAGGTCGACCGCGAGCCCGGTGACAACCCCGGCGTGGGGCGTATCGCGGTCTTCCGCGACCCGTTCGGGCACCGCTGGATGGTCAACCGGCCGGGCTGAACCATCCCGGCGCCGCGGCCACGAACTCATCGCGGCCCAGCGCGCCCGCGCCGGCCGGGATCGACGCGATCAGGGGTACGCCGGTGACCCGCGGCAGGTCGTCGAGGTTGCAGGTCTCGGCCAGTCCCGGCTCGCCCGGCCAGGAGCCGATCACCAGCCCGGCGGGCTCGATCCCGCGGGCGCGGAGCGCGGCGACGGTCAGCTCGGAGTGGTTGAGCGTGCCCAGCGCGGCCGACACCACCACGACCACCTCGGCACCGACCTCGGCGGCGAGGTCGAGGATCGTCCCGCCCTCGGTGTCGAGGCGTACGAGCACGCCGCCCGAGCCCTCCACCACCACCGTGTCGTGCGACTCGGCGAGCACCCGCACCCGGTCGGCGTACTCCGCCACCGGGGGGATCCGGACACCGCGCAGCCGGGCCGCGGTGTCGGGTGCCAGCGGCTCGTCGAGGACGGTGAGCTCGTGGACGGCGCACCCGGTGAGCCGGTGGACCACCTCGGCGTCGGCGACCTCGCCGGAGCCCGGACCGACGCCGGTCTGCACCGGCTTCACCACGGCGACGGAACCGCTGGCGGCCGCGCGGTGGGCCAGTGCCGCGGTGGCCACGGTCTTGCCGACCCCGGTGTCGGTGCCGGTGACGACGAGGATCGTCATGTGGTCGCCTCGAACTCCTTGACCACCTGTCCGAGCACGGCCGCGGCCCGTGCCCATTCGGCGTCGGGGATGCCGGCCGAGGTGGTGACCCGCAGCCGCGAGATCCCGTCAGGGACCGACGGGGGACGGAAGCAGCCCACGCGGACGCCGTCCTCGAGGGCCGCCGCTTGCGCGGCCACCGCGACCTGGGGTGAGGGCATCGGCACCGAGAGCACCCCGCCCTCGGGTGCGCTGACCCCCAGGGCGCCGGCGAGCGCCGTCGCCCGGGTGTGGACGAGGGCCGGCAGCTCGGGCCGGGTCATCAGCATCTCCAGCGCGGCAAGCGCCCCGCCGGCAGCGGCCGGCGCGAGGCCCGTGTCGTAGATGAACGGCCGGGCCCGGTTGACCAGGTGGTCGATCACGGCGGTGGAGCCGAGCACGGCGCCGCCCTGCGCGCCCAGCGACTTGGACAGGGTGGCGGTGACGACGACGTGGTCCTGTCCGGCCAGCCCCAGCTCGCGCACCAGACCGTGACCGCCGGCGCCGGCCACCCCCAGCCCGTGGGCCTCGTCGACGATCAGCAGGGCGCCGTACGACGCGCAGACCCCGGCGAGCTCGAGCAGCGAGGCGGCGTCACCGAGGACGCTGTAGACGGACTCGACCAGCACCATGGCACGGCGCCCACCCGCCTGGGCGAGCGCGGTCGAGACCGCGCACACGTCGTTGTGCGGCGTGATGGTCACCTCCGCCCGGGAGAGGCGAGCCGCGTCGACCAGCGAGGCGTGGACGTGGGAGTCGGAGACGATCAGGCAGTCGCGGTCGGCCAGCGCGGTCACCGCCGCGAGGTTCGCGTGGTAGCCGGTGGAGGTCACCAGTGCCGCCGGCTGGCCGAGGAAGCCGGCGAGCGCGGTCTCGAGCTCCACGTGCAGGCCGAGGGTGCCGGTGACCAGCCGGGAGGCGCCGGCGCCCGCGCCCCAGGTCCGCGCCGCCTCGGCCGCCCGCTCCCGGACCGCGGGGTGCCGCGACAGCCCGAGGTAGTCGTTGCCGGCCAGGTCGACGACCTGGTCGTCGGGTCCGCGGGGGTGCATGGTGCGGCGCAGGCCGGCCCGGTCTCGGAGCCCGGACTGCTCGTCGAGCCAGTTCTTCCAGATCATCGGTTCACCCGACCACGGCTGCGATGTCGACGGCGGCGCAGATGCGGTCTATCTCGTCATCGGTGCAGATGTACGGCGGCATCGTGTAGATCAGGTTGCGGAACGGCCGGAGCCACACGCCGGCGTCGAGGGCCGCCTCGGTCGCGGCGTCGACCTGCACCGGATGGGTGAGCTCGACGACGCCTACCGCCCCGATCGTGCGGACCTCGGCGACGTCGGGGAGGTCGCGGCAGGATGCCAGGCCTGCGGCGAGGCGTCGGTTGATCCGCTCGACGTCGGACCTCCAGTCGCCGGTCGCGAGCAGGTCTAGGTTGGCGAGGGCGACGGCGCAGGCCAGTGGGTTCCCCATGTAGGTGGGGCCATGCATCAGGACGCCGGACTCCGACGCGGAGAGGCCCCGCGCCACCCGGGACGTGCAGATCGCGGCGGCCAGGCTCAGGTAGCCGCCGGTGAGTGCCTTGCCGACGCACATGATGTCGGGGACGACGTCCGCGGCGTCGGCGGCGAACAGGGTCCCGGTCCGCCCGAAACCGGTGGCGATCTCGTCGAAGACCAGCACCAGGCCGTGCTCATCGGCGACCTCGCGCATCACCCGCAGGCAGGCCGCGGGGTAGACGTACATGCCGCCCGCGCCCTGCAGCAGCGGCTCGACCACGATCCCCGCCAGCTCGTCGCCGTGGTCCGCGGCCAACTTGCGGAACGACGCCTCCCAGCGCTCCTGCCAGGCGGCCAGGTCGGCCGTGGGCACGACCTCGGCCACCACCGGCGACGCCTCGGGGTCCGGCGGTGGACGGTCGGCGAAGACGTGGTCGGCGACGAAGCCGCGGAACATCGTGTGCATCCCGTTCTCGGGGTCGCAGACGCCCATGCATCCGCAGGTGTCGCCGTGGTAGCCGCCCCGGACGGTCAGCATCCGGGTCCGCTCGGGACGCCCGGCGCCGCGCTGGTACTGGATCGCCATCTTCAGCGCGACCTCGACGCTGACCGAGCCGGAGTCGGCGAGGAAGACGTGCTCGAGACCCGCCGGCGTGATCTCCACCAGCCGCTGCGCCAGGCGGATGGCCGGCTCATGGGTGAGGCCGCCGAACATCACGTGCGCGAAGTCGTCGGCCTGCCCCTTCAGGGCCGCGTCCAGGGCGGGGTGGCGGTAGCCATGGATCGCGGCCCACCACGACGACATCCCGTCGATCACCTCGCGGCCGTCGGCCAGGTGGAGGCGACAGCCGGACGCCCCCGTGACGAGTCGGACCGGGGTCGGCTCGGTCATCGACGTGTAGGGATGCCACACGTGTTCA
>NZ_DASSXS010000216.1:0-14996 GCF_035703625.1 Nocardioides sp. | reverse complement strand
ACGTGGACGACCAGGGCCAGGAGCAGCAGGACGCGCAGGATCCAGAGCGCCCCCTCGTGCGGGAGCATCGGCTCCCCGAGCTCGCGCAGGTGCTCGGCGTAGTCGTTGTAGGCGTCGTGGCCGGAGAAGGCCTTGAGGTTGCCGTACATGTGCGTCAGCACGAACAGGATGAAGAGGATGCCGCTCACGGCCATCAGCATCTTCAGCGCGATGGTCGAGCGCGCCGCCCGTGCTCCGGTGACCAGGGTGCGGCCCACGTCGGGCCGTGGAGTCGTCGTCGCCACGACATCCAACGCTACCGCTCCGCGAACCACCCCAGCGCCGGTGGCGATGTGACATTTCTGTCCCGGCGGCCGGTGCGGGACCCGACCAGTGGGTGAACACCCCCGGTGTGGCCCCTTTCCCTCGCGCCGGAGAGACTGCAGACTGCACACCGCCGGTCCGCGGGGCCGGGAGGCCAGCGAAGGGATGCAGATGACCACAGGCGTGACCGGGCCCAGTCGGGCCCGCATCGACGTGAAGACGTTGCGGGAGGACCGGTGGTGGCTGGCGCCGCTGACCACGTTCGTGGTGTTCTCGGCGTTCGTCGTCTACGCCACCTGGCGGGCCTTCGCGGGGGCCCACTACTTCTCCGAGCCCTACCTCTCGCCGTTCTACTCCCCGTGCCTCGGCGACTGCGTCGAGGGCGCCTCCGACTTCGGCCAGCCGTTCGCGTGGTGGCCCCTGTCGGCGGCGCTGATCATCCTGATCTTCCCGCTGGGCTTCCGGATGACGTGCTACTACTACCGCAAGGCCTACTACCGCGCCTTCTGGCTCTCCCCGCCCGCCTGCGCGGTGGCGGAGCCGCACAAGAAGTACTCCGGCGAGACCCGGCTGCCGCTGATCCTGCAGAACGTCCACCGCTACTTCTGGTACGCCGCCCTGCTGGTCGCCCTGATCCTGACCTACGACGTCCTCCTGGCGTTCCGCCCCGCCGAGGGGGAGCCTACCGGGATCCACATGGGGCTCGGAACCGTGCTGATGGCGATCAATGTCGTCTACATCTGGCTCTACACGCTGTCCTGCCACTCGTGCCGGCACGCGGTCGGCGGACGGCTGCGGCACTTCTCCAAGCACCCGGTCCGCTACAAGCTGTGGACGTGGGTCTCGAAGCTCAACCTCAACCACGCCCGCTATGCCTGGGTGTCCCTGTTCTCCGTGGCCCTGGTGGACCTCTACATCTACCTGCTGGCCATCAACGCGTTCGAAGACCCGAGGTTCTTCTAGTCCACCCCGTCACACGTTGCTCGCTCCCTCCGCTCACCACTTCGCGGGGGCCCCGGAAAGGCTCTAGATGACTGAGACGACCAGACACCCGATGACCGGGAACGAGATGTCCGGCGCCGAGGACGGCGGCCTGGAGCGGCACACCTACGACGTGGTCGTGATCGGCGCCGGCGGGGCCGGGCTGCGGGCCGCGATCGCCGCGCACGAGGCCGGGGCCAGGACCGCGATCGTGTGCAAGTCGCTGCTGGGCAAGGCGCACACGGTGATGGCCGAGGGCGGCATCGCCGCCGCCATGGGCAACCGCTGGCCCGAGGACAACTGGGAGGTGCACTTCCGCGACACCATGCGTGGCGGGAAGATGCTCAACCACTGGCGGATGGCCCAGCTCCACGCCCAGGAGGCGCCCGAGCGGGTCCAGGAGCTCGAGGACTGGGGCGCGCTGTTCGACCGCACCGAGGACGGCCTGATCTCCCAGCGCGACTTCGGCGGGCACAGGTACGCGCGGCTCGCCCACGTCGGCGACCGCACCGGCCTGGAGATGATCCGCACCCTCCAGCAGCGGGCCGTGGCGCTCGGGATCGACGTGTTCATGGAGTGCACGATCACCGAGCTGTTCAAGGACGGCGAGTCCATCTCCGGCGCCTTCGGCTACTGGCGGGAGACCGGCCGGTTCATCGTGTTCGAGGCGCCCAGCGTGATCCTCGCGACCGGCGGGATCGGCAAGAGCTTCAAGGTGACCTCCAACTCCTGGGAGTACACGGGGGACGGCCACGCGCTGGCCCTGCGGGCCGGCGCGAGCCTGATCAACATGGAGTTCGTGCAGTTCCACCCGACGGGCATGGTCTGGCCGCCGTCGGTCAAGGGGCTGCTGGTCACGGAGTCGGTCCGCGGCGACGGCGGGGTGCTGAAGAACTCCGAGGGCAAGCGGTTCATGTTCGACTACATCCCCGAGTTCTTCAAGAGCGAGACCGCCGACAACGAGGAGGAGGCGGACAAGTGGTACGACGACAAGAAGAACAACCGTCGACCACCCGAGCTGCTGCCGCGCGACGAGGTCGCCCGGGCGATCAACTCCGAGATCAAGGCGGGACGGGGATCACCGCACGGCGGGATCTTCCTCGACATCGCCTCGCGGCGCGACGCCGAGTTCATCCGCAAGCGGCTGCCGTCGATGTACCACCAGTTCAAGGAGCTGGCCGACGTCGACATCACCGCCGAGCCGATGGAGATCGGGCCCACCTGCCACTACGTGATGGGCGGGGTCGAGGTCGACCCCGACACCCAGGAGAGTGCGGTCAAGGGTCTGTACGCCGTCGGCGAGTGCTCGGGCGGGATGCACGGCTCCAACCGGCTCGGGGGCAACTCCCTCGGCGACCTCCTCGTGTTCGGCAAGCTGGCCGGTGAGGCGGCGACGGCGTACACCCACGAGCTCGGCGCGCGACCCAAGGTCGCCGAGGACCAGGTCAGGTCAGCCAGCGCCGCCGCACTCGCGCCGTTCGAGGTCGAGGGCGGGGAGAACCCCTACGCGATCCAGCAGGACCTCCAGCAGGCCATGAACGACCTGGTCGGCATCATCCGCACCGGGGCCGAGCTCGAGCAGTCGCTTCAGGAGATCGAGCGGTTCAAGGAGCGGGCGAGGACGATGGTGGTCGAGGGGCATCGCCAGTACAACCCGGGCTGGCACCTCGCGATCGACCTGCGCAACATGCTGATCGTCTCCGAGTCGATCGCGAGGGCCGCGCTCGCCCGCGAGGAGTCCCGGGGCGGGCACACCCGCGACGACTTCCCCCAGACCGATCACGACGTGTGGGGGAGGAAGAACCTCGTCGTGGCCCTCGACGAGACCGGCGAGGGAGTGCAGCTCAGCGAGAAGCCACTGCCCGAGATGCCGGACGAGCTCAAGAAGTACTTCGACGCATGAGCGAGACGAGAGACCGCTTCGGTCTGACACGTACCCCCGACGGTGAGCGCGCGGTCGAACTGCGAGCTCACGCCACAGAGGAGGCCTGAGATGGGCTACGACCTGAAGATGCGCGTCTGGCGGGGCGACCAGGACGGCGGCGACCTGGCCGACTACACCGTCGAGGTCTCCGAGGGCGAGGTGGTCCTCGACGCCCTGCACCGCGTCCAGGCCACGCAGAGCGGCGACCTCGCGATCCGCTGGAACTGCAAGGCCGGCAAGTGCGGCTCCTGCAGCGCGGAGATCAACGGGCGACCCCGGCTGCTGTGCATGACCCGGCTCTCGGACTTCGATCCCGCCGAGACCATCACCGTCACCCCCCTGCGCGCCTTCCCGGTGGTGCGTGACCTCGTCACCGACGTGTCGTACAACTACCAGAAGGCCCGGGAGTTCCCGCCGATCGAGCTGCCGCCGCGCGACCCGGACGGCAAGCGCCGGATGATGCAGGAGGACGTGGAACGAGGCCAGGAGTTCCGCAAGTGCATCGAGTGCTTCCTGTGCCAGGACACCTGCCACGTCGTCCGCGACCACGAGGACAACAAGCCGGCGTTCGCCGGGCCCCGGTTCTTCCTCCGGTACGCCGAGCTCGACATGCACCCTCTCGACATCGAGGACCGACGCTCCTACGCCCAGGACACTGCCGGCCTCGGCATGTGCAACATCACCAAGTGCTGCACCGAGGTCTGCCCCGAGGGGATCCGGATCACCGACAACGCCATCATCCCGATGAAGGAGCGGGTGGCCGACCGGAAGTTCGACCCGCTCGTCTGGCTCGGCACCAAGATCGGCGTCCGCAACAAGGACAACGACGGCCGCGCCGAGGTCTGAGCCGCCCGGCGCCGGCACGGCCGGTTGGGTGGCGGGGCTAGGTTCGAAGGCAGGAAGTGTCTCCAGCGCGGGGGCGGGCCTCGTAACTGCCAGGAGCGATCGTGCACACCCACTTCCGCAAGCTCGTCCGCGTCGGCGTCGCCGTGGCCGGTCTGGCACTCCTCGGTCCGGTGGCCGTGCCGCCCGTCGCGTCGTCCGCGCCGTCGCTCCCGGACCGGATCGACCTGCCCGACGGCTTCCTGCCCGAGGGCATCTCCATCGGGCGGGACGCCGTCCCGGTGGCGTACTTCGGCTCGCGCGCTGACGGAGATCTCTACCGCGCCGACCTCCGCACCGGCGAGGGTGAGGTGTTCAGCCAGGGCCCCGGCACCGCCTCGGTCGGGCTCAAGGTCGACCGGGCGGGGCGCATCTTCGTCGCGGGCGGGCCGTCAGGGACCGGGCGAGCGGTCGACGCCGCCACGGGCGAGATCCTGGCCTCCTATCCCTTCACCACCGGGGAGAGCTTCGTCAACGACGTGCTGCTGACCGGCGTCGCCGCCTGGTTCACCGACTCGCGGCAGGCCCAGCTCTACCGGCTACCGAGGGGCGGCGACGGACTGCCCGCGCCGGCGGACGTCGAACGCCTGCCGCTGACGGGCGAGTGGGTCCAGGCTCCCGCAGGCACGAACAGTGCCAACGGCATCGCCCCGACGCCGGACGGTGACGCGCTGATCGTGATGAACTCCTTCGAGGCCGCCTTGTTCCGGGTGGATCCCGCCACCGGCGTCGCCACCCGGGTCGACCTCGGCGGCGTACCGATGACCAACGGGGACGGGCTGCTGCTCGTGGGCAACACGCTGTACGTCGTGCAGAACCGCCTCAACCGCGTCGCCGTCATCGGGCTCGACGCCCGGGGGACCTCCGGCGTCGTCACGGGCCACCTGACCTCCGACGACTTCAACGTGCCGACGACCGTCGCCCGGCTCGGGGAGTCGCTCTACCTGCCGAACGCCAAGTTCGACGATCCCGACCAGACCGAGTTCTGGGCGACCCGGATCGACCGGCGCTGAGGCGAAGCCACCAGGGTGGCGATGGACAGCCGGCGGCTCGTCTCGGCGGGGGTTCGACCGGCACGCGCATGAGAGGTTTCCCATAGCGGTCGACGTGGTCGCTGACGCGGCCCGCACCCTATCGTTCACACCATGACAGACCAGGAGACCGTCGACGGCGGCCTGGACGAGCCCGACGAGCTCGAGCCCGACCAGGGCTCCCTCGCGCTCGCGGACGACGAGGACCGCCACGCCCGCGAGGACTGGGAGAAGTCCGCGGCCGCGGTGCTCCGCAAGGCCGGACGGCTCGGCGACTCCGACGCGGACGCCGACGTCTGGGAGCGGCTGGCGCGACGCACCCTCGACGGGATCACGATCAGCCCCCTGGGCACTCCGCAGCTCGTCGCGGACCTCCAGACGAGCGGCCGCCCGGACCGGAGCGGCGACTGGGACATCCGGGTCCACCTGACGGTCTCGGACCCGAAGGAGGCCAACGAGGCCGCCCTCGTCGACCTGGACAACGGGGCCACCTCGCTCTGGCTGCGGGGAGACGGCGACACCGACCTCGCGACCGTCCTCCGCGAGGTGCTCCTCGACCTCGCCCCGGTCGTTCTCGACGGGATCGACCCCGGTGCCTTCCTCGCCCACGCCGAGGGCAACGCTCTCCACCCGGCCACCAACCTGGGCACGCCCGCCGCGGACGCCACAGCGGAGTCGGCCCGACGAGCCCTCGACGCCGGTGTGCTCGGCTTCGTGGTCGACGCCACCGAGGTGCACGACCGCGGTGCCTCCGACGCCCAGGAGCTGGCGTGGTCGCTGGCCACCGGCGCGTCGTACCTGCGGACCATGGTCGACGCTGGCGTCGACCTCGACGACGCGGCGAGGCTGGTGGAGTTCCGCTACGCCGCGACCGACGAGCAGTTCCCCACCATCGCGAAGCTCCGGGCCGCACGCCGGCTGTGGGCGCGCGTGCTCGAGCTGAGCGAGGCCGGCGAACGGGCCCAGCGTCAGCACGTCGTCACCAGCCGGCCGATGATGAGCAAGCACGACCCCTGGGTCAACATGCTCCGCACCACCGTCGCCGCGTTCGCCGCGGGCGTCGGGGGAGCCGACGCGGTGACCGTGCTGCCGTTCGACTCCCCCTTGGGAGTGCCGGACGCCTTCGGTCGCCGGATCGCCCGCAACACCTCCAGCCTGCTGATCTCCGAGTCCCACGTCGCCCGGGTGGCCGACCCGGCAGGCGGCTCGTTCGCCGTCGAGAAGCTCACCGACGACCTGGCGCGGGCCGCGTGGGAGCTGTTCGGCCGGCTCGAGGACGGCGAGTCCCTGGACGCGATGATCGAGCAGACCGTCGAGCGCCGGGACCGTGAAGTCGCCACCCGGAGGCGCCCGGTCACGGGGCTCACCGAGTTCCCCAACCCCTTCGCGGACCTGCCCGAGCGCCCGCCTGCTACCGACGGTCGCGAGGTCCGTCGGTACGGCGCGGCGTTCGAGGCGCTCCAGGACGCGCCCGTGAACGAGCCGGTCTTTCTTGCCACGATGGGCACCGTCGCCCAGCACACGGCGCGGGCGACCTTCGCGACGAACCTGTTCGCGGCGGGGGGCGTACGCGTCGAGGTCGCGGGTCCGACCGATGGTGTCGAGTCGTTGGCCGGGCAGCACGACGGCCGACCGGTGGTGTGCCTGGCCGGCACGGATGCGGCGTACGACGAGTGGGGTGCCGAGGCAGCAGCGGCCCTCCGCGACTCCGGTGCGCAGTGGGTCATCGTCGCGGGGAAGCCCCGTGACTGGGCGGACGACTCCTGCGCTGTCGGTGTCGATGCTCTGGACTTCCTGCGCCGGACGAGGGAGCAGCTGACATGAGCATTCCGAAGAGCTTCGCCGGCCTGCCCCTGACGCAGGAATCCCCTTCTCATGGGACCCGGAGCCCCGACTCAACGGACGGGAATCCCCAACTCAACGGGGCGTGGCACAGCCCGGAGGGGATCGACATCCTCCCGGTCTACGGCCCCGAGCACCTCGAGGGGCTCGACGCGCTCGACACCTGGCCGGGGCTCAGCCCGTTCCTTCGCGGCCCCTACCCGACGATGTACACCACGCAGCCGTGGACGATCCGGCAGTACGCCGGCTTCTCCACCGCCGAGGAGTCCAACGCCTTCTACCGCCGCAACCTGGCGGCCGGGCAGAAGGGGCTCAGCGTCGCCTTCGACCTCGCCACCCACCGCGGCTACGACTCCGACCACCCCCGCGTCCGCGGTGACGTCGGGATGGCCGGCGTGGCGATCGACTCGATCTACGACGCCCGCACCCTCTTCGACGGGATCCCGCTCGACCAGATGAGCGTCAGCATGACGATGAACGGCGCCGTCCTGCCGGTCCTGGCGCTCTACATCGTCGCGGCCGAGGAGCAGGGGGTGAAGCCGGAACAGCTCACGGGGACCATCCAGAACGACATCCTCAAGGAGTTCATGGTCCGCAACACCTACATCTACCCGCCCGAGCCGAGCATGCGGATCATCTCCGACATCTTCGCCTACACCGCCGAGCGGATGCCGCGCTTCAACTCGATCTCGATCTCGGGCTACCACATCCAGGAGGCGGGGGCGACCGCCGACCTCGAGCTCGCCTACACGCTCGCCGACGGCGTCGAGTACATCCGCGCCGGGCTCGGGGCCGGGCTCGACATCGACCGGTTCGCCCCGCGGCTGTCCTTCTTCTGGGCGATCGGGATGAACTTCTTCATGGAGGTCGCCAAGCTCCGCGCCGCCCGGGCGCTGTGGTCGCGGCTGGTCCGTCAGTTCGACCCGCAGAACCCCAAGTCGCTCAGCCTCCGCACGCACAGCCAGACCAGCGGCTGGTCGCTGACCGCCCAGGACGCGTTCAACAACGTCGCCCGCACCTGCATCGAGGCGATGGCCGCCACCCAGGGCCACACCCAGTCGCTGCACACGAACGCCCTCGACGAGGCGATCGCCCTGCCGACCGACTTCTCGGCCCGGATCGCCCGCAACACCCAGCTGCTGCTGCAGCAGGAGAGCGGTACGACGGGCACCATCGACCCGTGGGGCGGCTCCTGGTACGTCGAGCGGCTCACCCACGACCTCGCCGAGCGGGCGTGGGCCCACATCCTCGAGGCGGAGCGGGCCGGCGGCATGGCCAAGGCCATCGAGCAGGGCATCCCGAAGATGCGGATCGAGGAGGCGGCGGCCCGCACCCAGGCCCGGATCGACTCGGGCGTGCAGAAGGTGATCGGGGTCAACACCTACCGGCTCGCCGACCCCGATAACGCAGCGCCGCTGGACCTGTTGCGCGTGGACAACAACGAGGTCTACCAGCAGCAGGTCGCCAAGCTCGAGCGGCTGCGGGCCGAGCGGGACGAGGACGACGTACAGAGGTCGCTGGAGGCCCTCACCAGGTCTGCGGGCGACGGGCACGTCCACGGCGGCTCGCTGGACCAGAACCTCCTCACCCTCGCGGTCGACGCCGCCCGGGCCAAGGCCACGGTCGGGGAGATCTCCGACGCCCTCGAGAAGGTCTACGGGCGGCACCGGGCCACCATCCGTACGATCAGCGGCGTGTTCAGGGACGAGTCCGGCACCGCCGGTGACCAGCAGGTGCAGAAGGTCATCGAGGCGGCCGACGCGTTCGAGGAGGCCGAGGGCCGACGGCCGCGGATCCTGGTCGCCAAGATGGGCCAGGACGGCCACGACCGTGGCCAGAAGGTGGTCGTCAGCGCCTTCGCGGACATGGGCTTCGACGTCGACGTCGGGCCCCTCTTCTCCACGCCCGAGGAGGTCGCCCAGCAGGCCGTGGACGCCGACGTCCACATCGTCGGCATCTCCTCGCTGGCGGCGGGCCACCTCACCCTGGTGCCCCAGCTGCGCGAGGCGCTCGCAGACCAGGGTCGGCCGGACATCATGGTGGTGGTCGGCGGGGTGATCCCGCCCGACGACGTGGCCACCCTCAAGGACATGGGCGCGGCCGCGGTCTTCCTGCCCGGCACGGTCATCGCCGAGTCCGCGCTCGACCTGCTCGGCAAGCTGTCCACCCAGCTCGGCCACTGATGGGTCCAGCGATGGCGCCGGTCGACGAGCTCGTCGAGGGCGTCCGGGCCCGGCGCCGGGCAGCGGTCTCGCAGGCGATCACGCTGGTCGAGTCGTCGAAGCCGGAGCACCGCGACGCCGCGCGCGAGCTGCTGGCCGAGCTCAACCGCTCGGGCGCCGCCGAGTCGGTGCGAGTGGGGATCTCCGGGGTGCCGGGCGTGGGCAAGTCGACGTTCATCGAGGAGCTCGGGACGCAGCTGACGGGAAGCGGCCACCGGGTGGGAGTCCTCGCCGTCGACCCCTCCAGTGCCCGGACCGGCGGGTCGGTGCTCGGGGACAAGACGCGGATGGCCCGCCTGGCGGGCGACCCCAACGCCTTCATCCGCCCGTCCCCGGCGGCTGGGACGCTCGGGGGAGTGGCCCGGGCGACGGTGCAGGCGATGACGGTCCTGGAGTCGGCGGGGTACGACGTGGTGCTCGTCGAGACGGTCGGTGTGGGCCAGAGCGAGATCACCGTGGCCGGGATGGTCGACACGTTCCTCTTCCTCACCCTGGCGCGTACCGGCGACCAGCTGCAGGGCATCAAGCGGGGCATCCTCGAGATCGCCGACGTGATCGCGGTGAACAAGGCGGACGGGGATCGTGAGGCCGAGGCCCGGTCCGCGGCCCGGGAGCTCGCCGGGGCGTTGCACTTCGTGCACGGCAAGGGCGCCGACTGGGCGCCGCCGGTGGTGACCTGCTCCGGCCTGACCGGCACCGGCGTCGAGGAGGTCTGGAGGCGGGTGCTCGCCCACCGGGAGCACCTCGGAGTGGAGGGCCTCGAGGCCAGACGGGCCCGCCAGCAGCTGGAGTTCACCTGGTCACTGGTGCGTGACGAGCTCGCCCAGCGGCTGCGGCGCTCCCGCGGCGTGGCGGCGATCCGGGAGCAGATCAGGCAGCAGGTCCTGGCCGGAGAGCTGCCGGCCACGGTGGCGGCGGACCAGATCCTGGCTGCCTACGACGCTGGGGAGTGACCACCCGAACGGGTCACCCCAAATGGCTTGACTGGCCCTGTTGGTTCTGGCCGCGGCAGTCCAGCATGGGTGTCGTCTCATTGGACCTTTTCGAAGGTCAACGCCTTGCGTGCCGGACTTCGCCTACGGCGCGCACTCGCGAACCCTGGGCAAGGCGCGCCCAGGGTTCGCGTGCGTTCCGACCGATTCTCGGCGCAACGCCCGGTGAACTAACCTCTACATCAAGATGTCTGACACCGATCCCGTCCTCGCCTCCCGCACCATCGAGCACATCGTCGAGAAGTACGCCGGTGAGCTCGTCGAACTCCGGCGGGACCTCCACGCCCACCCCGAGCTCTCCTGGGCCGAGGAGCGGACCACCCGGATCGTGGCCACCCGGCTCGCCGAGGCCGGGGCCCGGGTCACCCGGCTGGACGGGACCGGCCTGGTCGCCGAGGTGGGCGACGGCGGCCCGATCGTGGCCCTGCGCGCCGACCTGGACGCGCTCCCCGTCGAGGACACCACCGGGGCCGAGTGGGCCAGCGTGACCCCCGGGGTCGCCCACGCGTGCGGCCACGACGTGCACACCGCCGGGCTGGTGGGCTCGGCGCTGGCGCTGGCCGAGGCCCACGCGCGTGGCCAGCTCCCGGGCGTCGTCCGGTTCTTCTTCCAGCCCGCCGAGGAGGTCATGCCCGGGGGCGCGCTCCGGATGATGGAGGCCGGTGCCCTCGACGACGTGATCCGCATCTTCAGCCTGCACTGCGACCCGACCCTGGACGTGGGCGAGATCGGACTGCGGGACGGGCCGCTGACCGGCGCCGCCGACGCACTCTCGGTGGAGCTGACCGGTCGCGGCGGCCACACCTCGCGCCCGCACCTGACCGAGGACCTCACCTTCGCCCTCGGCAAGGTGGTCACCGAGCTCCCGGCGATCGTCTCCCGCCGGCTCGACCCCCGGGCGGGCGTGAGCCTGGTCTGGGGCATGGTCCGCGCCGGCTCCGCGCCCAACGTGATCCCGGGCCGCGGGCAGGTGGCCGGCACGGTGCGGATGCTCGACGCCGTGGCCTGGGCCGAGGCCGAGGCGCTGGTGCGCGGCGTGATCGACGAGATCGTCTCCCCCTACGGCGTCGAGGCGGTCGTCGACTACCGCCGGGGCGTCCCCCCGGTCATCAACGACCCCGAGTCGACCCGGATCCTGGGGCGCGCCATCGAGCAGGCCCTCGGGCCCGACGGCCGGGTGGCCACCACCCAGAGCCTGGGCGGGGAGGACTTCGGCTGGTTCCTGGACCGGGTCCCGGGCGCCATGGCCAGGCTCGGCACCCGGACGCCCGGCGGGCCGACGTACGACCTGCACCAGGGCAACCTGCTCGTCGACGACCGCGCCGCCGGGATCGCCGCCCGGGTGCTCGCGGAGGCTGCCCTGGGAGCCCTCGTCGGGCCGTCCGCGTGACACCCGTGAGCGGGCGGGTCACCAACCTGTAACGGTTGGGTTCACAATGCCCGGCATTGCGTTGTTCCTGCCTTAGTGTGTGCCCGGTGCGCCCGGTCTCGGGCGTGGATATCAAGATCAGGAGGGCGCCGTGAGGAAGACGGCACTAGTGGCAGCGTGCAGCATCGCTGCTTTGACCCTGGCCGGCTGCGGTGAGCGGTCGACCGACAACGAGGCGACGGGTTCGGACTCCCCATCGGAGAGTGCGAGCACCACGTCTGAGCAGTACCCGGACTTCAAGGCTTGCATGGTGTCCGACTCCGGTGGCTTCGACGACAAGTCGTTCAACCAGACCTCGCACGACGGTCTGCTGAAGGCCGAGGAGGACATGGGCGTCCAGACGGGTGAGGTCGAGTCCAACGCGCCCTCGGAGTTCGCCGACAACATCCAGGCGATGGTGGACGAGGACTGCGACAGCGTCACCACGGTCGGCTTCCTGCTCGGCGACGCGACCCTTGCCGCCGCCAAGAAGAACAAGAACGTCGACTTCTCGATCGTCGACTTCGCCTACGAGAAGGCCCCCGCCAACCTCAAGGGCCTGACCTTCAACACGGCCGAGCCCGCCTACCTCGCCGGCTACCTGGCCGCCGCGAAGTCGGAGACCGGCGTGGTCGGTACCTTCGGCGGACTCAACATCCCCACCGTCACCATCTTCATGACCGGCTTCGCCCAGGGCGTGGAGAAGTTCAACGAGGACAACGGCGCGGACGTCAAGGTCATCGGTTGGGACCCCGAGAGCGGGAAGGGGTCGTTCACCAACGACTTCGAGTCCAAGACCAAGGGCCAGTCCACCGCCGAGGAGATGATCACCCAGGGTGCTGACGTGATCTTCCCGGTCGCCGGCCCGGCGGGCCTCGGTGGCCTGCAGGCCGCGCAGGACAACGATGTCTGGGGCATCTGGGTCGACACGGACGGCTGCGAGTCGGCTGCCGAGTACTGCGACGTGCTGCTGACCTCGGTCATGAAGGGCATGGACGTCGCCGTGGAGGAGGCCATCAAGACCTCCGCCAGCGGCGAGTTCTCCAACGAGGTCTACGAGGGCACGCTCGAGAACGGCGGTGTCTCCCTGGCGCCGTACGGCCCGAACGCCGAGATCGACAGTGAGCTCGACGCCAAGATCCAGGAGCTCAAGCAGCAGATCATCGACGGAGAGATCACCGTCGGCTGACAGCTGACCAGCAGTACCAAACTCGACAGGTCGGGGCGGGGTATCCCGCCCCGACCTGCACGTTCTAACCTCTTCGGTGACCCTCTCGACCGAGGGTGGTGGACCTGCACAAGGGAGTGCGATGCATCTCGAGATCCGGGGACTGACCAAGCGGTTCGGATCGTTCACGGCCAACGACCAGATCGACCTGACGATCGAGCCCGGCGAGATCCACTGCCTGCTCGGTGAGAACGGCGCCGGCAAGTCGACGTTGATGAACATGCTCTACGGGCTGCTTGCCCCGACCGACGGCCAGATCCTGATCGACGAGAAGCCGGCCACCTTCGCCTCCCCCGGGGACGCGATCAGCGCCGGCATCGGCATGGTCCACCAGCACTTCATGCTGGTCCCCGTCTTCACCGTCGCCGAGAACGTCATGCTGGGACGCGAGCAGACCCGCGGCATGGGCGTGCTGAACCGGCCCCAGGCGGCCGATCGGGTCCGCGAGCTCTCCGAGCGGTACGGGCTCAAGGTCGACCCCGACCGGCTCGTGGAGGAGCTCCCGGTGGGGGTGCAGCAGCGCGTCGAGATCATCAAGGCCCTGGCCAACGATGCCGAGGTGCTGATCCTGGACGAGCCCACGGCGGTGCTCACACCGCAGGAGATCGACGAGCTCATGGACATCATGCGCGAGCTGAAGGCGCGGGGCACGTCGATCATCTTCATCACCCACAAGCTGCGCGAGGTCAAGGCGATCGGCGACCGGATCACGGTCATCCGGCGCGGCAAGGTGGTCGGCACCGCAG
This sequence comes from Nocardioides sp., assembly GCF_035703625.1. Classification (GTDB taxonomy): domain Bacteria; phylum Actinomycetota; class Actinomycetes; order Propionibacteriales; family Nocardioidaceae; genus Nocardioides. Next base: position 1,437 of record NZ_DASSXS010000216.1, on the reverse strand, counting down.
CACCCGACACGTCCGAGGCAGAGCTCGCCGAGATGATGGTGGGCCGGTCGGTGAAGCTGAAGGTCGACAAGGCTCCCGCGAAGTCCGGCGACGCGGTGCTGGAGGCCCGCAACGTCACCGTCGTCGACCCGCGCGGGCACCTCGTGGTCAAGGACGTCTCCTTCGAGGCCCGCGCCGGTGAGGTGCTCGGTATCGCCGGCGTCCAGGGCAACGGTCAGACCGAGCTCATCAAGTCCCTGCTCGGCCTGCTCCGTCCAGCCGCGGGCGAGATCCGGCTCGACGGTCGCGACATCAGCAGCCACGGCCCGCGCCAGTCGCTCGAGGACGGCATCGGCTACATCCCCGAGGACCGGTCGCACGACGGGTTCGTCGGGTCGTTCAGCGTCCGCGAGAACCTCGTCCTCGACCTCTTCCGGAGCTCCGACTACTCCCGCGGCCTCGCGCTCGACCTCGAGGCGATCCGCCAGAACGCCGACCACCGCATCAAGGAGTTCGACATCCGTACGGAATCCGCCGAAGCGCCCGTGAGTGCGCTCTCCGGTGGCAACCAGCAGAAGGTGGTGGTGGCGCGCGAGTTCTCCCGGCCCCTGAAGGTGCTGATCGCCTCGCAGCCGACCCGTGGTGTCGACGTGGGGTCGATCGAGTTCATGCACAAGCGGATCATCGCCGAGCGCGACCACGGCACCGCCGTGATCGTCGTGTCCACCGAGCTGGACGAGATCTTCGCCCTCTCCGACCGGATCGCGGTCATGTACGACGGCCGCATCGTCGGCACCGTCACACCGGACATCGCCCGAGAGGACATCGGCCTGATGATGGCCGGTGCCCACGAGCCCGCGGAGGGAGGCGCCGCATGAGTGACACCACGACCGCCCAGCAGCCGATGGTGCCGCAGCCGCAGGCCGGACCCGGTGCCTCACGGTGGGAGGCCTGGCTGCCGACCGTGAAGGAGACGATCGCGGCGATCGTGCTCGCGCTGCTGGTGGGCGCGCTGCTGATCATCTTCTCCACCCCGCGGGTCATCGAGTCCCTCTCCTACTTCTTCTCCTACCCGTGGGACTTCTTCCGGTACGCCGGCCTCGCCGTCTGGGACGGATACTCCGCGCTGCTGAGCGGCTCGATCGGCTCACCCGGTGCCATCGTGCGCACGCTCGAGCGGGCCGCGCCGCTGATCTGCGCGGGCCTGGGGGTCTCGCTCGCCTTCCGTGCCGGGATGTTCAACATCGGGGCGCAGGGCCAGATGCTGGTCGGGGGCATCGTGGGTGGCTGGATCGGGTTCAACCTCGACCTTCCGGTGGGCCTCCACCTGCTGCTCGCGCTGCTCGGCGCGGTCGTCGCGGCGGGACTGTGGGGCGGCCTCGCCGGCTTCCTCAAGGCCCAGACCGGGGCCCACGAGGTCATCACGACCATCATGCTCAACTACGTCGGGCGGTTCCT
>NZ_DASSXS010000184.1:0-2214 GCF_035703625.1 Nocardioides sp. | reverse complement strand
GGCGTGGCTGGCGGGGAGCCACCAGCGGAAGCCGCCACGGCTCTTGTTGCGGTAGCGGTTGTAGAACCGCGACTGGTTGTCGAGGACCCAGTAGTCGCCGCGGCGGATCTTGCGGTAGCTCGGGTCCCACCCGGCGCGCTGGCGGTGGGTGCCGAACGAGAACGGCAGCGTGTGGGTGCCGAGCGGTGTCTTCCCGGTCCCCTGCACTCGACGCCGCGGTCGGACCAGGCCGTTGTAGCCGATCCGCCCGTCCTGGGCCCGGAACTGCAGCAGCCAGCGCCCCTGTCGCAGCCCCCAGAAGCTCACCCGGGCGTGCCACCCCGAGGTCCGGTTGACGGTGACGACCTGGCGGGTGCCCGGCTCGAGCCGGACGGTGACCCCGTCGAGGCGCACCTCGCCGGCGGCGGAGGCCGGGGGCGGGGACGCCGGGAGCAGGGCGGCGGCCAGCAGGAGAGCACCGAGCAGTCGTCTCATGACAGGTCCTGGGGGTCGAGGTCAGGTCGCACGCCACGGTACGACGGCTGGCGGAGGCGTTGCTGGGGGGACAGGCCGAGGGACTCGACATCGACGACCAGGACCGGCTCCACCCAGTGGGTGCCGAGTGCGTCGACGCGGGGGACCTCGTCGGCGAAGGGACTGGCGTCGCGGGCGTACGGCGCCAGCGCCTCCATCAGCATCGGGCCCACCCTGCCCGCGATGCCGCTGCCGACCCGTCCCCGGTAGAGCAGGCCGCCGGGGGTCGGCTCCCCCACCAGGACCGCCCCCAGCCGGGTGGCCGACCCGGTCTCCGGGCGCCATCCACCGACGACCCAGGAGGTGCGGCGACGGTGGGGGAACTTGAGCCAGTGCGGGCTGCGGGCGCCGAACTCGTAGCGGGAGGACCGGCGCTTGCTCACCATCCCCTCCAGCCCCTGGTCACGGGTCGCCTCGAACAGCATCGCGCCGTCGTCGTAGGCGGGTGGGACCTGCCAGGCCACGTCGTCGAGGCCCAGGCCGGTCAGCAGCTCGCGCCGTACCTCCAGCGGCTCGCGGGTGAGGTCGCGGCCGTCGAGGCGGAGCAGGTCGAAGGCCAGCAGGGTGACCGGGTTGCGCTCGGCGAGCGCGGCGGCCCGCTTCGGGTTGCCGACGTGGATGCGCTCCTGAAGGGCGCCGAAGGTGGGGATCCCGTCGAGGAACGCGACCACCTCGGCGTCGAGCAGCAGGTCGTCCCCGGGCAGCGCGTGCAGCTCGGGGAAGGAGACGGTGACGTCGTTCTCGTTGCGGGAGGTGAGCCGCAGCCGCCCGTCGCGTACGTCGACCAGGACCCGCATGCCGTCCCACTTCACCTCGTGCACCCACTCCTCGCCGGTCGGCACGTGGGTGCCGCGGGTGGCGAGCATGGGTCGCATGGGTCCATCCTGTCGGATACTGGAGCAGCGTCACGGTCAGCAGGCCACGATCAAGCGGGAGGGGATGGGCATGCGTGCGATCTGGAAGGGGGCGGTCTCGTTCGGACTCGTCAGCGTCCCGGTGAAGCTCTACTCGGCGACGGAGTCCCACGACGTCTCGTTCCGGCAGGTGCACGCCAAGGACGGCGGGCGGATCAAGTACCAGCGGGTCTGCTCGATCGACGGCGAGGAGGTCGCCTACGCCGACATCGCCAAGGGCTACGAGACCGAGGACGGCGAGATGGTCATCCTCACCGACGACGACATGGCCGACCTGCCGGTGACGTCCTCGCGCGAGATCGCGGTCGAGAAGTTCGTCCCCAGCGACCAGATCGACCCGATGCTGCTGGAGAAGTCCTACTACCTCGAGCCGGAGAAGACCGGCGCCAAGCCCTACGCGCTGCTGCGCCAGGCGCTGCTCGAGGCCGACCGGATGGCCGTGGTGACGGTCGCGCTGCGGCAGCGCACGACCATCGCCGTGCTGCGGGTCAAGGACGACGTGATCGTGCTGCAGACCATGATGTGGCCCGACGAGATCCGCACCCCGGACTTCAGCGTCGAGGCCGGCGAGGTCAAGGACTCCGAGGTGAAGATGGCCTCGATGCTGGTCGAGACCCTGGCCGGCGACTTCGACGCCTCCGAGTTCGAGGACGACTACGCCGGGGCCGTGCAGGAGCTGGTCAAGGCCAAGATCGAGGGCGGCGAGATCAAGCGGACGCCGACCTCGACCAAGTCGTCCGGCGAGGTGGTCGACCTGCTGGCGGCGCTGCAGAAGTCGGTCCAGGAC
>NZ_DASSXS010000055.1:0-6282 GCF_035703625.1 Nocardioides sp. | reverse complement strand
GTCGACGCCGGCACCACCGCGTCGCTGATGTAGACGGCCTTCTCGCCCTCGGGCGTCGTCGCGTAGTCGATGTTCGACGGGTCGCTGATGTCGAACGCGTGGGCACCGCCGTTGCCGTAGGGGTTCTCGATGCCGGGCGAGCACGACGATCCGGGCGGGACGATGCCGCCGCCACGCTCGTCGGTGACGAACATGAACTGCTCGTCGGGTGTCGGGTCGGCCTCGTGGGAGACCGAGACGCCCTCATCCGAACGGACGTGCAGGTTGCTGTTGCAGTTGCGCACGTCGGAGCCCGGCGGCCCGCAGTCGCGGCCCGGGTGCTGGTAGGTGCCGAGGAACCGCCACCCCGTCGCCCGCTCGGTGCGGTCACGGCCCATGCCGGAGCAGTCGGTGACCTTGGCCCCGGTCCTCGTCCCGTCGACGACGGGGCAGGGCAGCGAGCTCCCCGTCACCTTGCCGCCGCGCCCGGTCAGGTTGGAGACATCGAGGATCAGGGTGGCGTTGAGTGCTGCGCAGTAGAGCCGGTTGTCGCGGTAGGTGATGTCGTGGCAGGTGGCCGAGCCGGGCTCGAGCTCACCGGTCGTCTGGTCCCGCTGCTGGGTCCAGGCGTCCTGGAGCTGGATCCTGGAGACCTCCGGCCGGCACTGGGTACGCCGCTGCTTGGCCGTCGTCCGCTTGTCGCCGAAGCAGGAGCGCATGTTGACGACATCGATCCAGTTCCGGTCCGCGAAGTCGGAGGAGCTGCTGTAGACGATCCAGGGGCGCCTGTCGTCGACCGTGTTGGTGTGGGTGAACCCGGGGAACCGGATCAGGTGGACCTCGGTCGGTCGCGCGACGTCGGTCGCGTCGACGATCTCGATTCCTCCACCACCCGTGTCGTGGCAGCGTCCGCTGGCGTCCGTGGTGTCGGTCAGCAGGGTGACGCCGTTCATCTGGGCCGCCTGGGTGTCGTGCTGGAGGCCGGTCACGCTGCTGTTCTGGGTTTCGCAGTGGGCCGAGCCGTGGTCCGCCTGCCAGGTCGGGTCGACCTCGCCGTTGGTGGTCAGCCGGATCAGGCGCTGGCCGATGCTGCCGGCCGCGTCCTGACCGAGGGTTCCGAACGACCCCCAGATGTCCTTGCTGCCCGCGGCCCGGAAGAACTCGAGGTCGGTGCCACCCCCGGTGAGCTGGGGACCACCGATCCCCGGGAAGTTGGCGAGGTGCTCCCAGGTGCCGTCGCCGCGCTCGATGCCCTCCTCGATGGCGCCGTCGGTGGGCGCGAGCGGTTTCGTCGGGTCGGTGTGGTCCGCCGACGCCGGGGCAGCGACCAGGGCCGAGCCCAGGACGATCAGCAGCGTGGTTGCCGTCGCAAAGATGCGGTGCATGACTTCTCCTCCGCGGGTGGTCATGGGTTCAACGACGCGGTGTGCAACAGGTCACGACCCGGCCCGGACGTGCCCTAGGCTCCCTGGGATGGCGGCGACCATCGCATGGGGCAACGGCCTGACTCTGGCCAGCCCCGTCGCACACCCGGGCGGCGCCACTCCGCACGTTGCGGTGCCCCTGGGGATCGTGGTCCTCGCCGCCGTGACGGCCGTCGTCGTCGTCGCCGTCGCGGTGCCGCCGGGCCGGGTTCGGGCGGGGATTTCGGCAGACGAGGTCACCTCCTGGTGGGGCCGGCTCTCCAGGTGGCAGTGGGCGGCGCGGACCGTGTCCCTGGCGGCACTCCTGCTGGCGGTCGTCGCCGGCAGGGTGGGTGTGGACGACGAGCTCGAGAACGTGGCACCCGCCCTCACCGTGGGCGCCGGGCTGCCGTTGCTGGTCGTCGGGTGCCTGGTGCTCGGACGACTGTGGCGGTGGGTGGACCCGTGGGACACCCTCGCCCGGCTGGTGGCGCCCGGTGACAGGTCGCAGGCGCCCGGACACGTGTGGCCGGCGGTGGCACTCGTGATCCCGTGGCTCTGGTACCTGAGCGTGTACCCACGGTCCCTCGATCCTCGCGCGGTGGGGCTGGCGTTGGCGTCGTACACCGTGGTGGTGCTGGCCGGGTGTCTGGCCTGGGGCCGGGTCCGCACGCTCTCGTGCGGCGAACCCCTCGGCGCCCTCCTGTCCTGGGTCGGCCTGATCCCGCGCCGGCAGCTGTCCGGATGGCAACCGCCCGCGGGGGCCGCCGCGCTGCTGGGAGTCGTGATCGGGGGGCTGCTGTTCGGAGCGGTACGCCGCACCGGGATCTGGAGCCCGGTCGCGGTACTCCCGGCGGCCGACCTCTACGCGACCGGGGGTCTGCTCGTCTCCTGCGCGCTGGGTGGCGCGGCCACCCATCTGGCGGCCCGCAGCGGTTCGCCCGAACAGCGAGCCGTCGCGGTGCGTGCGCTCGTGCCCGTCGCCGCAGGGATCGCCATCGCGGTCTCCGTGGCGCGAAACCGGCTGTTCACCAGCGTCCAGCTCCTCCCCGGCCTGATCGGGGATCCCCTGGGACGTGGCTGGGACCTGCTCGGAGCTCCGACCGCCGGGCTCGACGCGGCACCGCTCGGGGCGGTGGGACTGGTGGTGCTCCAGCTCGTCATCGTGGCACTCGCACACCTCCTGACGGCTGCGACGGTCCCGCGGACCCTGGTCGGTGACGAGAGGCTCCCGGTCATCGTGCTGCTGGCCGGATCGGTCGCAGCCGGCGTCGCCACGCTGTCCCTGCACTGACCGGGGGACCTCGCCGCGGCCGGCCCGCTGGCCGGTTCGTCTGCGGGCGCAGGCGGCGCGACCTAGCATGAGGCGATGGCCTCCAGTGGCCGGACCATCGGCCTGCCCTTCGTGGTGCTGGCCCTCGCCGCGGGCACCGCGGTCACGGTCTCCCTGGCCTCCCGCGAACCGTCCGTGCCGGATAGGGCAGAGCCGACCCAGGCGGCGTCGGCATCCCCGCTCGGTCCCGGTCGGCTGACGGGACCGCCGACCCTCCTCCCGAACCTGCGCAGCGTCGACGCCACAGACATGCAGGTGCAGCGAGTGCGCGGCGGTCGCCTGCTCCGCTTCTCCGCGTCGCTTGCCAACCATGGCCCGGGACCACTCCTCCTGCGGTCACGTCCCGAAGGCGCCGGATGCCCACCTCGACAGCACCCGGCAGCCCAGGTGCTGCACCGCGACGTGAACGGGGACGGCGCGTACCAGCCGGATCAGGACGTGCCGGGACCGGCGCGCCCCGCGGGTTGCATGCTCGGACATCCGACGCACGACCACTGGCACTTCGACGCGATGGCCGGCTACTCCCTGAGGTCTCCCGGCACCGGCCGGCGGCTCGCGACGCGGCCGAAGGTGAGCTTCTGTCTGCGGGACAACCGGAGGATCGACGGTGTCGGCACCAGCGTCCGGCAGGAGCACTTCGGGGACTGCAGCCGCACCGGGCCGCAGGGCATCTCCCCCGGGTGGCTGGACGTGTACCTGTGGGACCTCCCGGGACAGACGCTGCCACTGCCCGCCGGTACGGGCCGGCAGGTGCTCTGCCTCGACCTGAGGGCCGACCCCAGGGAGCTGCTCGTCGAGACCGACGAGAGCGACAACGGCAGCTCGATCACGCTGGTGGTCAACGACGTCGTGGTGCAGCTGGGCCCACGCCGCCGGTGCGCGCCCGGGTGAGCCCGTCCGTCATGAGATCGCGATCTCGGCCCAGACCATCTTGCCGTGCGGCACGGTCTCCACGCCCCACGAGCTCGACATCGCATCGACCAGCATGATCCCTCGACCACCCTCCGCTTCGGTGTCCTGCGGTTGGGGCTCCGGCGTGCCACTGCCGTCGTCGACCACCTCGATCCGGAAGGCCCCGGACGTGCGAGACAGCTGCAGCCGAAAGGTGGATCCGCCGTGCGTGACCGCATTGGTGACGAGCTCGGTCACCACCAGAGCCGCGTCGTCGAGGATCTTCCACAGCTCCCAGTCGCGGAGCGTGCCGCGCAGCAGCTCCCGGGCCTTCGCGGCCGCCATGGCGTCCTTGGACACATCGAGGACCCGTACGTCGACCGGGGTGCGGCCGACGTTCTCGAGCAGGTCGACGAGGTAGTCGAGATCGGCGTCCTTGAGCACGTAGCCGGCCGTGCGCTCCTCGAACCACGCCCGGTCGGTCGGCTCCCTCGCCGAGAGCACGACGACGCGGGTCTTCGGTGACTGCTCCCGGACGCGGGCGAGCACGTCACGGCCCGCGATGTCGGGCAGACCGAGGTCGAGCACGACGATGTCGGGCCGGAGGTCGGTCGCGATGGCGATGGCCTCGGCCCCGGTGCTCGCCTCGCCCACCACCTCGAAGCCGCCCCGGAAGCGCAGCGCCGTGCGCACCAGGCGACGGATGTCGTCGACGTCGTCGACCAGAGCCACTGTGATCGGAGCGGCCGTCACGACGCACCACCCTCACTCGGCAGCCGGATGACGAAGGTGTTCTGGTCGGCGTGGTACTCGGCCGTGCCCCCGTGGGCGAGAGCAAGCTCGCGCACGATGTAGAGGCCCAGCCCCGTGCCTCCGGTCGACGTGCCGAACCGCTGGAACAGGCGGGGCAGGACCTGGCTCGGTACGCCGGGGCCCGCGTCGGACACCTCCACCACCACCTGGCTCCCGTCGGGTCGGGCCACGACCGTGACCGGCGCCTGACCGTGGCGCAGGGCGTTGAGGAGCAGGTTGTCGACCATCTGCCCGAACCGGCCGGCATCGGCGTAGGCCACCAGCCCCGGCACGCTGCGCAGGACCACCTCGAAACCGGGCCGGGCGTTGCGGAATGCCGCGACGAGCCCGTCGAGCTGCTCGTCCACCGACAGCTCCACCGGGCGCAGGTCGAGCGTGCGGGTGTGCGCTCGTGAGGCGGTCAGCAGGTCGTCGAGCAGCCGTCGTACCTGATCGACGTTGCGGTTCACGCCCTCGGCGAGCTCCGTGCGCTCCTCGGGGGTCAGGTCCTCGTACCGGTTGGCCAGCAGCGTGGCGGACGACGCCAGCACGCCCACGGGCGAGCGCAGCTCGTGGGCCGTCACGGCGAGGAACTCCGACTGCTCCTCGGCCGCGAGCCGCAGCTGCTCGTTCGCGTGCTCGAGCAGGCTGAGCATCCTGCGCCGCTCGGTCGAGTCCCGTGTGACCTTCGCGAAGCCGACCAGCTCGCCGGCGTCGTCGTGCACCGCCGTGATGGTGACGTGGGCCCAGAACCGGCTGCCGTCCTTGCGGATGCGCCAGCCCTCCTCCTCGTAGCGGCCCTCGCGTGTGGCGATCTCGAGCTCGTGCTCGGGGTGCTTCTCGTCCTGCTTGTCACGGGGGTAGAAGACCCGGAAGTGCTGGCCGATGATCTCGTCGGCGGTGTAGCCCTTGCTCCGCTCCGCACCCGGGTTCCAGCTCACGATGCGGCCGTCGGGGTCGAGCATGAAGATCGCATAGTCCTGGACCGCCTCGACCAGGAGCCGGAGACGCTGCTCGGTGCGGCTCAGTGCCTGCTCGGCCACCCGTTGGCCGGTGACGTCCTGCACCTGCAGGAAGAAGTACAGCGGACGCTCCATCGCGTCGAGGACGGCGGACGCCGTCATCTGGAACCGCAGATCGGGCCGTCCCACCACTCCGTGCTCGACCTGGACCGCGGTTCCCCCGCCGCGGAGCCGCGCCAGGGCACGGTCGACCTCGGCGCCCGTCGCGATCTCGGCGTAGGGAGTGCCCACCAGGGCCTCTGGCGGATCGCCGAGCAGGTGGGACAGGTGCCGGTTCACACGCACGACCCGACCGTCGAGGGTCAGCGTGGCCATACCGATCGCGGCGTCGTCGAAGATCTCGCGGAAGCGCTCGAGATGGTCTGCCAACACCGAGTCCAGCGGCACGGCAGCCCGGTCCGGCTCCTCGCGGGCGGAGCCGCCCGGGCCGCCGGGGCCGCCGGGCGAGGCAAGCCCCACGAGCCTCTCGATGAGCTCGTCCAGCGGGACCGACTTCTCCAGGAACGCGGTCGCCCCCAGCCGCCGCGTGTGCTCGGCCAGTCCGGCCGCGTCGAATCCGCTGAACATCACCACGCGAGTCGAGGGAGACACCTCGAGGACCAGCGGCAGAGCTGCCAGCCCGTCCCTGCCGGGCATGGACACGTCGAGCAGCATGAGGCTCGGGTGGTGCTGGCGGGCGAGCTCCACGGCGTCGAAACCATCGGCGCCCTCCCCCACCACCTCGAGGCGGTCGGAGAGGCGAAGCCGCGTCTTCAGCAGGTTCCGGACATCGGGCGCGTCATCGACCACGACGATCGTGGGCGAAGCGGCCATGTGCCGGAACCTATATCACGATTCTGCTCACCGCTGGACTCTCGGTCGA
>NZ_DASSXS010000177.1:0-11472 GCF_035703625.1 Nocardioides sp. | reverse complement strand
TCTCGATCTACGCCCGCCACCCGGCGCAGCACGCGAGGAGACCGAGCGCATGGACGCAGTTCCGGTGGGGATCGACTTCGGCGGTTCCGGCATCAAGGGGGCCCCGGTCGACCTGGACCGCGGTGAGTTCATCGGCGAGCGGGTCAGGATCGCGACACCGCAGCCGTCGACACCGGAGGCGGTGGCGGAGGTCTTCGTCCAGCTGCTCGGCAAGTTTCCCGAGTCCACCGGCTCGGTAGGGGTCACGGTCCCCGCGGTCGTGCGCAACGGCGTGGCCGGCTCGGCTGCCAACATCGACCGCGCCTGGATCGGTACCGACGCCGACGCCCTGCTGACCGAGGCGACCGGACGCGACGTGCACGTCGTCAACGACGCCGACGCGGCGGGCCTGGCCGAGGTGCGGTACGGCGCAGCGGCGGGCCGACGCGGCCTGGTCATCCTCACCACCCTCGGCACCGGCATCGGGTCGGCGCTCGTCTACGACGGAGTGCTCGTGCCGAACTCCGAGCTGGGTCATCTCGAGATCGACGGCCAGGACGCCGAGAAGGCCGCGGCCAACTCGGTCAGGGAGAAGCACGACCTGTCCTGGTCGACGTGGGCCGAGCGGCTGACGACCTACTACCGGACGCTGGAGAAGCTCATGTCACCGGACCTCATCGTCCTCGGCGGCGGGGTCAGCAAGCACGCCGACAAGTTCGTGCACCTGATCGACGTCGAGACCGAGATCGTGCCCGCGAAGCTGAAGAACCAGGCCGGCATCGTGGGAGCGGCTCTGTGGGCGGCCGAGGCGACCTCAGGGTGAGGCAGTCGCGGCCGCGAGCAGGAAGTCGTGGTCGGTGTACGTCGCGTCCGCGACCGACGCGGACAATGGGGCCGCCGAGGCAGCGCCGTAGATGTGCTGCACGCCGGCCGTCTGGGACGCGGAGGTGTCGCGGGTGACCCACATGCCGCTGGGCGCGCAGGAGCCCTGCCGGTTCACGTCGCCGCCGAACAACGTGGTGCCGGCTGCCTGGTGGCGGGCCAGCACGCTCTCCAGCTCGCGGCACTCCGCGTCGTTCGCGACCCGCTCGCCCGCTGACTCGCGGGTCCCCAGGTGCGCGGTGCACACGGTGACCGAGTCGTCGGGGCTGCCGGTGGTGGCGCAGAGCCAGCGACGTTCCTCCGCGTCGGCCTGCGCCGCGAACGCCCCGCTCCGCGAGGACCCGATGTCGTCCTTGGTGAGTACGGCGATCCCGAACAGCCCGCGGCCACGCGGATCCACGCACGGCAGCGGCAGGCCTCCGTACCGGACGGGGGCGAACCACATCCGGTAGCCGGTCCGCCGGGCCAGGTCGGCGGCGTCGGCGCTGCACACCTCGTTGAGGGTCACCGCCTCCGGGTCGCGCCCGGCGATCTGCCCGGTGGCCTCGTCGAGGATCGACGAGTACGTGGACCGGCTGTAGCAGCCGGCCTGCCCCGAGAGGCAGAGGTTCATCTGGAGCAGCTGGTACGCCGAGCTCGACCCGGGTGATGCGGAGGACGACACGAACGAGACCGCAGGCACCAGCGCCGCAACCGCGGCGGCGGCCACGGTGAGCAGGATCGCGATCCTTCGCACCGGCAGCTCCTCCTCGACCTCTCGGGCGCGCGCTGGCCACGCACGCCTCGGGTCGTCATTCGGCGCCGCGCCGGATCCGGATGGGTGCTCTCGGCGGCCGGTTCAGCCGCCGGCGAGCCCGCCCATCCAGGCCTCGACGTCGGCGGAAGTGCGTGGGAGCGCGACCGACAGGTTGTCGTAGCCGTCGGCCGTCACCAGGATGTCGTCCTCGATCCGGATGCCGATGCCGCGCAGCTCCTCGGGGACCAGCAGGTCGTCCTCCTGGAAGTACAGGCCCGGCTCGACGGTCAGCACCATGCCCTCGGCCAGCTGGCCCTCGGTGTAGGCCTCGTTCGAGGCGCGGCCGCAGTCGTGGACGTCCATCCCGAGCATGTGGCTGGTGCCGTGGAGGGTCCACCGCGAGTAGACCTTGCTGTCGGGGGAGAGGGCCTCGTCGACGGAGACCGGCAGCAGCCCGCGGTCACCCAGGCCGTGGGCCAGCACCTCCATGGCCGCCCGGTGCGGGGCACGGAAGTCCACGCCCGGCCGGACCGCCCGGATGCCGGCCTCCTGCGCGGCGTAGACCAGGTCGTAGAGCTCGCGCTGGAGGTCGGTGAACCGTCCGTCGACCGGCAGCGTCCGGGTCACGTCGGCGGTGTAGAGGTTGCGTCCCTCGACCCCCATGTCGAGGAGCACCAGGTCGCCCGGCGTGATCGGGCCGGAGTTGTCGATCCAGTGCAGCGTCGTCGCGTGCTTGCCGCCGCCGACGATCGAGTCGTAGCCGATGTCGTTGCCCATCGCGCGGGCCCGGCGGAAGAACGTGCCCTCGATCCAGCGCTCGCCGTGCTCGAGCACCCGGGGCCACTCGCGCACCGAGTCCTCGAAGCCGAGCGTGGTGATGTCGCAGGCCTCCTGGAGCTCGCCGACCTCCCACTCGTCCTTGATCAGGCGCATCTCGGAGATCACCCGGGCGAAGTCCTCGTCGCGCGACTCGTCGGCCGCGACGAGGCCGTCGACCTCGGAGGAGATGCCGCGGTGGACCCGGGTCTTGCCCGACCCCTGGAGCGCGGACGGCAGCTCGTCGATGTGGCGGACCGTGAGGCCGAGGCTGGACGACATCTCGTGGATCGACGGACGGCGGCCCGCCCACAGCTCGCCGTACTGGCGGTCGCGGAAGAACTCGTCGGTCTCCCGCGACGAGCGTGGCCGGGCGTAGAGCACCGACGTGTCGCCCTCGATGACCAGCACCGCGTCGGTGGTCTGGTTGCCCGAGAAGTAGGTGTGGGCGGTGTCGGGGCGGAAGCGGTAGTCGGTGTCGTTGCTACGCACCTTGTACGTCCCCGCGGGCAGCACCAACCGCTCGCCGGGGAACGTCTCGGCCAGCCGCGCCCGGCGGCGTGCGGCGTGGTCGGTGATCGGGTGCGGCGGCAGGTCGAGCTCGCGGTCACCCCAGCCGGTCCGCATGAACGACTGCCAGGCCTCCGGGACCTTGGGGTCGTGCGACTCCGTGCGCGGCTCGAGTGTCTCGGATGTGGTCTCTTCGGTCACGCGAATCACTCTACGCCGCGGGATCGGACCGCCGGTCACCTGCGGCTACGCTTCCGCCATGCTCCAAACGCGCCGCAACAGCATCATCTTCACCGTCGTGGTGACGGTGCTGGTGTGCCTCGGCGCGGCTCCGATCCTGGTGATCATCGCCCTGTCGGGGGCCCCGAAGTCGATGTTGCTGGCCACGGTGCTGGCCGCGCTGCCCGTCGGCCCGCTGGTGGGTGCCTACCTGTGGCTGGACCGCTACGAGCCCGAGCCGAGGGTCCTGCTGGCGTTCGGCCTGCTCTGGGGCGGGTTCGTCGCGACGGGTGCCGCCCTGCTGCTGCAGGGGCTCGGTGGCTTCTTCGTCGGCTTCGACGAGGCGCAGAGCCTGGCCATCGTCGCCCCCGTGACCGAGGAGCTCAGCAAGGGGCTCTTCCTGTTCCTGCTGCTGTGGTGGCGACGTGCCGAGCTCGACGGGATCCTCGACGGTCTGGTCTACGCCGGCATGGTCGGCATCGGGTTCGCCTTCGTCGAGAACATCCTCTACCTGGCGGCGGCCTACAACGGCACCGACGGGATGGGCCCCGGCGGTACCGGCGCCGTGACCAGCGTGTTCGTCGTGCGCTGCCTCTTCAGCCCCTTCGCCCATCCGCTGTTCACCTCGTTCATCGGCATCGGGGTCGGCATCGCCGTCGGCTCGCGCAACAAGCTGGTGCGCGTGGTGTCCCCGCTGGTCGGGTACGCCCTGGCCGTGATCGCCCATGCCACCTGGAACAGCTCGTCGCTCTTCGGGCTCGAGGGCTTCGTGGGTGTCTACCTCGTGCTGATGGTCCCGGCGTTCATCGTCATGCTCTCGCTGGCCGTCTGGTGGCGCCGCTCGGAGCGCCGCATGCTCGCCGCCTCGCTCCAGGACGCCGCGCGGCGTGGCCTGATCCCCGCCACCGACATCGACTGGGTGGTGCACCTCAGCGGTCGCCGGCAGGCCCGGGCCTTCGCCCGGCAGCACGGCGGAAAACAGGCCGAGGAGGCGATGGAGGACTACCAGCAGGCGCTGATCGAGCTCGGGTTCCTGCACTACCGCTACCTCCGCGGCACCGCTCCCGAGGACTTCGCCGCCCGGGGCCAGGCCTACGTCGAGCGGATCAACGCGGTGCGCCCCTACGTGGCGTTCCCGGGACAGGTGGTGCCACACCGATGACCCGCGACTCGTCGAAGGAATTCGGACGGGACGAGGGAGCGGCGATGCTGACCGCCCTCGTCCGGCTGCGCCAGGCGCTCCAGGCCGCCACCCTGCCCCTGGAGCTGCCGGGCGCTGCCGAGGCGCGCGTGTCGCGACGGGAGATGATCGACCAGCTCGAGGACTACGTGATCCCGCGGGCGATGACCATCGACGCTCCACTGCTCGCGGTCGTCGGGGGGTCGACCGGCGCCGGCAAGTCGACACTGGTCAACTCGCTGATCGGGCGCCCGGTCTCCCAGACCGGCGTGCTGCGGCCCACGACCCGGTCCCCGGTCCTGGTGCACCACCCCGACGACGCCGACTGGTTCGGCGAGGACGCGCTGCTGCCCGACCTCGAACGGGTGCACCGCGCCACGACCGACCCGGAGGCGCTGCAGCTCGTCGCGTCCGACACGGTCCCGGCCGGGCTGGCCATCCTGGACGCCCCCGACATCGACTCGGTCGAGGAGCGCAACCGCACGCTCGCGTCCCAGCTGCTCGCCGCGGCCGACCTCTGGCTCTTCGTGACCTCGGCGGCACGGTACGCCGACCAGGTCCCGTGGGACTTCCTGCGCCAGGCCGCCGAACGCAGCGCCGCCGTCGCGATCGTCCTGGACCGGACTCCGCGCGAGGCGGCCGAGACCGTGCCCACCCACCTCGCCCGGATGCTGGCCAGCCGCGGACTGAAGGACTCCCCACTCTTCGTGGTCGACGAGGGCCAGGTCGACGACGAGGGGCTGCTGCCGCCCGAGGCCGTCGCGGAGGTGAAGGGGTGGCTGGACGCGCTCGCCGCCGACGCCGAGGCCCGGGCGATGGTGGTCAAGCAGACCATGGACGGCGCGATCCGCGGCCTCGCCCGCCACACCCACGCCGTCGCCGACGCCGCCACCGAGCAGGTGGGCGTCCACCGGCGGCTGCGCGAGGACGTCGACAAGGCCTACGACGACGCGATCCGGCAGGTGGGCGAGGCCTCGGCCGACGGCACGCTGCTGCGCGGGGAGGTGCTGGCGCGCTGGCAGGAGTTCGTCGGGACCGGCGAGCTGCTCAAGTCGCTGGAGACCCGGGTGGGCCGGCTGCGCGACCGCATCGTCAACGCCGTACGCGGCAAGCCGCAGCAGGCGGAGCGGGTGACCGTGGCCGTGGAGTCCGGCCTCGAGACCCTGATCCTCGAGCACGCCGAGGCCGCGGCCGAGCGGGCCGAGGCGTCCTGGCAGTCCCTCGCCGCCGGACAGGCGCTGCTCGCCGACGCGGGCCAGGACCTCGGCCGGGCCTCGCGCGACTTCCGCCGCCAGGCGGAGCGGGCCGTCCGCGAGTGGCAGCACGACGTCCTGGAGATGGTCCGTACCGAGGGCGCGGAGAAGCGCGGGACCGCCCGCTTCCTCGCCTACGGCGTCAACGGGCTCTCGGTTGCGCTGATGGTCGTCGTCTTCGCCCACACCGCCGGGGTCACGGGCGCCGAGGCGGGGATCGCCGGCGGCTCGGCGGTGCTCGGCCAGAAGCTGCTCGAAGCGGTCTTCGGCGACCAGGCGGTGCGCAGCCTCGCCGAACGCGCACGCAAGGACCTCGAGCGGCGCGTGCGGGCGCTGCTCGACGTGGAGCGGCGCCGCTACACCGAGCTGCTCGACAGCCTCGACGTCGGCGCCGACGTGCCCGACCGGCTCCGGGACGCGGCCCGGCGGATCGACGACCTGCGCTTCGCCGCTGCCCAGGACACGACGAAATGACCTCACTGCTGGACGGGGCCAGGAAGCTGGTCACCCGTGGTTCCGACATCGGCTCTCGCCTCGAGGGGCTCGACGCCGCGACCAGCGCGTCGCAGGGGCGGCTCGACGACGACCTGGTCCGGCACGCGAGCGGGGTCGTCGAGCGCGCCTCCAACCGCCTGCGGCTCTCCGCCGACCACACGGTGGTCGCCATCGCCGGCGCCACCGGCTCCGGGAAGTCGTCCACCTTCAACGCGCTGACCGGCCTCGACCTGGCCGCGACCGGCGTGCGCCGGCCGACGACCTCCCACACCACCGCGTGCGTCTGGGGCGACGAGGGCGCGCCGGAGCTGCTGGAGTGGCTCGGGATCCCGGCCCGCCACCGGGTCACGCGGGGCTCGATGCTCGACACCGGTCGCGAGGACACCTCGATGGAGGGCGTCGTCCTGCTCGACCTCCCCGACCACGACTCGACCGAGGTCGCCCACCACCTCGAGGTCGACCGGCTGGTCAAGCTCGCCGACCTGCTGGTCTGGGTGCTCGACCCCCAGAAGTACGCCGACGCGGCCATCCACGATCGCTACCTCGCGCCGCTCGCCACGCACTCGGACGTGATGCTGGTGGTGCTCAACCACATCGACACCGTGCCGGAGTCCGGGCGTGAGTCGATGCTCGCCGACGTACGTCGCCTGCTCGACGCCGACGGCCTCGGCGGCGTGCCCGTGTTCGCCGCCAGCGCCCGCACCAAGGCGGGGATCCCCGAGCTGCGCGCCGAGATCTCCGGACGCGTCGCGGCCAAGAAGTCGGCCCGCGCGCGGCTCGACGCCGACATCAGGGACGCGGCCGGCAGGCTGAAGGAGGCGACGGGACCGGGGCGGCCGATGACCCTGGCCAAGGCACGGGTCGCGGCGCTCGAGGACGCGTTCGCCGAGGCGGCCGGTGTCCCCACCGTCGTCCGCGCTGTCGAGCAGTCGACGCGGCTGCGCGCCAACCGGGCCACCGGCTGGCCGGTCACCTCGTGGCTCTCGCGACTCAAGCCGGACCCCCTCAAGCGCCTTCACCTCGACCTCGGCAGGGGCGGCAGGATGCTCACCGCCCGGGCCCGGACGTCGGTGCCGCAGCCGACCCAGGTGCAGCGCGCCCGGGTCGACACGGAGGTGCGGGCCCTCGCCGACGAGGTGTCGACCGAGCTGTCCCGCCCCTGGTCCCAGGCCATCCGGAACGCCTCCGTGTCCCGCCTCGACGACCTCGGTGACCGTCTCGACAGCGCCCTCGCCGCGACCGACCTCGGCGTGGAGCGGATCCCCGGGTGGGCGGGGCTGGTCCAGGCGCTCCAGTGGCTGCTGATCCTGACGGCCCTCGTCGGCGCCGGCTGGCTGGGCGTGCTGACGGGCATGGGCTACCTGCAGCTGCCCGCGCCCGAGACGCCGGCCTACCGCGGCGTCCCGGTGCCCACCCTCCTGCTCCTGGGTGGGGTGGCCGCCGGGCTGCTGCTGGCGCTCGTCTGCCGGGTGCTGGTCTCGTGGACGGCACGCCGGCGGGCGCGCTCGGCCGACCGGCGGCTGAGGGCAGCGATCCGGGGGGTGTCCGACGAGCTGGTGGTCAAGCCCGTCGAGGCCGAGCTCGAGGCGTACGCCGCGGTCCGAGCCGGTCTGGCCCAGGCCCTGCGCTAGCCGCGGGCCACGCCTCGGGCCGCTGACCGTCCACAGGCGGCTCTCCCGTCCTGGTCGTCCCCAGGGCGTCGCCGGTCGGGTCCCGCCTGTCAGTGCCGCGGCACAGGCTGGACCGCACACCCGATCAGGCAAGGAGCATCTCCCATGAACGAATCACTCGTCACCCTGCAGGGCTGGCTGGGCAGCGACGTCACCGTGCGGCAGGCGGGGGAGTCGACGGTGGCGAGCTTCCGGCTCGGCTGCACGCCCCGTCGCTACAGCAAGAAGACCGAGAGCTGGGTCGACGGCGAGACCCAGTGGTACTCCGTCAACGTCTGGCGGACCCTCGCCGACCACTGCGCCGCCTCCCTCCGTCGCGGCGACCCGGTGGCGGTCTTCGGCCGGCTGAACGCGGAGGTGTGGACCAACAAGGCCGGCATCGAGGTGTCGTCGCTGACGGTGGACGCCAGCTTTGTCGGGCACGACCTCAACCGGGGCACCAGCGAGTTCACCAAGACCATGCGCCCGGACCAGTCGCTCCAGGCCCAGCCGTCCACGCCTGGGGAGGCCGGGTCGCGGCCGTCCGACGACGAGCGGTCCGCGGCCTAGGGCCTTTCTCCGCGCTCGCCCCGAATCGGTTCCGCGCGGGTTTCCCGCGTAGGGTCGGGGATCATGGCTGATTACGTCTTCACCCTGCGAAACGTGCGCAAGGCCCACGGCGAGAAGGTCGTCCTCGACAACGTCACCCTGTCGTTCCTGCACGGGGCCAAGATCGGCGTCGTCGGGCCCAACGGCACCGGTAAGTCCACCCTGCTCAAGATCATGGCGGGCCTGGACCACCCCAGCAACGGCGACGCGATCCTCGACCCCGAGGCGCGGGTCGGGATGCTCCAGCAGGAGCCTCCGCTGACCGAGGGCAGGACCGTCCTCGAGAACGTCGAGGAGGCGGTCGGCGAGATCAAGCACAAGCTCGACCGGTTCAACCAGATCTCCGAGGAGCTCGGCGACCCCGACGCCGACTACGACAAGCTCCTCGCCGAGATGGGTGACCTGCAGACCGACCTCGACCACGCGAACGCCTGGGACCTCGACAGCCGTCTCGACCAGGCCATGGACGCGCTGCGGTGCCCGCCCGGCGACTGGCCGGTCGACCGCCTCTCCGGTGGCGAGCGGCGACGCGTCGCGCTGTGCAAGCTCCTGCTCCAGCAGCCCGAGCTCCTGCTCCTCGACGAGCCCACCAACCACCTCGACGCCGAGTCGGTGCAGTGGCTGGAGAACCACCTCGCGTCCTACCCCGGCGCCGTCCTGGCCGTCACCCACGACCGGTACTTCCTCGACAACGTCGCCCAGTGGATCCTGGAGCTCGACCGGGGCAAGACCCACCCCTACGAAGGCAACTACTCCACCTACCTGGAGACCAAGAAGGACCGCCTCAAGATCGAGGGCGCCAAGGACGCCAAGCGGGCCCGGATGCTGGAGAAGGAGCTCGAGTGGGTGCGCTCGAACCCCAAGGCCCGGCAGGCCAAGAGCAAGGCCCGGCTCCAGCGCTACGAGGAGCTGGCGGCCGAGGCCGACCGGATGCGCAAGATCGACACCTCCGAGATCAACATCCCGGCGGGTCCGCGGCTCGGCGACGTGGTGCTCGAGTCCACGAAGCTCGGCAAGGGTTTCGACGGGCGCACCCTGATGCACGACCTGTCGTTCACCCTCCCGCGCGCCGGCATCGTCGGCGTCATCGGCCCCAACGGCGTCGGCAAGACCACGCTGTTCCGCATGATCACCGGCCAGGAGACCCCCGACGAGGGCGAGCTCGACGTCGGCCAGACCGTGAAGATCTCCTACGTCGACCAGAGCCGCGGCGGCATCGACCCCCAGAAGAACGTCTGGGAGGTCGTCTCCGACGGGCTCGACTTCATCAAGGTCGCCAACTTCGAGATGAACTCGCGGGCCTACGTCGCGTCGTTCGGGTTCAAGGGCCCCGACCAGCAGAAGAAGGCCGGTGTGCTCTCCGGTGGTGAGCGCAACCGCCTGAACCTCGCGCTGACCCTCAAGATGGGCGGCAACCTCCTGCTGCTCGACGAGCCGACCAACGACCTCGACGTCGAGACCCTGTCCTCGCTGGAGGATGCGCTGCTCGACTTCCCGGGCTGTGCCGTGGTCACCTCCCACGACCGGTGGTTCCTCGACCGCGTCGCGACCCACATCCTGGCGTGGGAGGGCGACGACGAGGACCCGGCGAGGTGGTTCTGGTTCGAGGGCAACTTCGCGGCCTACGAGGAGAACAAGGTCGAGCGGCTCGGCGCCGAGGCGGCGCGTCCGCACCGGGTGACGCACCGGCGGCTGACGCGGCCGTGAGGGACGCGCTAGCGGACCTCACAATGGTGGTCGAGCAAGCCGTCAGCGACTGAGCCTGCGAAGGCGCTGAACCGGCGTGTCGAGACCCGGTGAGGCGAAAGCGGACCGCACCAAGCGGGGTGATCGGATCCGCTTCGCGGATTCGTCACCCGGTTTCGACACGCGGTCGCGGCCTCGCAGGCTCGGCCGCGCGCTCGCTCAACCGAGATCCATAGGTAGGGCGCTTCGCGCCCTACCGGATCTCCATCTCAGGATGCCCGGCCACCAGGTGGTCGGCGACGGTGTTCATCACGCGGCCGAGGGCCTCGAAGTCGTCGTCGGGCACGATGTCGACGAGGTTGGCGCGGACTCCGTTGACGTGGTACGGCGCCATCCGGGACAGCAGCTCGAAGCCCTCGTCGGTCATGTGGCACACGATGCCGCGACCGTCCTCGGGCGACTTGTTGCGGGTCACGAGTCCGGTCTTCTCCAGCCGCCCGACGGTATGTGTGACCCGGCTGCGACTGTGGGCCATCGCGTCGGCGAGCTGCGCCATCCGCATCTGGCGTCCCTCGCGCTCGGAGAGGCGCACGAGGATCTCGTACTCGGCCATCGAGATCCCGAACATGCGCTGCAGGTCGTGGTCGAGGCGGTCCATCAGCAGGGTCATGCCCAACACCAGACCGCGCCAGGACCGTTGCTGGCCGTCAGTCAGCCACTTCGTCTCGGACTCGGTCATGCGCCCCAGCGTATCGACGTCGTCGCCCCCGCGCCGGAAAGCGCTCCGAACCGCGAGGCGTGAGAATGGTCGGCATGGGCCTGACTCGTGAGGACGTGATGCGGTTCCGGGTTCGCGCACAGGAGCTGCATCGTGACGGGGGGCGGTCCGATGCGGCCGTGCTCGACCTCGGGGTGCAGGACACGGGCCCTGACGGCGGCCCGTGGGCGCTCGCGATCCGCGGTGCGGCAGTTCCGGCCGAGGAGCTCGCCGTGGCGTGGACCCTGCGGGGTGCTCCGCACTACTACCGGCGCGCCGAGATCGCCGCGGTCGCGGCGGCCACCGCGCCGTGGAGCGACGCCGACGCCGCGAAGCGGATCTTCGATGCGTCACGACCGTTGAAGGCGGCGGAGATCCCGGTCCTGGAGGCCCTCGACGTGGTGGCGGCGCAGATGCGAGAGATCGCCACCCGACCGATCGTGAAGGGCGAGCTGTCCGCGCAGCTCACCGCCCGGCTGGAGGCGCCGTACCTGCGGGAGTGCCGGCCGTGCCGCGCGGTCCATGCCTACGAGCAGCCCTTCCGGCTCGCCGCCCTGCGGGCCGGGCTGGAGCTCGAGCCCGGCACGTCACCACCGGTGCTGCGCCGCATCCCCGGGTGGCGCGGCCCGGCGGCGCGCACGCCGGACCACCTGGACCCGATCCGCGGGGTCCTCCGGTACCTGGGCCCGAGCACCCCCAAG
>NZ_DASSXS010000156.1:0-14753 GCF_035703625.1 Nocardioides sp. | reverse complement strand
GTGCCGTGCTCGTCGGTCCCCGACACCATGAGCACGTCGTGGCCGGCCATCCGCATGTACCTGCTGAACACGTCGGAGGGCACGCCGAAACCGGCCACGTGGCCGATGTGGCGCGGGCCGTTGGCGTACGGCCAGGCGACGGCGGACAGGACTCGACTCATGGCGGAATCCTAGAGAGGGTTGCCGCAGCCGCGCTCGGCAGTGCTCACCAGCGGTCGATACGACGCTGGGCCCGTTGCCGGATGCCCGGCAGCTTGTCGTAGATCAGGCCCGGGCAGGCGGTGTCGTTGGTGTCCCGGTGGCCGTCGATGGCCGGCAGCCGCACCCTGGTCCCCTCGGGGTACTTGTCGCTGCCGCTCGAGGTGACCGTGACCTTGCCGTCGGCGTAGCGGCCGTGCCTGTCGAGCTTCCAGGAGGCGAGCTTGACCAGCGTGGTCACGGCCTCGGGTGAGGACTGGCGGCTGTCCAGGTTCCCGATCACGGCGATCCCGACCGATGCATGGTTGAAGCCGAGGGTGTGCGCACCCTGCACCAGGCGGTCGGCCCCGCCGGACCTGCCCACCCAGGCCCGCCCGAATCGGTCGACCAGGAAGTTGTAACCGAGGTCGAACCACCCGAGCGTCTGCGTGTGGTACCGGTACATCCCCCGCAGGATGCCCGGGACGTCGGCGCGCGAGTACCCGTTCCCGGTGGCGGTGTGATGGACGTGGACCTGCTTGAGATTGCGCAGGTAGACCGGCTCGCCGTTGCGCCAGCTCGGGTCTGCGCCCCACTCCCGGCGAGTGTGGAGCTGGGGCTTGGGGGCGGAGTCGGTCAGCATCGTGCGCGGCGTCGTGGAGGTCGTCCGCGAGGTCACCTGGTCGCCGGGACGCACGCCCGGGTCGATGAGGACCAGGTCCAGGGCGTCGGGCGCCGGGCGCGCCGTCCGGACCTGGACTCCCTCGGAGTCGTCGACCCACAGCAGGTCCGATGCGGTCCTCCCGTCACTGGCGCGTCCGTCGGCCAGGGGGTCGACCGGCCGCCAGGGGCTCCACCTCCCGCCCGTGCGGGTCCGCACCGCGACTCCGGGGTCGGCGCCGCGCCAGGTCAGGGCGAGCATCGAGAACGGCTCGGTGCTGAGCCGGGCGGTACGCGCCCCGGACGGCGCGGGGTGCAAACGGGTGTCGAGGCCGACCGTGGCCGACTGCACGGGACCGCCGGGCCTCCCGGCGAGCCTGAGGTCAGGCGCGGAGTCGGGCGCGGCCGCGCGGACGGCCTGGGCCGTCGGCGTCGCGGCACCGAGTGCGGTGGTGAGGACCACCGCCGCGGCGGCGGCCAGCAGGGGGCTGGGGCGGAGAGGACACGACATGACCCCGCCCATGATGCGCGAGTGACCCCTGATGCGCCAGTTGCTCAGGAGAAGTCGAGGTCGCGGGAGCGGGTGCGCTTGAGCTCGAAGAAGTTGGGGAACGAGGCCAGCTCCGCCGCCGCGTCCCAGATCCGCCCCGCGTCCTCGCCGCGGGGAATCGACGTCAGGACCGGACCGAAGAAGGCGGTTCCGTTGACCGAGATGGTCGGTGTGCCGACGTCGTCCCCCACCTGGTCCATGCCCAGGTGGTGCGACTTCCTGATCGAGTCGTCGTACGACGAGTCGTCCATCGCGTTCGCCAGCGAGGCGGGGAGGCCCGCCTCCGCGAGCGCCTCGACGATCATCTCGCGGTCCTTCTCCCGGCCGTCGTTGTGGATCCGGGTGCCGAGGGCGGTGTAGAGCGGCAGGAGGACCTCCTTGCCGTGCTGCTGCTCGGCGGCCATGCACACGCGGACCGCCTGCCAGGCCGTCGCGAGGCGCTCGCGGTACTCGTCCGGGACGTCCTTGTCCTCGTTGAGGTACGCCAGGCTCATGATGTGCCAGGTGACGGACACGTCGCGCACCTTCTCCACCTCCAGCATCCAGCGGGAGGTGATCCAGGCGAAGGGGCAGGCAGGGTCGAACCAGAACTCGGCGTGGGTCATGCCCGGTTCAACCACGGTCTAGACCGCAACATTCCCGGATGCTCAGGCCAGTGCGGTGAGCACCAGTCCCAGCACGGCACACGCACCCAGCACGCGCAGCACCGACCAGCGGAGCCGGAAGACGAGCACCATGGCGACCGCCCCGATCAGGAACGCCTCCCAGACGTACGACGACCACACCGGCGCGAGGATCTCGACGGGACCCAGGTGAAGGGTCCGGGTCTCCGTGAAGAGGGTGTGCACGGCGAAGAACAGGGCGAGGTTCGCGATCACGCCCACGACCGCCGCCGTGACCCCGGTCAGCGCGGCGGCCAGGGACTCGCTGCCGCGCAGCCGCTCGACGTACGGCGCCCCGAGGAAGATGAACACGAAGCACGGCACGAACGTCACCCACACCACGAGCAGCGATCCCAGGACACCCGCGACCCACGGGTCGAGTCCCCCGGGGTCCCGGTAGGCACCGAGGAACGCGACGAACTGCACCACCATGATCAGGGGCCCCGGCGTGGTCTCGGCCAGGGCCAACCCCCGCACCATCTCCCCGGCCGTCAGCCAGCCGTAGGTCTGGACAGCGGCCTGCGCGACGTAGGAGAGAACGGCGTAGGCGCCGCCGAAGGTCACCAGCGCCATGCCGCCGAAGAAGACGCCCTGGTCGACGAAGACCGACTGGCTCCCCGTCAGGCTCGCGACCAGCACCACCGGGGCGACCCAGAGCACCGCCCCGATCCCGAGGACCAGCAGGTTGCGGCGCCGGGACGGGCGGGCGTGGTGCAGCACGTCGTCGGAGACCAGCGGGGCCGTCTCGTCCTCCGGCACCGGCCGGTCGGGCACCGTCAGCAGGGCCGGACGCCACCGGTGGACCGCCCAGCCGATCACCCCGGCGCCGAGCACGACGAGCGGGAAGGGCACCGCGAACAGGGCGAGGGCCAGGAACGCGCCCACGGCGAGCAGGACCAGCACCCGGTTGCGCAGCGCGCGGGTGCCGATCCGGTGCACGGCCTGCACGACGATCGCGAGCACGGCCGGCGACAGCCCGAGGAACAGCCCGGTCACGAAGGTGGTGTCGCCCTGGGCGACGTACAGGATCGACAGCGCCAGCATCGCCAGCAGGCCGGGGAGGACGAACAGGATGCCCGCGATCAGGCCGCCCATCGTGCCGTTGAGCAGCCAGCCCGTGTAGATCGCGAGCTGCTGAGCCTCCGGCCCGGGGAGCAGCATGCAGTAGTTCAGCGCGTGCATGAACCGCTTCTCCCCGATCCACCGCCGCTCGTCGACCAGGGTGCGCTGCATGACCGCGATCTGGCCGGCCGGCCCGCCGAAGGTCTGCAGCGAGATCAGGAACCAGGTCCGCACCGCCGTCCCGAGCGGGACGAGGTCACGGACTGGGGTCGGGCGGGTCACGATGCGCAGTATGTCAATCCAGAAAGCAGGCTTCGACCCCCGGGGGGTGCTTCAGCGCCGCGGCACGCGCACCGTGGTCTCCACGCTCTCCGACGTGACGACGTTCGTCCCGTGGTAGCGGACCCGGACCGTCCGCAGCCCGGACCGCAGGTCGCGGACCACGAGCCGCAGCCGTCCGTCGTCGAGCCGCCCGGAGACGTCGTGGCCGCCGCTGCGTACCGTGATCCGTCCACCGGGTCGGCTCACCCCGGGAGCGGTGACCTTGAGGCGGACGATCGCGCGACCGGGACGCCCCTCCGTCCACACCGACAGCGTGGGCCTGGTCGTGATCGGACCGTCGGCTCGCACCTGGACGGTCCTGTCCTCGTACCCCCGCGCACGCAGGTGGACCTGGACCGAGATCCGGTCCCCCACGTCGTCGAGACCGGGCACGTACGACGTCCCGGTGGCGCCGGGGATGGCGCGGCCGTCGCGCAGCCAGGTGTAGGTGGTGGTGGCGTCGGCCGGTGAGACGCGGCCCGGCGAGATCTCCAGCCGGCCGCCCAGCCTCCGCCCGCCCGTCAGCGAGAAGGGACTGGCGATCTCGAAGCGCCCGAGCCCGACCCCGGACGTTCGGGACGTGACGAGCGCGGACCTCCGGTAGCCCTCGCGGCGCGCCGCCATCCGCGCCCAGATGCGCTTCCCGAGGTGCTCCGGCGCCAGCCGCAGCTGGGAGCCCCGCTCACCGGCGATCGGGTCCCCGCCGGCGTACCACTGGATGGAGGTGGATTCCGGACGCGGGGACCAGGCCGCGCCACGCACCGACAGCACCTCACCCACCCGGACGGCCCCGGTGACCTCCGGGGAGGACAGGACCTGCATGGTCCCGCGGACCACCCGGGCCGTCGGTGTCGAGGTGCTCGAGCCGTCGATGTACGCGCGCCGGCTCGCCGTGACGCGCACCGACAGCCGGGCGCCCCGGAGCGTGGGGCCGGGCGTGAAGCGCGACGACGTCGCCCCGCGGATGGGCTTGCCGTCGGCGAGCCACTGGAACGTGTGCCGCGAGCTCACCGACCACGTGCCGGCGGTCGCCACCAGGCTCGTCCCCACGGCGGGCTGGCCGCTGATGCGCGGGCGTTCCCGGACGGTGATCTCACGGTCGTTGAAGTGGATGAACCCGGTCGGCCAGCCGCTGCCGGACTTGCTGATCCGGCGCCAGTGGAAGTCACCGCTCCAGCTGTCCTCGGAGATCACGATCCGTCGCGGGGAGAGCACCTTCTCGACGTACGCCACGTGACCGCTGGAGCCTGCCCCGGGGACATAGCGATCCCACCAGGCGACCGCACCCACCCGGGGCGTCTGGTCGGTGATCCCCCGCTTGGCGCGGCCCCAGTTGTAGGCCATCCCGGTGCCGCTCCAGGGGCGCACGGACGACATCCCCCCTCGGACGAGCCGGTAGGCGACGTAGTTGGTGCAGTTGTGCCCGGGGTACATCTGCCACCACATGCGGCTGCTGGCCTTGCGGTAGCCGAAGTGGGCGTACCCGTTGCCCTGGCATCCGGAGTAGCCGGTGCACAGGTAGGTCGAGCTCGCGTGGGCGGCCGGCGGCACGAGGGGAAGCAGAGCAGCCAGCACTGCCAGGAGCAGGCTGCACGTGAGTCGCCGAGTCGAGTACACGAGGAGCAAGTCAACTCGATGTCAAGAATCTTTGTCGGCGTTTTGCAAGAGTTTCCAACCTTCGCCCCGGCGACGAATCTCGATTGGGAGGCCACCAGAGGGGGTGACAGACTGCACGCATGCCTGGGACCAACCTCACGAGGGACGAGGCCGCCGCCCGCGCCGCCCTCCTCGACGTCACGTCGTACGCCGTGGAGCTGGACCTCACGACCAGCGACACCACCTTCGGGTCGACCACCACCATCAGGTTCGGCTGCCGCCAGCCCGGGGCGGAGACGTTCGTCGACCTCGTCGGTGCGACCGTCCACGAGCTCACCCTCAACGGCACGGCGCTCGACCCGGGGGCCGTCTACGCCGACAACCGGATCAGCCTGCCCGCGCTGGCCGCCGACAACGAGCTCGTCGTCCGCGCCGACTGCAGCTACTCGCGCACCGGAGAGGGCCTCCACCGGTTCGTGGACCCCGCCGACGACCGGGTCTACCTGTACTCGCAGTTCGAGGTCCCCGATGCCCGTCGCGTCTTCGCGACGTTCGAGCAGCCCGACCTCAAGGCGCCGTTCACGTTCCACGTGACGGCACCGGACCACTGGAAGGTGGTCTCCAACGCGGCCACCCCGACCCCCGAGGCGATCGGCGGCGGCCACGCGATCTGGCGCTTCCCCGCGACCAAGCCGATGTCGACCTACATCACCGCGATCGTCGCCGGCGAGTACCACGAGGTGCTCGACACCTACGAGGGCAAGCACGGCACCATCCCGCTGGGCCACTACTGCCGGCAGTCGCTGGTCGAGCACCTCGACGTCGAGGAGCTGGTCAAGCTCACGCGCCAGGGCTTCGAGTTCTTCGAGGAGCTCTTCGACTACCCCTACCCGTTCGGCAAGTACGACCAGCTCTACGTGCCGGAGTACAACATGGGGGCGATGGAGAACGCCGGGTGCGTGACCCTGCGCGACGAGTACCTCCCCCGCAGCCGCCAGGACCGCTCGTTCTACGAGTTCCGCGCCGAGGTGATCCTGCACGAGATGGCCCACATGTGGTTCGGCGACCTGGTCACCATGAAGTGGTGGGACGACCTGTGGCTCAACGAGTCGTTCGCCGAGTGGGCCTGCTACCACGCAGCCGTCGAGGCGACCGAGTTCCGTGAGTCGTGGACCGGCTTCACCAACGCCCGCAAGAACTGGGCCTACCGCCAGGACCAGCTGCCCAGCACCCATCCGATCGCCGCCGACAACGTCGACCTCCGGGCGGTGGAGGTGAACTTCGACGGCATCACCTACGCCAAGGGCGCGGCCGTGCTCAAGCAGCTGGTGGCCTGGGTCGGGCTCGACAACTTCCTGACCGGCATCCGGGGCTACTTCAAGGACTTCGGGTACGCCAACTCCGAGTTCAGCGACCTGCTGGCCGCGCTCGAGAAGGCCTCCGGACGCGAGCTCGACTCGTGGGCCAAGGAGTGGCTGCAGACCTCGGGCGTCAACACCCTCGCACCCGACTTCGAGCTGGACTCCGACGGCGGCTACGCCCGCTTCGCGGTGCGCCAGACCGCCGACCCCGAGCACCCGACGCTGCGCCGTCACCGCCTCGGCATCGGCCTGTACGACGCCCACGACGGCCACCTCGTGCGCCGGACGGCCTTCGAGATCGACGTCGAGCACGAGCTGACCGAGGTGCCGCAGCTGGTCGGCGAGAAGCAGCCCGACCTGCTGCTCCTCAACGAGGGCGACCTCGCCTACGCCAAGATCCGCCTCGACGAGCGCTCGCTGGCCACGCTGGTCAACGGGCTCGGCACCCTCGATGACTCGCTGGCCCGGGCGCTGTGCTGGGGTGCCGCCTGGGACATGACGCGGGACGCCGAGATGAGCGCCACCGACTACGTCGCCCTGGTGCTCAGCGCCATCGGACGGGAGACCGACGCCTTCGGCATGAGCCGGATCCCCGTCTACGCCGCGCAGGCGGTCAACTCGCTGTCCGCGCCGGCCAACCGCGATGCCCTCAGGGCAACCTGGGAGCAGGGCCTCCGGGAGCTGCTCCACGGGGCGGAGGCCGGCAGCGACCGGCAGCTGCTGTTCGCCCGGGCCTACGCGTCGGCGGCCCACAGCGACGAGGCGCTGGACACCCTCGACGGACTGCTCGACGGGTCGGTGACGCTCGACGGCCTGGCCATCGACACCGACCTGCGCTGGACGCTGCTGACCGCGCTCGCGCGAGCGGGGAGGGCCTCCGAGGCACGGATCGAGGAGGAGCTGCGCCGCGACAACACGATCTCGGGTCAGGAGCACGCCGCGGCCGCCCGCGCCTCACGCCCCACCCCCGAGGCCAAGGCCGAGGCCTGGGAGGCGGCGATGGTTCGCGACGACATCCCCAACGAGACCCAGCGCAGCATCGTCCTGGCGTTCCAGTGCTACGGGCAGGACGACGTCCTGGCGCCGTACGTCGACAAGTACCTCGAGGCGGCCGACACGATGTGGGAGGAGAAGGGCACCCAGCGGGCCTCGACCGCGCTGGAGTACATCTTCCCCCGCCCGCTGGCCAGCCAGGAGCTGCTGGACAAGGTGGACGCCTGGCTGCAGACCTCCGGTGCCAACCCGGCCGCCAAGCGTTACGTGCGGGAGGGCCGGGCCGACGTCGCCCGCTACCTCGCCGCCCAGGCCAGGGACGCGCAACCGCGCTGAGCGGTGGTTGACGCAGGCGTTCGGCGTGCGGGGTTTCGAGTCTCAGGCGCCAGGGCGCGGTCGCACCTCAACCACCGGAATCGTGCAGGGTCTCGGGGGCGCGGGCGTGCTCGGCGAGCATCGAGATCCCGCGCTTGAGGCCGCCGACCAGGTCGGCCTCGGCGAACGCTGACTGCATCTCCAGGACGGCCAGCTCGACCTCACGGTCGCTCAGGTTGCGGCGTACGTCGGCGCCGGTGACGACCTCGAGGGACCGGGCGACCGGGTCGACCAGGATCAGGATGCTGCGGGGCGGCGCGACCAGGCTCGCGTGCAGCCGCCTCGCGAAGGCCTGCGACTCACCCTCGGCCCGTCCCACGTAGACGGAGAACTCGAAGCGCGACGCCTGCTCCGCCGCGCGGATGGCGCGGTCGATCTCGTGGCGCTCCCCGGAGCTGAACTCACCAGCGGCCACCGGCACCTCCGGTCTGGGAGTCACGTGCCTGCTCGCCGCGCTCGGCCGACTCGAGCTCCCGGGCCCCTCCACGCGGGCCGCCGAACCACTGGTCCGGGCCGGGTGAGGCACCCGGCGCCACCCGCTCGCCGCGGGCCATGGCCGGCAGGTACACCGCCGCGGCGATCATCAGGATCATCAGCAGCGGGATGCCGACGAAGATCAGCAGGGCCTGCAGCTGCGGGACCGGAGCCGGGTCGCTCCACCCCTCGGGGACCTCGGCGGAGGCCGGACCGGCGACCAGGAGGAACAGCCCCACAGCGGTGGTCAGGACGGCCGAACGGCGGACACGCGAAAGGGTTCTGGAGGTCACGTGGAGCAGGATATCGGCTGCCCTCGGCGGTCGGTTCCGGGCGTTCCTCGTCGCGTCCGTCACATCGGGGCGTGTGAGTTCGGATGTGCCGCCGCATCGTGGCAACCTTGGGCCACATGTTGCCCCTGCTGACGTCAGATCCCTGCACCTCCGACGAGTTCTTCTGCCGGACGGCGATGGACCTCTGGGACAACGAGCAGGTCGCCGAGGCGGCGGACGTGGTGATCGGAACGCCGCTGACGATCGCCGGCCTGGTGATCCTGGGCGTCGTCGTTCGCTTCGTCCTGCACCGGATGATCGACCGGATCGTGCGCAAGGCCGAGGTCGGCGTCCTGCCCGACCGCGTCGGACGCATCTCCCGTGGCCAGGGCAAGAACAAGGCCAGCAAGCCGGGCGGCGCCGACCAGCGCGACGTCGTGGTGGCCACCCGCCGGGTGCAGCGGGCCAAGGCGATGGGCAGCCTGCTCAAGAGCGTGGTGACCGGCATCGTCGTCGCGGTCTTCACGACGATGATCCTCGCCGAGCTCTCCGTCGACGTGGCGCCCATCGTCGCCAGCGCGGGGATCCTGGGGCTGGCGCTCGGCTTCGGCGCCCAGAGCCTCGTCAGCGACTTCCTGGCCGGCACGTTCATGATCTTCGAGGACCAGTACGGCGTCGGGGACGAGATCGACCTCGGTGAGGCCATCGGCACCGTGGAGGCGGTCAGCCTCCGCGTCACCAGGCTGCGCGACATCAACGGCACGGTCTGGTACGTGCGCAACGGCGAGATCACCCGGGTCGGCAACATGAGCCAGAACTGGGCGCGCACCGTGCTGGACATCAGCGTGGCCTACCACGAGGACCTCGTGAAGGTGCGTCGCGTGCTCCAGGAGGTCGCCCACGACCTCTGGGACGACGAGGACTTCAAGGGCCGCATCATCGAGGAGCCCTCGGTCTGGGGCGTGCAGGAGCTCGGGTTCGACGGCGTCATCATCAGGGTCGCGCTCAAGACCGCTCCCCTGGAGCAGTGGAGTGTCGCCCGCGAGATGCGCGAGCGGATCAAGGCCCGCTTCGACTACGAGGGGATCGAGATCCCCTTCCCGCAGCGGGTGGTCTGGCACCGCGGCGACGAGTCGCAGCCGGGCGCACAGCCGCAGGACGAGCAGGCCGGGCAGCCCGTCTGAGCCACCCGGCCGGCTCCGGTCAGGCGAGGGACGCGTCGAGCGTGATCGTCGTACCGGACAGTGCCTGGCTCACGGGGCAGCCGGACTTGGCCGCCTCGGCGATCTTGACGAAGTCGTCCTCGGACATCCCGTCGACCTGGCCCCGGACCGTCAGCGCGATGCCGGTGATCCCGGTGCCGGGCGTCAGCTCCACCTCGGCGGTGGTGTCCAGCGCCTGGGCGGGGCTGCCGGCGTCGGCCAGCCCCTTGGAGAGCGCCATGGAGAAGCAGGACGAGTGCGCCGCCGCGATCAGCTCCTCGGGGCTGGTCTTGCCGTTCGGCGCCTCGGCGCGGGCGGGCCAGGAGACGTCGTAGGTGCCGAGCCCGCTGGACTCGAGGGTCACCTGGCCGGCTCCCTCGAACAGGGTGCCCTCCCAGTGGGTCTTCGCGGTGCGGGTGGTGCTCATCAGGACATCACTCCTCGAGATCGGTGGACGCCTGCGATCCTTGCACGCCGATGTGGAGCCGCCCACACCCATCGGCACAATGGGCACGTGAACTCATTCCCCACCAACCCGCCGGCCACGTCGCGGGGGCCCCGATGACGTTCTACGAGGAAGTCGGCGGGTTCGAGACCTTCCGGACCATCGTGGCCAGGTTCTACGAGGGGGTCGCCGAGGACGAGGTGCTCCGACCGCTCTACCCCGAGGAGGACCTCGGGCCGGCCGAGGAGAGGTTCCGGAACTTTCTCGTGCAGTACTGGGGCGGGCCGACGACGTACTCCGACGAGCGCGGCCACCCGAGGCTGCGGATGAGGCATGCGCCGTTCGCGGTGACACCGGCGGCGAAGGACCGCTGGCTCCTGCACTTCCGGGAGGGCCTCGACGCGGTCGACCTGACCCCGGAGCAGGACGCGCAGTTCTGGGACTACGTCACCCACGCGGCCCAGTTCATGGTCAACACCTTCGAGGAGCCCGTCGAGCAGCGCTGACCCGGCCCACCGGCACTGCCGTCAGTAGCCGTAGCCGGGCAGCGACTCGGTCCGCCACAGGTCGGGGTGCTGCTCGACCCAGCGCCGGGCGTCGCGCTGGCCGAACTCGGACGCGGCGGCGAAGAAGTCGGGGTCGAACATGAGGTAGGAGAGAAGCTCGCCCTGGAGCGGGCTGTCGCTGCCGAGCAACCGGTGCATGACCTGCAGGTCGGGATCGCCGATGGTGCGCAGCAGGGAGCCGTGGTTGGCGC
Source organism: Nocardioides sp. (assembly GCF_035703625.1). Taxonomy (GTDB): domain Bacteria; phylum Actinomycetota; class Actinomycetes; order Propionibacteriales; family Nocardioidaceae; genus Nocardioides. The sequence goes on along the minus strand of NZ_DASSXS010000156.1, from coordinate 3,846 downwards.
GGAAGACCTCCATGGCGGTGCGGGCGAGCTCCGTGCCGTCCTCGGGCGCGATGGCGACGTAGGGAACGGTGCGGTACGCCGACTTCCCCCGCGCCTCGCGGTGGCGCTCGAGGACCGGACCGAGCTCCGGATCGGCCGTCATCACGTTGAGCTCCGCGAGCCGCCGCAGGTCGTGCCGCAGCGGGTCGTCCATGACCGCGCCGAGCAGGGTGGCGCCGGCGTCGCCGAGGTCGACGGGGATCCGGTCCAGGTCCGAGTCGGCATCGGGCGGACGGAGTCCTCCCGTGCCGATCGCGACCACGCGGTCGGCGCCGAGCTCGAGGGCCGGTGCGAGCGGGGTGCGGCGACGGGTGGCGCCGTCGACGTACCATCCCGCGGCATCCTCGGGCTCGTCGACGTGCACGGAGGGGAAGAGGACCGGGATGGCCGCTGACGCCATCAGGTGCGGGACGTCGAGGCGGGTGGCTTCGAAGCGCCCGTGGGGTTCCGGCGTCGAGCCCGGCACCGGAGAGCGGGACTCGGTGAACACGATGACCCGCCCGGTCCTGACCGAGGTCGCGACGACGGCCGCAGACTCGATCTCGCCGCTGTCGATGTTGTGGTGCAGCGCCCCCCAGTCGATGGCCTTCGCCAGGGTCTGTGCGAGCGGCTGGCTCCCGAACAGTCCGCGCAGGCGGAAGCCCGAGAGCCCGAAGGTCTCCGAGGCGTAGCGGACGACCACCTCCGGAGCCTGCCGCCACAGCGGCCGCATCACGTTCGGCTTGGTGGTCCGGCCCAGCATGCTCTTGAGGCGTGCCACCTGCTCCTCGGCCTCCAGATGGGCCGTCGCGGTGAGGGCGGCCGTCAGGAGCGCTCCGGCACTGGTGCCGACCAGCAGGCGGGGCCGGGCACCTCGCTCGGCCAGGACGGGCAGGAGCACCTCCAGCGCCCCCACCTGGTACGCCGACCGAGCGCCACCCGCGTCGAGAACCAGGGCCACCCGGGCCTCGTCGCTCTCCGTACTCGTCCGTGCCTGCACTCCGCGATGCTAGAGCGTGCGGGCCCGGTCGGCGGGCGGGCGAGCGGAACTGGTGCTCGGCGGTCAGCCGGTGACGACCCCGAGCAGCAGCTCGCGGTAGGCCTCCGGCGGCGGCGTCGCCCGGGCGGTGGCCGGGTCGACGAAGACCATCGCCACCCGGGCGCGGGACAGGACCGTGTCGCCGTCGCAGATCTCGGACTCGATCGTCATCGAGCGGTCGCCGACCCGGGAGATCCAGGACCAGGCGCCGTAGGGCTCGGGCCGGAACAGGATCGGCAGCTTGTAGTCGACATCGGTCTGCGCGACCACCATCGACGGCTCGGGCGTGCCCTCGGGCATCCCCTTCCAGAGCCGCGCGGTCATCAGGATCCGGGCCTCCATGAAGTACTCGAAGTACTTCACGTTGTTGACGTGGCCGTAGACGTCGACGTCGGAGAACCGCACGTGCACCGGGTAGTGGCCGAGCTTGTCGTGGCGCGGGCTGGAGGACGGCGTACGCCGCTCAGGCTCGGCCGGCTCGAGGAACGTCTCCAGCGCCGCCTTCTCGTCGGCGGTGAGCCGGCGCGGCCGCTCGCTCCTGAACACGTACGGCGTCAGCACCGTGGTCGCCCGCAGGTAGACACGCCGCCCCTCGTCGGTCTCGTGGAAGACCTCATAGGCGAGGGTGAACGTCGCCGCCCGGATCTCGGTCACCCAGCACTCGATGTCGACCGGACGGAAGCGGAACGCCAGCGGCGCCCGGTACTGCACCTCGTGGCGTACGACGACCACGCCCTCGGCCAGCTCGCCGGTCTGCGCGGCCGGGCCGTGGGTCCGCAGCATGTCGACCCGCGCCTCCTGCAGGTAGTCGACGTAGACGACGTTGTTGACGTGACCCTGCAGATCCATGTCGGCCCAGCGCATCGGGCACTCGTAGCGGTGGCGCACGGGGTCGACAATGCCAGAACGGACGCTCGGCGGCCGGTGCGGGCGACGGGTCTAGGGTTGGCGCGGCAGTTCCCCCTTGCAGATCGGAGTCCCCCATGCCCGAGGCCGTGATCGTTTCCGCCGCCCGCTCCCCCATCGGACGCGCCAACAAGGGATCGCTCAAGGATCTCCGGCCCGACGACCTGACGGCGACGATCATCAAGGCCGCGCTGGACAAGGTGGAGGGCCTGGACCCGAACTCGGTCGACGACCTCTACCTCGGCTGTGGCCTGCCGGGCGGCGAGAGCGGCTTCAACATGGCACGGGTGGTCAACACCCTCAACGGCATGGACGAGGTCCCGGGCACCACGCTCACCCGCTACTGCGCGTCCTCGGTGCAGACGACGCGGATGGCGTTCCACGCGATCAAGGCGGGCGAGGGTGACGTCTTCGTCTCGGCCGGCGTGGAGACGGTGTCGCGCTACGCCAAGGGCACCTCCGACCACTGGCCCGACACGCAGAACCCGGCCTTCGCCGACGCCACCGCCCGGACGGCCAAGACCGCGGAAGGCGGCGTCGACTGGCACGACCCGCGCGAGGACGGCAACGTCCCCGACATCTACATCGCGATGGGCCAGACCGCCGAGAACGTCGCCCGGCTGCGGGGGCTCAAGCGCGAGGAGCTCGACGAGTTCGGCGTCCGGTCCCAGAACCTCGCCGAGAAGGCGATCAACGACGGCTTCTGGGCCCGGGAGATCACCCCGGTCACCACTCCTGACGGCACCGAGGTCTCGACGGACGACGGACCGCGGGCCGGAGTCACCTACGAGGCGGTCTCGCAGCTCGACCCGGTCTTCCGCCCCGACGGCGTCGTGACGGCCGGCAACTGCTGCGCCCTCAACGACGGCGCCGCGGCCGTGGTGATCATGTCCGACACCAGGGCAGCCGAGCTCGGTGTCACCCCCCGCGCGCGGATCGTCGCCACCGGCGTGAGTGCCCTCTCCCCGGAGATCATGGGCCTCGGGCCGGTCGAGGCCACCAAGCGGGCGCTCGCCAATGCCGGCATGAGCATCGGCGACATCGACCTGGTCGAGATCAACGAGGCGTTCGCGGCGCAGGTCGTGCCGTCCTACCAGGACCTCGGCATCGACCTCGACCGGCTCAACGTCAACGGCGGCGCGATCGCGGTCGGCCACCCGTTCGGCATGACCGGAGCCCGGCTGCAGAACACGATGCTCAACTCCCTGGACTGGCACGACAAGAGCACCGGGCTGATCACGATGTGCGTCGGCGGCGGCCAGGGCATGGCCCTCATCCTCGAGCGGATCTGACCCGGGCGAGTCCGGTCACGGGTCGACGTACCCGGCGAACGAGACGCCGCGGAACGCGGCGAGCCGCTCCGCCTCCTCGTCGATCCCGGCCGGCTGGTCGCCCCCGTCCCAGATCGAGACGGCGAGCCTGAGCCTGCGTCCCGAGGCGCGGGGGCGCCAGCTGCCGACGATCTCGTCGCCGGCCAGGATGGCCCCGGGCCGGCCGAGGGTCCGCCAGAGGTCCTTGCGGGCCACCGGGTCGGGCACGACCAGGTCCCGATCGCGACCCTGGAGGAACAGGTCGAACGGCCCGAGGAGCCTGACCACCCCGCTGGCTTCCGACCCCAGCAGCGCGGGCAGGTCGTCGGCCAGGAGGTCCAGCCGGCGGCCGTCGAGCTCCACCGTCTCCACATCCTCGGGCCACCGCGCGGCCACCTCGGCGACCGGCGCGTCCACGTACCCGGCCACCAGCTTGGGGGTGCTCGGGCCCAGGTACCGGAGGACCCCGCGGATCGGGTCCAGGTGGTCCGGCGTGCGCGCCGCCGGGCCGCGCCACCCGGGGATGCGGCGCAGCACCGGTGGTGACGTGCCGGGCTCGAGCTCCAGCCCGGC
>NZ_DASSXS010000237.1:0-30231 GCF_035703625.1 Nocardioides sp. | reverse complement strand
GGTGCGCCGGCGCGGGTCCATCGTGGTCTCCGCCAGCTGGTCGGCGTCCATCTCACCGAGTCCCTTGTAGCGCTGGACCGGGTCCTTCCACCGCACGTTCTTCTTCGACAGCTCGGCGAGCTTTCGCTGCAGCTCGTCGTCGGAGTAGGTGTAGACGTACTTGTCCATCCCCTTCCTGGGGTTGGTGAGCTCGATCCGGTGCAGCGGCGGGACCGCGGTGTAGACCCGCCCCTCCCGGATCAGGTCGGGCATGTACTTGAAGAACAGGGTCGCCAGCAGGCAGCGGATGTGGGCGCCGTCGGAGTCGGCGTCGGCCATGAAGATGATCCGGCCGTAGCGTCGCGCCTCGAGGTCGAAGGTCCGCCCGGAGCCGGCACCGACCACCTGGATGATCGAGGCGCACTCGGCGTTCTTGAGCATGTCGCCGACCGAGGCCTTCTGGACGTTGAGGATCTTGCCGCGGATCGGCAGCAGCGCCTGGAACTCGGAGTCGCGGGCGTCCTTGGCGGTCCCGAGCGCGGAGTCGCCCTCGACGATGAAGAGCTCGGTGCGCTCGTTGTCGTTGGCCCGGCAGTCGCGGAGCTTGGCCGGCAGCGCCGAGGACTCCAGGGCGTTCTTTCGGCGCTGGGTCTCCTTGTGCTGGCGGGCCGCGAGCCGCGTCTTCGAGGCGCCGACGACCTTCTCCATCACGAGCTTGGCCTGGGCCTTCTCGGCGCGCTTGGTGGAGGTCAGGAACTTCTTCAGCTCCGCCGACACCACACGACGTACGACGCTGCGCGCAGCCGGGGTGCCGAGGATCTCCTTGGTCTGTCCCTCGAACTGCGGCTCGGCCAGCCGGACGGTGACCACGGCGGTCAGCCCCTCGAGCACGTCGTCCTTGATCACGTTGTCGTCGTTGACCCGCAGCGCCTTGGTCGCCCGCATCACCTCGTTGAACGTCGAGGTGAGCGCCGCCTCGAAGCCGCTCAGGTGGGTCCCACCCTTGGGCGTGGCGATCACGTTGACGAACGACCGCAGCTCCGTGTCGTATCCGTGGTTCCACCGCACCGCCACGTCGACGTGCAGCTCGCGCTCGACCTCCTGCGGGGTCATGTGCCCCTTCTCGTCGAGCAACGGGACGGTCTCGGTGAAGGTCTCCGACCCCTGCAGGCGCAGCACGTCGGTCAGCGGCTCCCCCGTGGACAGGTACTCGGTGAACTCGGTGATCCCTCCGTCGTGGCGGAACTTCTCCTCGCGCGGGTCCGGCCCGCGCAGGTCGCGAATGACCAGCTCGAGGCCCGGCACGATGTAGGACGTCTGCCGGGCCCGGGTGAGGAGGTCCTCGAAGACGAACCGCGCGTCCTTGGTGAAGATCTGGCGGTCGGGCCAGAAGCGCACGCGGGTGCCGGTGCGCCCCTTGGCGACCCGCTTGCCCTTGCGGGTCAGGCCGGACTTCGGCTGGAACTTCGCGGTGGGTCCTTCCCCGTCGAACACCCCGGGCGCTCCGCGCCGGAAGGAGATGCCCTGCTGGGACGGGGAACGGTCGACGTCGACGTCGAGCCGCGAGGAGAGCGCGTTGACCACCGAGGCCCCGACCCCGTGCAGGCCACCGGTGGCGACGTACGAGCCGCCGCCGAACTTCCCGCCGGCATGCAGGTGGGTGTAGACGACCTCGACACCCGGCAGGCCCGTCTTGGGCTCCTTGTCGACGGGGATGCCTCGGCCGTCGTCGTAGACCTCCGCCGAGTCGTCGGCGTGGAGCGTCACCTCGATGGACCTGGCGGCCCCCGCCAGCGCCTCGTCGACGCCGTTGTCGATGATCTCCCACAGGCAGTGCATCAGGCCCCGGGTGTCGGTCGACCCGATGTACATGCCCGGCCGCTTGCGGACAGCCTCGAGACCCTCCAGGACCAGGAGGTGGGCCGCGTTGTAGGTGTTGTCGATCGTGGGGCTCCCAGACTTCGAGTCGAAAACAACGTGCTGCAAATCCGAGTGTGCTGCTGTGCCGAATCTACCTGCGACACGCCGACAGGCGACGCAGGCTCGCTTGCCGGGGAATCGACCGGAAGCGGGTCTACCTTGATCGCACCATGATGTGTGGTTCACGTCACGACGCAGGACCGGTCCGGGCCCGAGTTCGGAGGTATCGCCACCTGATGACCCACGCACCCGTCACACTTGTGGCAGCGAGCTCGTCTAGACCGTCACCGGCGTCCGAGCATGGATCCCGTCGGTCATGGGTAGAAGGGCTTCGTGCCCGAGGACGTGTCAGGCAACACCCGGGGTCGGGAATCTTTGTCACCGGGCACTACGTTGGACATGACACCGATGAAGAGAAATGAGGCCGATGTGACAACTGCCGTTGCCCCCGCTGCTCGCGCGTTGACCGCCGAGGACCGCTGCGACCGTTGCGGTGCCCAGGCCTACCTCCGCGTCGAGCTCCACGCCGGCGGCGAGCTTCTCTTCTGCGCGCACCACGCGCGTGAGCACGGAGACAAGCTCCGCCAGGTCGCAGTGAACCTCGTGGACGAGACCCACAAGCTCACCGACACGCCGGCCACCGCTCCCGCCGAGGAGTACTGACCGCCCCCTGACCCCAGACCTCTCGCGGCCCCGGACCTCCTGGTCCGGGGCCGCGTCTTTTCGTGGCCCGGCGTGCCGGGCGCTGCCCGGGAGCCCTGTGGGAGGGTGTGCCGCATGTCCCTCGCCGAAGTCCTGGTGGGCGTCGCCATCGCCGTCGGGCTGATCGGCATCCTCGTGCCGATCCTGCCGGGCAGCGCGCTCATCCTGGTGGCGATCCTCGTGTGGGCCGTCCAGCTCGGCTCCGGTACGGGGTGGGCGGTCGTCGCGGTCGCCGCCGCGTTCCTGCTGATCGGCACGATCGCCAAGTACGCCGTGCCGGGCCGCCAGCTGAAGGACGCCGGGATCCCCGCCTCCACCCAGTGGACCGGTGTGGCGCTGGCGGTGCCGGGCTTCTTCGTCATCCCCGTGGTGGGCGCCTTCCTGGGCTTCGTGGCGGGCGTCTACCTCGCCGAGCGACGCCGGCTCGGCGCTGGTCCTGCCGGAGCCTCCACCTGGTCGGCGTTGCGGGCCGTCGGGCTCTCGCTGCTGATCGAGCTCACCGCGGGAGTGATGGCCGCCGCCGCCTGGGTCGCGGGCGTGGTGGTCACCTGATGGCGGTCGTCCTGGCGCTGGCCTCGGCCCTCGCCTACGGCCTCTCCGACTTCGTGGGGGGCCTGGTCGCGCGGCGTACCTCCGCCTGGTCGGTCGCCGTGGTCGGCTCGCTGACCGCCGCGGTCTGTACGGCGGTCGTCGCCGCCCTCGTCCCCGGAGATCCGACGACGGGCCACTTCGCCTGGGCCCTCCTCGCCGGGCTCGGCAGCGGCGCCGGCGCCGGCTTCCTCTACCGGGGGTTCGCCGCCGGCCGGATGGGCGTCGTCGCTCCCGTCTCCGCGGTCGGCGCAGCCGTGGTGCCGCTGCTCGTCGGCGTGGTCTCGGGCGAACGGCCGGCCGTCCTCGCGTGGGTGGGCATCGCCGCCGCCCTGCCGGGGATCTGGCTGGTCTCCCGCGAACCGGTGCCGGAGGACGCCCGGCACCTGGAACCCGGCCAGCACCCGGCCACGGCCGAGGGCGTGGTGGACGGCCTCCTGGCCGGTCTCGGCTTCGGCGTCCTCTTCGCCGCCCTGGGCCAGATCCCCGACTCGGCCGGGCTGTGGCCGCTCGCCCTCACCCAGCTGCTGTCGGTGCCGGCCGTGGTCGTCATCGCCGGCCTCCTGCGCGAGCGGTGGCTGCCCCGGCACCGAGCGGCCTGGCACGCCGTGTGGTGCGGGCTGCTGAGCACGGTCGCGACGGTGGCCTTCCTGCTGGCGACCCAGCGTGGCTTCCTCACCATCTCCGGGGTGCTGGCCTCGCTCTACCCCGCGTTCACGATCCTGCTGGCGGCCGTGGTGCTCAAGGAGCACATCCACCGCGCACAGGCCGCGGGCCTGGTCCTGTGCGGCGGCGCGGTGGCGCTGGTCGCCGCCGGCTGACCCGCCCAACCGGGGTCTGCGCGGCGCACGGGCAGACTGGAGGCGTGCACGTTCCCGTGCGGACCCGAGTCCTGGTGGCCGTCGCGGCCCTGGTGGCGGCGACCGCGTGCACCGGCCAGCCCACCACCGGGGCACCGCGGCCCGACCGACCATCCCGGCCGGAGAGCCCGACGACCCCGGCGACCCCGCAGCCCAGCCGACCGCAGCGGGAACCGGTCACCACGCTGACCGTCGTCGGCGACATCATGCTCGGGCGCGGCGTGGCGGACCAGCCGGGTGGTGCCCGGGCCCGGCTGCGACCGATGGCCGCGCACCTGCGGGCAGCCGACCTGACCGTCGGCAACCTCGAGAGCACCCTGTCCGGCGACGGGTCGCCGCAGCAGGGAGGCGACTCCTTCCATGCCCCTCCCGCGGTCCTCGACGCTCTCGCCGGAGCCGGCGTCGACGCCCTGTCGCTGGCCAACAACCACACCGGCGACTACGGGAGCGCCGCCCTGCTCCAGACGGTGGCGGCGTTCCGGGACGCGCGGATCAGGTCCTTCGGCGCGGGGCACGACCTGCGGGCGGCGACCCGGGCCGCCGTCCTCACCCGCCACGGGGTCCGGTTCGGCTTCCTCGGCTTCAACGCCATCGGCGAGACCCCGCGGGCAACGCCCGGGAGCCCGGGCGCGCTGTCGGTGCGCATGCCGCCGCGCACCGGCCCGCTCGAGCGGGCCGACCTGGCCCACGTGCTCGGGGCGGTCGACAGGCTCGCGAAGCGGGTCGACGTGGTCGTCGTGCTCCCCCACTGGGGCACGCAGTACACCCACGTCGCCGAGCCGGTCCAGTCCCTCGTCGGGCGGCGGCTGGTCGGCGCCGGAGCGGACCTCGTCGTCGGCGGCCACCCGCACTGGGTGCAGGGCCTCGAGCGGCACGAGGGCGCCGTCATCGCGCACTCGCTGGGCAACTTCGTCTTCGACATGGACTTCATGGAGCAGACGATGGAGGGCGTCACCCTGACCGCGCGGTTCCGCGGCCACCGGCTCAGCGACGTGGTCCTCACGCCCTACCGTCTCGACGCCACGTTCAGCCCGCGCCCGGTCACCGGGTCCGAGGCGGCCGCCATCCTCCGCGACGTGCGCCGCCATCGGGTCAGCCCGGACCGCTGATCAGCGCAGCCATGCGAGCACCAGACGACCGGTGCGTTCCAGCTGGGCCCGGCTGACGACGGGCGGGAGGTCGGCCGCGCTGTGGTAGGCGGCGTACGGCGTGCTGCCGATCCGGATGCCCGGCAGGCCGGCGCGCACGAACGACCAGTGGTCGCTGGAGCGGTTGACCTGGGCCTCGGTGGGGACTCCGGCGCGTCGGGCGGCGGCCAGCACGTCGGCACGCTGCTGGAGGCCGGAGGGTCCGGCCGACGACACCGGCACCACGGTCCCGACCCCCACCCGGTCGAGCGAGAGCATGCCGCGGACGGCTCGACGCTCGGCGGGAGCGAGCGAGGCGACGTAGGCCCGCGACCCGTAGTGGTGGTCGTCGTCGGTCGGGCCGCGTGGCTCCTCGGCCCCGAAGGCGACCAGCACCACGGGCAGCCGGGTGCGCCGCTCGGCCACGGCCTCGGCCACGGCCAGGACCACTCCGACACCGGAGGCGTTGTCCTCCGCGCCCGGGGCCTGCGGCACGGTGTCGAGGTGGGCACCCACCACCAGGTGCGGGCTGCGGGGGTCGAGCCCGGGCGCGGTCGCGATCAGGTTGCTCGACCTGCCGGCGGCCACCGGCACGCCCCAGGAGACTCCCCCGGGCACCCTCACGGGCTGTCGCCGTACGTCGTAGCCGGCCTGTCGGAGCCGGCCCGCCACCCACGACGCGGCCCGGTCGAAGGCGGGACTGGTGGCGTGGCGCGGGCCGAGATCGCCGGCCAGGCGACCGACGGCGCGTGCGGCGATCCCGACGCGCAGGTCGTCGGGCCGCACGGCGGGATCGGGGCGCGTCTCGGCGGTGGGAGACCCACGCGGTGTCGGTCTCGGGGTGGGCTCCCCCGCCCGGTCAGCCGGTGGCTCTGCAGGATCACCGCGCGGTCCGACCTCCGACGAACAGCCGGTCACGGCGAGACCGAGCACGAGCACGGACGCCGCCAGTCGCGCGGAGGGCACGCTGTCAGGCTAGCCGGAGCTCCACGCACCGTTGCGTCGCTCGACCAGGACCAGGGCCAGGTCGTCGCTGACGCGCGTGCCGACGTGGTCGACGACCTGACCGAGGAGGTCGTCGAGTGCCACGCCGAGGTCACTCGCGCTCATGGCCGAGCTCTCCTCGAGCGGGAAGAACGTCCCGTCCCGGTCACGACTCTCCACCAGCCCGTCGGTGTAGAACAGCAGGCGCTCGCCCTCGGTGAGCTGGCAGGTGGTGGGACTCGGCTCGGGATGCAGGCCCAGGGGCGGCTGGGGCGTCCCCGTGTCCACCAGGCTGCGGGACCGGGCATCCGGGACGAGCAGTGGCGGGTGATGCCCGCAGTTGAGCAGGGTCACGCTCAGGTCCTCGTGGAACTCCGCGAGCACGACGGTCACGAAGTCCTCGTCACCCGCGACGGCGGTCACCACCTCGTCGAGGTCGGCCGCGACCTCGGTGAGGGACGGTTCCAGCCGGGCGGCACGACGAAAGGCCGCGAGGACGGTCGAGGCCAGCTGCACGGCGTCGAGCCCCTTGCCGCGAACGTCGCCGACGACGAGGCGCACGCCGTTGGGCGTGTCCGCCACCTCGTAGAGGTCACCCCCGACGAGCGCCTCCTCCGTCGCGGACACGTAGCGGGCAGCAAGACCCAGTGAGCCGATCGACCCGGGCATGGCGCGCAGGAGGGCACGCTGCGCCGCCTCCGCGATGGCAGTCATGTGCTGCAGCTGGCGGTCTCGACGTGCCCGCAGCCAGGCCACGAGCACCGCCAAGGCTCCGCCCGCGGCGACGACCACCATGCGGATCCACCACTCGGTGGTCCCCAGGTTCTGGTTCCAGAGCGCCGAGACCCCGGCCATCACCAGGGCAGCGACAGCCAGGAGGGCCGTTCGGGTCACGGTGGTGAGGACGCTGGCCACGCCGACGGCCAGGGCGAACGTGCCCGTGATCAGCAGCGAGGGTGGCAGAAGCGCATCCGTCACGACGAGCAGGAACAACACCCCGAGCGGGATCAGCACTTCCCCCGCGCGGAACCACCGCCTGCTCGACACCCAGCGATCCTCGCACGCGGATCAGGCGTGCGGGAGGGATCGCCTCACTCGACCGACCGGCTTGATCGAGGCGCCGAGGAAGAACACCTCCACCGCTTCCAGGGAGGCGGTGGGGTCGCAGGTGCAAGGGATGTCTTCAACTGAAATTTGCAGCCTGGTTTCGCGGCGCGCGAAACGGCCGGGACACGGCAACGCCAGGAACCGCACCCGCGGCTCCAGGAAGCGGCCTCAGTCGAGGTAGTCGCGCAGGACCTGGGACCGGCTGGGGTGCCGCAGCTTGGACATCGTCTTCGACTCGATCTGGCGGATCCGCTCGCGCGTCACGCCGTAGACCTTGCCGATCTCGTCGAGGGTCTTGGGCTGGCCGTCGGTGAGACCGAACCGCATGCTGACCACACCCGCCTCGCGCTCCGACAGGGTGTCCAGCACCGCGTGCAGCTGCTCCTGGAGCAGGGTGAACGACACCGCGTCGGCCGGGACGATGGCCTCGGAGTCCTCGATCAGGTCGCCGAACTCGGAGTCGCCGTCCTCGCCCAGCGGGGTGTGCAGCGAGATGGGCTCGCGGCCGTACTTCTGGACCTCGATGACCTTCTCCGGGGTCATGTCGAGCTCCTTGGCCAGCTCCTCCGGCGTGGGCTCGCGGCCGAGGTCCTGCAGCATCTGGCGCTGCACCCGGGCGAGCTTGTTGATCACCTCGACCATGTGCACCGGGATCCTGATGGTGCGCGCCTGGTCGGCCATGGCCCGGGTGATCGCCTGCCGGATCCACCAGGTGGCGTACGTCGAGAACTTGTAGCCCTTGGTGTAGTCGAACTTCTCGACCGCACGGATCAGGCCGAGGTTGCCCTCCTGGATGAGGTCCAGGAAGAGCATGCCGCGACCGGTGTAGCGCTTGGCCAGCGAGACGACCAGGCGGAGGTTGGCCTCCAGCAGGTGGTTCTTGGCGCGCTTGCCGTCGTCGGCGATCCACTCGAGCTCCTCGAGCAGCTTGGCGCTGATCTTGCCGCCCTTGGCCAGCTTCTCCTCCGAGAACAGGCCGGCCTCGATCCGCTTGGCGAGCTCGACCTCCATCTCGGCGTTGAGCAGCGGGACCTTGCCGATCTGCTTGAGGTAGTCCTTGACCGGGTCGGCGGTGGCGCCGGCCACCATCACCTGCTGCTCGGGCTCACCGGCGTCGTCGGCATCGGAGACGACGAAGGTGGCCTGCTTCTCGTCCTCCTCGATGGTCGGGTCGACCTTGACATCCTTCTCGAACTGCTCGTCGGGGATGTCGGGCAGGATCTTCTTCCCGTCGGGGCCGACGGCCGGCGGGACCATCTCCTCCACCACGGCGGCGGCCTTGGCGGTGGTCTTGGCGGCAGACTTCTTGGCCGGCGCCTTCTTGGCCGGAGAGGTCTTGGCCGGGGAGGTCTTGGCCTGCGTGGCGGCCTTGGCGGCCGGCTTCGCCGCCGTCTTCGCGGTGGCCTTGGGAGCGGTCTTCTTCGAGGTCGCCGCCGCCGCCCGGGTGGCGGCCGGGATCGTCTTGGCGGCAGACTTCTTGGCCGGCTTCTTGGCCGCCTGCTTGCTGGACGTGCTGGCCGTGGTCGTGCGACGCGTCGACCTCGCTGCGACCACCCTGGTGCCCGACGGCGGCATGGCCACCGAGATGCCCAGGCCGCTCAGGTGGGCCATCAGGCCCTTGAGGTGCCGGGGCTGGACGGATGCATCCTCACTGGCCTGCCGGACGGCGTCGGGGGTGACGGTGCCGGAGGGAGTCCCTCCCTCGATCAGGGCCACGACGGCTGGGTGTGAGAGCACCTCGGCGGGAACTGGCTTGCGCGGGTTCGAAGACACGAACACCTCTCGTCAGGAGCATGGGGGCGCGGCGAGACCCGGTACCGTCAAGAGCCGCGCTGGTCATTCTGCCACGCAGCCAAGGCGCAAACCGAACTCACCCCGCCCGAGTCGCTCAGGACGTGGCTGCGCGGGCGGCTGCCTTCTTCTGCTTCTTGAAGTCACGCACCTTCTGCAGTGAGACCGGGTCGACCACGTCGGCCACCGAGCGGTACCCGTCCTCGGCGTAGGAGCCCACGGCCTGCTCCCAGCCCTCGGGGCGGACGCCGAGCTGCTTGGCGACGAGGGCGGTGAAGATCTGGGCCTTCTGCTTCCCGAAGCCGGGCAGGGCCTGAAGCCGCTTCATCAGCTCGGCCCCGCTCGAGGCCCCGGTCCAGATCCGCGAGGCATCGCCGTCGTACTCGTCGGTGACGATCCGGGCGAGCTCCTGCAGCCGGGCCGCCATCGAGCCGGGGAACCGGTGGATGGCCGGCGGCGTGCTGCACAGCTCCTTGAAGTCCTCAGGATCCGCGGCCGCGATCGCGGCGGGCTCGAACGTCCCGAACCGGGAGAGCACCTTCGCCGGGCCGCGGAAGGCGTGCTCCATGGGGTACTGCTGGTCGAGCATCATCCCGGCGAGCAGCGCGAACGGGGAGTCGTCGAGCACCTGGTCGGCCGCCGGGTCGCCGGTGATGTTGAATCCCATGCGGTCATCCTGCCGCGCGCGAGCCCACGCGGTCGAGCCGGTACTCCAGGAGGACTGGATGCGGGGGGAAGGAGGTGCGGGACTCCCGGCCCGTGGCCTCCCACCCGAGCTTCTCGTAGAACCGTCGAGCGCGCAGGTTGCCGGCGAAGACGCGCAGGCGGACCCTGCCTACCTCGGCGGGGAACGTCGCCAGGAGCTCCTCCAGCAGCCAGGTGGCCAGTCCGCTGCCCCACGTCTCCAGCGCCGTGCCGAAGTGGAGGACCTCGTCCCCCCGGCGGGCCGCGAAACCCACGAGCCGGCCGTCGGGCCCGGTGGCGACGTAGGCGGCGACCCCGGGGTCCTGCAGCTCGGCTTCCCAGCGACCTCGCACGGCGTCTCGCGGGAAGGGGTACTCGTCCTGAGGGAAGATGTTCGACAGGCCGGCGACCGCCGCCGGCTCCTGGATCGCCGACAACGCGTGGAGGTCCCCGACCTCCATGCGCCGAAACAGCCAGTCAGGCGCCATCGCGGGACCGTCGTCGAGTCCGTGTCGGCCGATCAGGCGTCGGCCTTGACCGCCAGGACGGGGCACTTGGCGTCCAGCAGGATCCGCTGGGCGTTGCTGCCGAGGATCAGCTTGCCGACGGGCGAGCGGCGACGAAGCCCGATGACGATCAGCTCCGCGGACACCTCGGAGGCGATGCCGATCAGGTCCTCGGCCGGCTCGAACCCGCGCACCAGCTGACGGATCTCGTGCTCCACGCCGGCCTCCTTCAGCCGGTTCTTCACCGCCTCCATCTCGCTCTCGGCCTTGTCGGAGGCGGCGCGGTCGAAGTCCTGGCCGCCGCGGTGGGAGTTCACGACGACGACCTTGGCTCCACGCAGCTGCGCCTCCGAGATAGCGCTCGTGAGAGCCGCCTGCCCCTCCGGCTTGGGCACGTAGCCCACGACGACGTTCCCCATTTGCTGCCTCCTCGTGCTGGCGACTCAGGACCGGTCGGCCCTCCGGGCACGCTATCGAATCCGGACCCCCGACGGCAGCCTGTGGAGGAGTCGGCTCTTCCATCGCTCGAAGTGGGCAGGCTGTACGTCGTGCCCGCCCCGCCCCGGCTACCACCGACCCCGCTGGTCGAGACCCTGCTCCGCCGCGCAGTCCTGGACTTCCGGGTGTCGGAGCGGCGCAAGTGCTTTGCCCCCGTCCTGCACGTCGGGGTCCCGGGAGCGAGCTGCCTGACCCACGAGCAACGCTGCGCCCAGGCGGTGGAGCACGGGCTGGGCGCCGACCTGGTCGCGGCCCTGCTGCACCGGACCCGCGCCGGGCCGGTCGAGCCGCTGGTCTGGCTGACCAGGTCCGGCGAGCTCGTCCTGGAGGACGCCGACGCCGCGTGGCTCTCGGCCGCCCGGTCGGCCTACGCCGAGGCGCAGGTGCCGCTGACGATGGCGGTCGTCACCCGCCGAGGCTGGTGGGATCCGCTCTCGGGTCGGAGGCGCGAGTGGAACCGCCTGCGACGGCGGTGACCGGTGCCTGTCGGGTCACTCCCAGGTGTGCACCGGCTCGTTGCTGTGCATGTTGCGCTGGTAATCGAGCAGCGTGGCCCGCAGCGCGTCGTACCGGTCGAGGTCGGACCGCTGGTGCATCCGGGTGGCGAACCACTCAGCGCCGTTGGTGCCTTCCAGGCAGCGCTGCTCGATGATGCCCAGGAGCCGGTCACGCACGTCGGCCGCGACGCCCCACGAGTCCAGGCCCTCGTGGGCCATCGGGAGGAGCCGGCGCAGGACCAGCTCGGTGACCCGCACCTGCCCCAGCCGGGGCCAGTAGATCTGCGCCTCGATCCCGTGCTCGGCAGCGACGTGGAAGTTCTCCTCGGCAGCGCTGAAGGACATCTGGGACCACAGCGGTCGCTGGCTGTCGACGAATGCGCGGACCAGGCCGAAGTAGAGCGCCGCGTTGGCCATCATGTCCGAGACCGTCGGCCCGGCAGCCAGGACGCGGTTCTCGACGCGCAGGTGCGGGACTCCCAGCGCGATGTCGTAGACCGGGCGGTTCCAGCGGTAGATCGTGCCGTTGTGCAGCCGGAGCTCGTGCAGCTCGGGCGTCCCCCCGTCCTCGAGGACCTCGAGCGGGTCCTCGTCGTCGGTGATCGGGAGCAGGGCCGGGAAGTAGCGGACGTTCTCCTCGAACAGGTCGAACACCGAGTTGATCCAGCGCTCCCCGAACCACACCCGGGGCCGCACGCCCTGGGCCTTGAGCTCCTCGCTGCGCGTGTCGGTCGCCTGCTCGAACAGCGGGATCCGCGTCTCGCGCCACAGCTCCTTGCCGAGCAGGTAGGGCGAGTTGGCACCGACGGCGAGCTGGATCGCCGCGATCGCCTGCGACGCGTTCCAGTACGCCGCGAACTGGTCCGGCGAGGTCTGCACGTGCAGCTGCATGCTGGTGCACGCCGCCTCCGGCACGATCGAGTCGGCGGTCGTGACCAGCCGCTCGGGCCCGACGACCGAGATCGAGATGTCCTCGCCACGGGCCGCCATGATCTGCTCGCTGAGCAGGCGGTAGCGCGGATTGGCGCTGATCGTGCCGGGGGCCATGTGCCCCTCGGCCAGCGTGGGCAGGACGCCGATGGTCACCATGTGGGCCCCCACCTTGGACGACTGCTTCTCGGCGTCGTTGAGGCTCTCGCGCAGCGTGTCCTCGAAGGTGGTGAGCCCGCCTTCGCGCAGCTTCGCCGGGGGCACGTTGATCTCGATGTTGAACTGGCCGAGCTCGGTCACGAAGTTGGGATCGGCGATCGCCTCGAGCGCCTCGGCGTTCTTGAGTGCCGGGTCGCCGTTCTCGTCGACGAGGTTGAGCTCGACCTCCAGCCCGGTCATCGGGTCGTCGGTGTCGAACCGCTCGTCACGCAACATCCGGGCGAACACATCGAGGCAGCGCCGCACCTTCTCGCGGTACCGCGTGCGGTCGGCTCGGGAGAACTCCTGTGCTTCCACCTCTTCGCCCATGGTCCGACCCTAGGGATCAGGACGCCGCGCGGCGAGAGTTTGAGCCGGATCTTCCTGCACGCGGACCTCGTCCCACATGGACGGCGGGACGGCGTGGGTGAGGACGCGGGCGAGGTGGTGGGCGATCCGGTGGTCCGGATCGTCGGCGAGAGAGCGGTCGACGGCACACCACGCGAGCGCACCGTTACCCGACAGCCAGGCGGCGAGGCCGAGCATGGCGGCGACCGGTGCGACGAGGCCCGTGGGTGCCCGCCGGACGAGGTCGCCCCACAACCGGGCATGCGCCTCGGCCGAGTCGCGAGTGAGCAGAGCGAGGCTCGCGTCGCGGGCCACGACGTCGTCGAGGCCGGTGAGCACGCGGGCAGCCTCGTCGTCGGCGGGCACCGTGCCCGCGGCCAAGTGGTGGGCCACGGTCGCGCGCAGCCAGCGGGGGTCAGCCGGTGTGACGTCGCGCAGGGCGGCGGCGACGCCGGTCACAGCCGCCGGGTCCGGCGCGACCGTCGCCTCCAGGTCGGCACGGGACCGGTGGGTGACCCGGCCGCGGAGCACCGACTCGGCCGCGAACGGGTGGGCCGAGACGTCGTAGACGACGCCGGCCGTCGGCACCGAGCGCCGCGGGCGCAGCAGCGGGAACCACCGGTGTCCGTCGGCCCGCAGCACGTCGATCACCTCGATGCCGGCAGCACGGAAGGAACGGACCAGGCGGTGGGCCACCCGGTCGGCGCGCGCGGGGTCGTCGGTGTAGAGCAGGAACAGCACGCGGGCCACCTGGTGCTGGACGCTCGGGGCGAGCAGGGACTCGACGCAGGGGTCGACCTGGTCTGCGCACGACGGAAGGTCGACCCGGGCGTGGAAGCAGCTCGGGCCGTCGAAGGTGAACATGACCGCGGAGTCGGTCGGCACGAAGCCGAGCACGACGGGCGCGGCCGCCAGCAGGTCCTCGGGCGAGCGGAGGGTCAGGGTGGTGGTCATGACGGCACGATCCCTTGCGGGATCGACGATCCCGCCCAGTGACGACGCGGGCTGTGGAGGAGCCCGGCCGCAACGGGGCCTGTGGACGCTGGGCGGGCCGGTTCGGCGGGCCTGCGGGCCGCGCCGGGGGCCGGGGACTAGTTTGCGCACCATGCGTCCGGTCGCCTCGGTGCTCCACCTCGACCTGGACGCCTTCTTCGCCGCCGTCGAGCAGCGTGACAAGCCCTCCCTGCGCGGCAAGCCGGTCGTCGTGGGCGGCGTGGGCGGCCGGGGCGTGGTGTCGACCGCGTCCTACGAGGCGAGGCGGTACGGCGTCCGCTCGGCGATGTCGACCCGGGAGGCCCGGGCCCGCTGCCCGCACGCCGCCTTCCTCTCCGGGAGGTTCCACGCCTACCGCGAGGCCAGCACGATCGTGATGTCCCTGCTCCGCGAGACCTCCCCCCTCGTCGAGCCGCTCTCGCTCGACGAGGCGTTCGTCGATCTCGAGCACGCCGACCTCCCCGACCTCGAGGTCGAGACGGTGCGCACGTGCGCCGAGCGACTGCGCACCCGGGTGGCCGAGGCGACCGAGGGACTGACCGCCTCGGTGGGCATCGGCACGTCGAAGTTCATCGCCAAGGTGGCGAGCGACCTCGACAAGCCCGACGGCCTGGTCGTCGTACCACCTGGGACCGAGCAGGACCTCCTCAGGCCGATGCACGTGACGGTGATCCCGGGCGTGGGGCCGGCCACCACGGAGCGGCTGCGGCGGGCCGGCATCCACACGGTGGCCGACCTGGAGACGCTGAGCCTCGACGAGCTGGTCCGGATGCTCGGCCGGGCCCACGGCAGCGGGTTGCACGCCCTCGCCCGGGCCGAGGACGACCGGCCGGTGATGGCCGAGCGGGAGACCAAGTCGATCAGCGTGGAGGGCACCTACGACACCGACCTGACCGACCGCAAGCTGATGGAGGGGCTGCTGACCAGGCAGGCCGGCAGCGTCGCGGAGCGGCTCCGCAAGAACGGCATGTCGGGCCGCACCGTCACGATCAAGGTGCGCCTGCACGACTTCACGACCCTCAGCCGCTCCGCCACCCTGCCCTCCCCCGTCGACGACGGGCCCACGGTCGCCCGCCTGGCCCGGAGCCTGCTCGGTGAGCTCGACACCTCGGGCGGCGTCCGGCTGCTCGGTGTGGGCGTGTCGGGGCTGGCCGACTGGATCCAGGACGATCTCTTCGGCGAGGACCCCGAACCGGAGGAACCGCTCCCGGACGAGCCGTTGCCCGGCCCGCCGCGGCCGGTCTGGTCGCCGGGCATGGACGTGGTCCACGACGAGATGGGGCGGGGCTGGGTGTGGGGCTCGGGCCGGGGCGTGGTGACCGTGCGCTTCGAGACCGCGCAGACCCCGGCCGGGCCGGTGCGCTCCTACCCGATCGACGATCCGGCGCTCAGCGCGTGGCGCCCGCCGGAACCGGGCTGACCGAAATGGGTGAGGGGCCCTTCGATGGTATGAGCACCAAAGGACCCCTCGTTTTGATCGGTGACGTGACGCCCGACCCACCGGACGGAGCCTCCGATCCCGCCGTCCCCGTCACCGGGCCGACGCGGCGAGTCTCCTCGCCGTTCAGGATCTTCGTCTCCGTTCGATCCCCAACCTCACCGCGAGCGGATCGGTTGGTAGGGAGAGTTCTACGGTGTGCGGGAGCCGCCGCGCAAGCGTTTCGTCGGATCCATTTCGACAAACTTCCGGTCCCACAGGCTCGTCCACAGAAGGGCCGGAACGGTCCACAGAACGGGGCGATTCCTCCACAGTTCCGGGACCGGGTTGTGGATGCGGCACGCGACCCGCAGAGGCAGATCCCGCGCCCCCGGGCGGAGCACGCGGGGCCGGGGCTAGCCTTCCCGGCATGGAGCCACCTGTCGCCGCGCGCCGCCCGGTCTCGACCACCCACCACGGCCGTACCCGCGTCGACGACTACGAGTGGCTGCGGGCCAAGGAGGATCCCGACGTCACGGCCTACCTCGAGGCCGAGAACGCCTACGCCCAGGAGCGGGTCGCACACCTGACCGACCTCCGGGAGACCATCTTCGGCGAGATCAAGGCCCGCACCCGCGAGACCGACCTGTCGGTGCCGACCCGCAAGCGCGGTTACTGGTACTACGCCCGGTCCTTCGAGGGCAAGGAGTACGGCGCCACCTGCCGGGTCCCGGTCCGCCGAGACGACGACTGGACTCCCCCGCGGCCCGACGAGGACTGCGTCCCGGACCAGCCCGCCCTCCCGGGCGAGGAGCTGGTGCTCGACGTCAACGAGCTGGCCGAGGGCCACGACTTCTTCGCCCTGGGCGGCTCCTCGGTCAGCCCCGACAGTCACCTGCTCGCCTACTCCACCGACACCACCGGCGACGAGAGGTTCACCGTGCGGGTCAAGGACCTGCGGACCGGACGGCTGCTGGACGACGAGATCACCGGCGTGCTCGGCGGCGCCACCTGGAGCCGCGACAGCCGCGAGCTCTACTACACGACCGTCGACGAGTCGTGGCGCGCGGACAAGATCTGGCGGCACCGGCTCGGCACCGGCCAGGCCGACGACGAGCTGGTCCACCACGAGCGGGACGGCCGCTTCTGGGTCGGGGTGGGCCGCAGCCGCACCGACCGGTTCATCATGATCGCCGCCGCCTCCAAGACCACCGCCGAGTTCCGCTACCTCGACGCCGATGCCCCCGGCGCGGGGTTCCAGGTCTTCTCGCCCCGCCAGGAGGGCCTGGAGTACGGCCTCGAGCACGCCGTCCTCGGGGGCGAGGACGTGTTCCTGGTCCTGCACAACCACACCGGCCCCGACTTCGAGCTCGGCGTCGCCCCCGTGGCACCGACCGACCCGGAGGGCTGGCGTCCACTCGTCCCCCACGACCCGACGGTCCGGCTGGAGGAGGTCGATGCCTACGCGGGGCACCTCGTCGTGAACCAGCGCAGCGAGGGCCTCACCCAGCTGCGCATCCTCGAGCTCGACACGGATGCCACGGCGTCGGGCGGGGTGCGGGACGACTACCTGGTCGAGTTCGACCAGGCGATCTACACCGTCGGATCCGGCAGCAACCCGTCGTGGGACTCCCCCGTCGTGCGGCTGGGCTACACGTCGATGACGATCCCCGCGTCGATCTACGACTACGACGTACGCACCCGGTCGCTGAGCCTGAGGCGGCGTACCCCCGTCCTGGGGGGCTACGACCCGGCCGACTACGAGGAGCACCGGCTGTGGGCCGCCGCGGAGGACGGCCAGAGGGTGCCGATCTCCCTCGTCTGCCGCGTCGGCGCCCGGGAAGACACCGGCGGTGGCACCGCCCCCGTCCCCCTCGTGCTCTACGGGTACGGCGCCTACGAGACTTCGATCGACCCCTACTTCTCGGTCGCCCGGCTCTCCCTGCTCGACCGCGGCGCGGCGTTCGCCATCGCCCATGTCCGGGGTGGCGGAGAGCTCGGCCGCCGGTGGTACGACGACGGCAAGCTCGACCGCAAGCCCAACACGTTCACCGACTTCATCGCCTGCGCCCGGCACCTGGTCGAGACCGGCTGGACCACCCCGGAGCTCACCATCGCGGAGGGGGCCAGCGCCGGAGGGCTGCTGATGGGCGCGATCAGCAACCTCGCACCGGAGTCGTTCGGGGGGATCGTGGCCAACGTGGCCTTCGTGGACATCCTCACCAGCATGCTCGACTCCAGCCTGCCGCTGACCGTGCCGGAGTACGAGGAGTGGGGCAACCCCGAGGCGGACCCGGCGGTGTTCGACCTCATCGCGAGCTACGCGCCGTACGACAACGTGGCCGCGGTCGACTATCCCCCGATCCTGGCCGAGACCTCACTGCACGACACCCGCGTGCTCTACGTCGAGCCGGCGAAGTGGATCGCCCGGCTGCGGGCGACCGCCACCGGACGCCGCGACTTCCTGCTCAAGACCGAGATGTCGGCTGGCCACGGTGGTGTCTCGGGCCGCTACAAGGCCTGGCGGGACCGTGCGTTCGCCCTGGCCTGGATGCTGGACCGGATGGGCCTGTCCTGACCCACCCCCGGTCTGGACCGTCTCCCCTGAGAAGTCCCTGAGAGTTGCGAAATCGGGCAACTCAAACCCCTTCCCACACGTCATTTCGACTGTAGGAAAACAGAAGCGACACCGCCCTGGACCGGGAATCTACGAGGGCATGGAGTCGTTGGAACGAGTGAGGCGGCGCGGGATGCGTCGCCTCGCGCGAAGGAAGGGCAGCTGAATGGCAACACGCAGCGCAACACTGGGGACGCGGGAGATCGAGGGCCGCGACAGCGTCGGCCTGTACCTCGACGAGATCGCGCGCAACCCCTTGCTGGATGCTGCGCAGGAGGTCGAGCTGTCCAAGACCATCGAGGCCGGCCTGATGGCCGAGTACCTCCTCGCGACCGGCCGGGTCGCACGCGCCAAGGGCGGTGCCCCGATGCGCGCCTCGCGCGAGGAGCTCGAGTGGCTGGCCGAGCAGGGCCGGGAGGCCGTGGACACGTTCATCACCGCCAACCTCAGGCTCGTGGTGTCGATCGCCCGCAAGTACGGCCGCGCCCAGATGCCGATGCTCGACCTGATCCAGGAGGGCAACACCGGTCTGATCCGCGCGGTCGAGAAGTTCGACTACACCAAGGGCTACAAGTTCTCCACGTACGCCACCTGGTGGGTGCGCCAGGCGATCACCCGGGGCATCGCGCAGCAGGCCCGGGTCGTCCGGCTACCGGTCCACGTGGTCGAGGAGCTCAACCAGGTCGGTGGGGCGCGCCGTACCCTCGAGCGCCAGCTGGGCCGCGAGCCCGAGCCGCACGAGATCGCCACCGAGCTCGACATGGACCTCGACCGGGTGCTCGACCTGATGGCGTGGGGTCGGGAGCACGTCAGCCTCGACACCCCCGTCGACGAGGACGGCGACACCTCGCTGGGCGACCTGATGGCCCAGGAGACCTTGCCGGGACCGGACCTGACCGTCCTGGACACCGAGGCCCGCGACCGGCTCAACCGGCTGGTCGAGCTGCTCGACGAGCGGTCCGCCGACATCATCCGGTCCCGCTACGGGCTGGTCGACGGCCGCCAGCACAAGCTGGCCGACATCGGTGCCAAGCACGGCATCTCGGCCGAGCGCGTGCGCCAGCTCGAGCGTGAGGCGCTGCACAAGCTGCGCCGCCTCGGCGACCCCGACCTGGCCGCCTGAGGATCGGTCTCCACCCCTGCGGCTAGGGGTCGAGGCGGTAGAACCTCCAGAAGTCGTGCTCGATCGGTAGCACCGTGCACTCCGCGAAACCGGCCTGCTCCGCGTAGGTCCTCACGGTCTCGGACCGGATCACGGTGCCCGTCCCCGCCGAGTCGGGCTCGGTCATCGCCGCCGCGAGACAGTGCACCGCGCTCCAGCCGTAGTTGAACCGCTCCATCTCGTCGCCGGGCGCGGTGAACCGCTCGGCCACCTTCTCGTCACCCACCAGGACCGCTCCGTCCGGTGCGAGCAACGCCCGTGCTGCCGTGAGCGCCTGCACCGGGTGGGCCATGTCGTGCAGGGTCTCGAAGAGGGTCACCAGGTCGAACGACCCGGCCAGTTCCGGGTCCGCCGCGTCACGGCACTCGAAGGTCACGTCCAGGTCTCCCGCCGCCACGCGGGCGGACTCGATCGACGCCGGGTCCAGGTCGAGGCCGAGCACCTCGGCGCTCGGGTAGGCACGGGCCAGGGCCACGGTCGAGGCGCCCTCGCCACAGCCGAGGTCCGCGATCCGGCCACCGCCGGTCAGCCGCGCGTGCAGATCGGGCAGGGCCGGGATCCACTCAGAACCCAGCTGATGCACGAACGACGGTCGGTTGATGTCGGCGATCCCCCGACGGATGTCCTCACCGTAGAGCTCGTACGGCACCCCGCCACCGGTCCGGAAGGCCTCGAGCACCGCCGGCATCGCCTGCGCGACGCCCATGACCATCGAGGCCAGTGGGGCGACCAGCGCCAGGCTCTCGGGCCGGCACACCACCTCCGCGACTCCCTCGGGCATGCAGAAGGTGCGAGTCCCGGGGTCGCCGGTCTCGTCCGCCACGTCGAGCACGCCGGCCGTGGCCTGCTGCTCCAGCCACTCCCGGGCGTAGCGGGGGTGGATCCCGGTCCGGGCCGCGAAGTCGGCCGCCGTCGTCGCGGGACTGCCGTCGAGCGCGTCGTAGAGACCGAGGGCGCGGCCGACGTACACGTGGAGGGTCTCGAGCGCACCGATGACCGAGGAGAACAGCTGCTCGGCAACCGCGTCCCGTCGTTCGTCCGCGCCGGAGGTCGATGTCATGCCACCAGCATCGGCCTCATCCCGGGTGCGTGGCACCACCCGAACGGGTCATTCGCCCGCGGCGGCGAGTGCGGCCGCAGCCGCCTGGGCCCGTGACGTGACGGCGGCCGGCGCCGGCAGGGGTACGTCGCCCGCCTGGCGCTGCTGCCACAGCTGCAGGGCCACCACCCGGGCGGCAGCCTCCTCGATCCGCTCGCGGGAGATCTCACCGCTCTGGATGGCCTCGGCGACGGTCTCGTGTGTTCCGCGCGTGTCGGCGGGCATCAGCACCAGGTCCGCGCCCGCGTTGATCGCGTCGACCGCCGGCTTGGTGCCGGGACGCATGACCGCGCCCATCCCCATGGAGTCGGTGATCGCGACGCCCTCGAAGCCGAGCTCGTCGCGGAGCAGGTCGTAGGCCTCCGGCGCCAGGCTGGTGGGGACCCCTGGCGCGATCGCCTGGGAGTCGAGGTGGCCCATCATGATGGCGGGGGCACCCGCGTCCACGGCCGCCTGGAACGGCACCAGGTCGCGCTGGCGCAGGGTCTCCAGTGACTCGGTCAGCTTCGGCAGCACCTCGTGGCTGTCCGCGGTCACCGAGCCGTGGCCCGGGAAGTGCTTGGTGGTGGAGACGATCCCGGCGTGGTCGTACCCGGGCACCGCCGCGCGGATCGCGGCCGCGGCCGTCTTCGGGTCCTCGGACGGGGACCGCGAGCCGATCGTGGGGTCTGCTGCTCCGATGGTGACGTCGGCGACGGGGGCGAAGACCCAGGTGAGGCCCAGCATCCGTAGCTCCATGGCCGTGCTGAGGGCGGCCTCGTGCACCACCGCCTTGCCCTGGGGGCCCGAGCCGATCGCGTCACCCGCCTCCTCGAACGCCGGGAAGGTCGTGGCGACGCCGTCGAGGTGCGCGACCACACCACCCTCCTGGTCGACGCCGATCACCGGTGGGTAGCGGCGCCCGTCCGCGGCGTGTGCCCTGGCCACGGCCGTGGCGGTCGCCTGCACCTGTGCCGCGTCGACGATGTTGTCCACCCCGAGCGAGACGCCCGCCAGGTGCAGGTCGCGGACGAGGTCCGCGGCCTCCTCGGGCGTGCTGCCGTAGTAGCGGCCGACGATCACCTGTCCGGCCAGCCGGGCGGGGTCCCAGCCGGCGACGAGCTCCTTCGCCTGCTCGAGCTCGGACGGCGTGGGGCCCCAGCTCATCGGCTTGTCCGAGGCTGCCGGCTGCGCGGAGGATGCCCCGGCCTCGTCGCCGGACGTACCCGACCCGGAGGGCGAGCTCGACTGGCACCCGACCGGGAGAGCCAGCAGGGGAAGCAGGAGGAACGGGAGGAATCTGCGTCGCATCGCGGGCCACCGTACCGGGAGGCGGCCGGCGATCCGTCATTCGCGGAGGTCGCGGAAGACCTCGGTCACACGTCGTCGCAGGTCGTCGATCGTGCCTGTGTTGTCGACCACATGGGTGGCGATCTCCAGCCGGGCCTCGCGACTCGCCTGGGCCGCCACCCTGGCCTCGGCATCCTCCCGGGTCATGCCCCGCAGCTCGACCATCCGCTCCACCTGCAGCTCGACGGGCACGTCGACCACGATCACGGCCGAGAAGCCGTCTGCCTGCCCGGTCTCCGCGAGCAGCGGGATGTCGTGCACCACGATGTCGTCGGGACCGGCGGCCGCCTCGATCTCGGCGCCCCGGTCCCGGACTCGCGGATGGATGATGCCCTCCAGCACGCGCCGCTTGTCGCTGTCGGCGAAGACGATCGCACCCATGGCCGGCCGGTCGAGCTCGCCGTCGGCGGTCAGTACGCCGGAGCCGAAGGCCTCGACGACCTGGCGCAACCCGTCGGTGCCCGCCGCCACCACCTCCCGGGCGAGGACGTCGGCGTCGATCACCACCGCTCCCAGCTCCTCGAGGATCGCCGACACCGTGCTCTTTCCGGACGCGACGCCCCCGGTCAGACCGACTCGCCTCATCGCGGGGAGACCAGCTCGCGCGGCCGGCCGTCGAGGGCGGTGCGGAGGGCGAGCGCGAGGCGGTCCCGCTCGGGCGTGGGCAGCCAGCGCGACTCGTCGTCGGACAGGTGGGCGAACACCTGCGGCCCGCGGGCTTCCTCGGGCTGGTCGGGCATCCGGGGCACCAGGTGCAGGTGCAGGTGGGCGAAGCCCTCGGCCTCGGAGAACTGCATGAGGTAGGTCTTCTCGCAACCGGTGACGGTCTCGAGTGCCGCGCTCAGCCGGAGCACGAGCCCGCCCAGCTCGTCCGCCGCGGCGGCCGCCAGCTGCGTGAACGACGTGACGTGGCGCGTCGGCAGCACCACCAGCCACCCGGGGAGGGTGCTGTTGAACGCGTGGGCCACTCGCCAGTACCGGGTCTCGGAGATGGCGTCGCGCGGTGGGGGCGAATCGGTGGCCTGCTGGTCACAGGAGAAGCACCCGCGGAGGAGATCGTCGTTGTGCACCCCGGCACTCTAGGGCGCGTGGGCGACGATGGACGCGTCACGCGACGCGGACGCGTGACGTGGACGGGCGCAACACGCGAGAGTGCAGGTGAGTTTTCGTGGAGACTCCGGGTGTGAAGGGTGACGGCACACGGGTCTACGTCGACATGGTGGGAGACCTCTTCCACGCCGGCCACGTGTCGCTCCTGCGTGGGGCTCGACGACACGGCGACTGGCTGGTCGTCGGCGTGCTCTCCGACGACGCGGCGGCCGCCTACAAGCGTCGCCCGATCATGACGCTCGCCGAGCGGGTCGCCGTGATCGAGTCGTGCCGGTACGTCGACGAGGTCGTCGAGGACGCACCCATGCTGCTGACCGAGGACTTCCTCACCAGGCACGACATCGCCGCGGTGGTGCACGGCGACGACCTGTCCCCCGAGGGCGCCGAGACCGTCTACGGGCCGGCCGTCGCGGCGGGAATGCTCAGGTACGTGCCGCGCACGGGCGGGCTCTCGACCACGCGCGTGATCCAGCGGGTGCTCGACGCGTCCTCATCGAGCGACTGACGCTGCCTCGAGGCCCACCTCACGTGGCTTGCGGAAGTTCCGGCGGGGCGGGACATCCGCTGCCCTGTGCCCACGTGCCGGAGATGTCGCGGATGAGCCGGTGGCTCGTCCCCGTCGGACGACATGCTGGGCTCATCGGGCACCACCTGAGGTTCCGCCTCTCCCGCCGGCGCCGGGGGCCGCGCCGGTGGGTCCGATCCGGATCGAGTGTGCGGGCTCAGGAACCGGCGGCAGTGCTGAATGACAATGGAGCCATGAGGATCACCCGCTCGGTCGCCGCCGCAGGACTGCTGGTCGTCGAGTCGGGGCTCGCGGCGCTGGGCGTGCTCTTCCACTACGGGCTCACCGTCGAGTACGGCGACGTGACGCATTCGGCGCTCGAGGGATTGCGGGCCGGGTTCACGGTCGGCACGGGCGCGGTGGCGCTGGTCCTCGTCGGGGTGGTCGGGCTGGTCGCCCTCGTGGTGTCGTCGCGGCTGTGGATGCGGCTCCTGGCCGCGGCCATCCCGGTCCTCATGGTGATCGGCATGTTTGCGCTCACACCTGCCGCGCTGCGGGAGAAGCTCGCGGTCCAGTACGACGCCACACCTCAATGCGTCTCGGACGAGGACATGGGTCCCGGCCCCGGTACACGGGCTGCACGCGAGTCCCAGCGGGCGTTCGAGTCGATCGATCACGTCGGACACTTCGGTGGTGGTGGCGGGAGCGGCGTCGGTGGCTGCGACCGGCCCTTCGTGCTGACCGACGATGTCGAGGTGCTTCCGCACTACCGCTCGGCGCTGCCCGACGCCGGTTGGCGTGTGGTCGAGGATCACGAGGACCGCCTCGTGGCGGAGCGTGATGGCATGGCCTTCGTGGTGGTCACGTGCGACCAGGGCGGCGGCGTCGTGTGGGCCGGGGAGGCCGGCGCCGGCGGCGGAATCCGGTGCGAGCGATAGCGGGCCAGTTCTCCGCCCAAGCCTGCGCGTGGACGTCAGCACGACGGCCCGAGCGCCTGGACAGGCGCCAGGTGTGCGCCAGGTGCTGGCCACGGGACAGGACCGGGACGGGAACCCCTCGCCGCCGGCCAGGGGCATGCTGCCAAAGCGACGCCCCGCCGGCACGGGCGGTGCCCCGCGCGGGCCCAGGACCCGGGCCCGACCCAGGGCTCATCCTCCAGGCGAGGCGAGCTCCACGCTGACCCGGGTGCGGTCGCCGAGGCGGCGTACCTCGACCGCGCCTCCGTGCGCCCGCGCGATCTCCCGGACGATGCTCAGTCCGAGACCAGCGCCCTGGGGGCGCGACACGTCCTCGGCGGGGAATCCCGCGCCCTCGTCGGAGACCGTCAGCAGGGCTCCAGCGCCGTGGCGGCGGATCTCGATCATGATGTCGCCGGCTCCGTGGCGCAGCGCGTTGTCCACCAGGTTCGAGACCGCGCGGTCCAGGCGCGTCGCGTCTCCCCGGACCTCGACCGGGCCGGGTGCGCTCACGCCGATGGTGCGGTCGCCGGCAGCCGCCCGGAACCGGTCGGCGACCCTGGTGGCCAGCACCCGCAGGTCCACCGGGTGAGCCTCGATCGGCAGGCTGTCCCCGGCAGCGGCTCGGTCGAGGAGCTCCTCGGCCAGCACGATCAGCCGGCGTACCTCGTCGGTGACGGAGCGCAGTGCCGCGGTCAGCTCCTCGGGAGAACGGGGTCGCGCCAGTGCCAGCTCGACCTCGGTGAGCATCAGGGCCAGCGGGGTGCGCAGCTCGTGGCTGGCCTCGGCCACGAACCGCCGCTCGCGCTGCAGGCCCTGGTCCAGCCGCTCGAGCATGGCGTTGAGGGTGACCGCGAGCCGGTGCAGCTCATCGTCCGCCGCCGGCAGCGGGAGCCTCTCCCCCGCGCTCCGGTCGGAGATCGATGCCGCGCGGACCCGCATCCGCTCGATCGGTCGCAGGCCCACCCCCGCCGCGGCGTAGCCCAACAGGCCGGCGACGGCGAGCGCCAGCAGTCCTCCGACCAGCAGCTGGTCGCGCAGCTGGGCGAGGGCCTCCTCGGCGTCCTCGCGCGAGGTGGCGACGACGAGGTACCCGTCGTCTGTGGGCCGGACCAGCAGCACCGCCGGCTCGACCTCCGGGGCGCGCTCACCGCGGGCCGCGGCGTCGTCGTCGAAGACGTTGACGCTGCCATCGCGGTAGCCGGCGGTCACCTCGTCGGCGGAGGTCTCCAGCAGGGAGCCGGCCACGAGCCGTGAGGAGGCGATGACCTCACCGTCGGGGGTGAGCGCCTGGGCGTGCACGTCGCCGCCGAGGGCGCGCACCGCCGTCTGCTGGTCGCGGATGGGCAGGGTCGCGATCCGGTCGGCCTCGATCGCGACGGTGTCGCGCAGCCGCTCGTCGAGTGCCTCGCTCATGCGCGCGTGGACGAACACTCCGAGGCCGGCCAGCGCCACCAGGGTGCTGGCGAGAAAGGCCAGGGCGACCCTGACCCGCAGCGGCCACCGGGCCGGCCCCCACCGGGTCACCCCGGCTCTCCGGAGAACCGGTAGCCCAGCCCGCGCACCGTGTGCAGGGTGGTGGTGCCGAATGGGCGGTCGATCTTGTCCCGCAGGTGCCTGACGTAGACGTCGACCACGTTGGAGGCGACCTCGCGCTGGCCACCCCAGGCGAGGTCGAGCAGCTGGTCGCGGGTGAGGACCTGGCCGGGACGCCGCATGAAGGCCTCGAGGAGTGCCAGCTCACGCGCGGAGAGCGACACCTCGGTCGCGCCCCGCCACACCCGGCGGCCCGCCGGATCGAAGCGGAGGTCACCCGCCTCGAGCTCCACCGGCCGCGGCACCGGCCCGCGGCGGGCAAGCGCGCGCATGCGGGCCAGCAGCTCCTGGAAGGCGAACGGCTTGGCCAGGTAGTCGTCGGCGCCGCTGTCGAGGCCCGTGATCCGGTCGGACACGGCGGTGCGTGCGGTCATCATCAGGACCGGGGTCCACACGCGCTCCTCCCGCAGCCGGCGGCACACGCGGAAGCCGTCGATGTCGGGCAGCCGGACGTCGAGCAGAACGACGTCGTACGCGCCCTCCCGGGCCGATGACACGGCCTCGCCGCCCGTCCCCACGACGTCGACCACGTCGCCGTGCTCGCTCAGCCCGCGGGCCACCAGTGCGGCGAGCTTCGCCTCGTCCTCCACCAGCAGCACCCGCACGCGTCCATGCTAGGGACGTCGATGAGCGCTGGATGAAAGACTCATCGCCCGTTCATCATCGCCACCTACGGTGGGGCGCATGAACCTCGAGCGAACCCCCAAGCGCCTCGCCATCCTGGCTGCCACCACCCTCGCGCTGACCGTCGGAGCCGTCGGCGGCGCCTTCGCCCTGGCCGGTGACGACGACGCCCACGACCGGCCCATCCCCGCGGCCGACCTCGACCAGGCAGAGCGGGCCGCGCTCGAGGAGACCGGCGAGGGCCGAGTCACCGAGACCGAGGTCGACGACGAGGAGAGCAGGTACGAGGTCGAGGTGACCCTCGACGACGGCACCCAGGTGGACGTGCAGCTCGACGCGGACTTCCAGGTCGTGGGCACCGAGAGCGACGGGCGCGACGACGAGTCCGGCAGCGGGTCCGGGGACGACTGAGCCACGCCGTGCGTACCCTCGTCGCTGCGCTGGGCGCGGCCGCCCTCGCCGCTCTCGCCGGCTGCGGCGCCGACCAGCCGACTGCACAGCCGTCCGCGGAGCCGGCCGGCGACACGTCCTCGACGTCGCTGCCCAGGTCTGACGAACCGGTGGATCTCGACCCGGCCGACTTCACGTCCGACGTGACCAACCGGTGGTTCCCGCTCGAGCCGGGGACCCGCTGGACGTACCGGGAGACCACGGAGGAGGGCGAGCAGATGAGGGTCGTCGTCACCGCCACCGCGGCCACCCGCGAGATCGCCAACGGCGTCACCGCCCGTGTCGTCCGCGACACCGTGTCGCTGGACGGCGAGGTCGTGGAGGACACCTTCGACTGGTACGCACAAGACGGCGACGGGACGGTCTGGTACCTCGGCGAGGACACCGCGGAGTTCGAGGACGGCGAGGTCGCGACCCGCGAGGGCTCGTTCGAGGCCGGTGTCGACGACGCCCAGCCGGGCGTGATCATGCCGGGATCTCCGGAGCCGGGAATGGCCTACCGCCAGGAGTACTACGCGGGGCAGGCCGAGGACCGGGGAGAGGTGCTGGCCTCCGGCCAGCAGGCAAGCGTTCCCGCCGGCGAGTACGGCGCCCTCCTCCAGACCGCCGACACGACCCCGCTCGAGCCCGATGTCCTCGAGCACAAGTACTACGCCGAGGGCGTCGGCCTGGTCCTCACCGTCGACCAGGAGTCCGGCGGTCGCGAGGAGCTGCTGTCCGTCACCCGGATCCCCCCGGCGGAGGCCCGCCGCACCGCGCAGGCCCCGCTCGGCGAACGCTACTGAGGGGTGCCACGAGGACAGCCTCCTACGATCGGGGCATGGACTTCGACCGCTACACCGTCGTGCTGCTGCTGACCCCGGAGCATCCTCCGCAGCTCACGGAGGACGAGCGGGAACGGCTGCAGGACGCCCACCTGAGTCACCTCGCGGAGCTGCACGACCGCGGGGTGCTGCTGGCCGCCGGTCCGCTGGGTGACCCGGCCAGCTCTCGGCACTACCGCGGCCTGTCGATCCTCCGCTGCGAGCCCGAGGAGGCGCTGCGTCTCAAGGGCGAGGATCCTGCGGTCCAGGCCGGCGTCTTCGAGCTGGAGGCGATGCCCTGGATGCTGCCGGCCGGCGCGATGCACTTCACCACGACGACGTTCCCGCGCTCGACCGACGACGTCTGAGCCCGACCGGGCGGTTCAGCCGAGAGGTCGGCTGGCGCGCTCGGGCTCGGCTCCGTGCACGGTCTCGCGGTCCTGCCCGTGCCCGCCGTGCCAGTCCAGGCACAACACGGTGGCATCGTCGTTGAGTGCGTGACCGGTGGCGTCGAGGACGCGATCGGCCAGGGCACGCACCGCCTCGCGCGGGTGCAGCGATCGGGTCTCGGCGATCGCCTCGGCCAGGTCGACCCAGACCGCGCCACGCTCGAGCATGCCGTCGGTGAGGAAGACGATCCGGTCGCCGGGCTCCAGGTCGACCCGACTGCTGCGGTAGCCGGTGTCCGGGAACATGCCGAACGGCAGGTCCACCGGCAGCTCGACGAGCGTGGTGTGTTCGCCACGCGCAAGGTACGGCGCCACGTGGCCGGCATTCACCAGCTGCATCGATCCGCTCCGGAGGTCCACGCGACCGATGAGGCCGGTGACGAAGTCCTCGAGACCGGAGCTGGCCGCGTGGTCGACCAACGCCCGGTTCGTCGCAGCCACCTGGCCCAGCAACGATGCGCCCTGGGTACGGGCATTCCGCAGGCTCCCGACGCACAGCGTGGCGGTCAGGGCGGCTCCGACTCCGTGTCCCATGGCGTCGGTCAGCGAGAGGTGGAGCACGTCGCGCTCCAGACTGAAGTCGAACGTGTCGCCGGCGATGCCGGCGGCGGGCTCGAGCCAGGCTGCGAGCGTGAAGGACCCGGCCTCACAGGTCCGGGGGCCGGGAAGCAGCCGATGCTGGATCTCCGCGGACAGGCTCAACGGTCGGGTGCGATGGCCCCATTCGTACAGGTCGGTGTGCCGCCTGTTGGCGATCACCACGAATCCCAGCAGGTGGGCCATCCGAGCGATCTCACCGGTCACTGCGGCGTCCGGCTCCTCCGGGACAGCGAGCTCGAGGAGACCGATGACCTCGCCCCGTTGGGTCACCGGGGCCAGCACCCGCCAGGGTGCAGAATCCCCCGGACCCGAGGATCCCCTGCCCGGTTCCACGACCTGCACCCCCTGCGTGCGCACCGCCTGCTCGACCGGCCCGCCGTCGAACGGCAGGACCGTGGCCGACTCGCCCTCGCTGCGCCGTTCGCCCGGCCCGACCGGAGTGCTGGCCTCGAGCCCGTCGCCGGTTCGGATCCGGACGTGTGCGAGGCGGACCATGGCCCGACCGGAGAGGTCGGCGATGAGGAACGAGGCCCACGTTGCGCCGAGCGCCCGGCCCAGCTCGCGGGTGACCACCTCGACGGCCTCGACGGGCGAAGCCGCCTCAGCGGCGGCCAGGACGCCTGCCACGACCCTGGGACCCTCCTCCATCTCCACCATCGGATGATAGGTGCCCGCGAGGCTGTGGCCGCGGGAATCGCGAGAACCTCGCGCGGTAGCGTCGCGCGCGTGAGCGAGCACGTCCACCTGCGTCCCGGGGACCGGGTGGCGCTGCTGCAGCCCGGCTCGCCGGCGTACGTCGACCTGGTGATCAGCCTGCTCGCGGCCGGGATCTTCCCGGTTCCCCTCGACCCGCGGCTCACCGAGGCCGAGCGGGAGCGCGTCCTCCGTGACGTCGACCCACGGCTGGTCGTCGACACCCCCGAGCAGCTCTCCTCGATGGTTCGCAACACCCCGGACCGCTACCGGGGCGGCCTCCCCCTGGGCCGGCCGATGCACGTCACCAGCGGCACGACGGGCCGCCCCAAGCCGGTGGACTCCGGCACCCTCACGCGCGACGAGGCAGCGGCGCTGCTGGCCGAGGAGCGGGACCTGTGGGGCTTCGCCGAGGACGACGTGAACCTCGTCCTCAGCCCGCTGCACCACTCCGCACCGCTCCGGTTCGCGATGGGCACCCTGCTCGCGGGCGGCCGGATCGTCGTGCCCGGAGGCTTCGACCCGGCGGTGGTCACCGAGGCGATCGAGCGGGAGCGGCCGACGTCGATGTTCTGCGTGCCGACCCACCTCCAGCGGCTGTTCGGACACTGGGACCGCACCGGTCTTCCCGACCTCTCCTGCTTCCGCCTCGTCGCCCATGCCGGCGCCCCGTGCCCGCCCGCGGTGAAGCGGCGGCTGGTGGAGGTGTTCCCGGCCGGGTCGACGTGGGAGTTCTACGGGGCGACCGAGGGTCAGTTCACCGCCTGCCGCAGCGAGGAGTGGCTGGAGCGGCCCGGCACCGTGGGCCGCGCCCGGCCGGGCCGCAGGCTCGCCGTCGACGACGACGGGACGCTCTGGTGCACCGTTCCGGAGCACGCCCGCTTCACCTACTTCGGCGACCCGGACAAGACCGCGGCGGCCTGGCGTGACACCCCCGACGGGCGGGCGTTCACGGTTCGCGACGTGGGGCGCATCGACGACGAGGGCTACGTCTACCTCGAGGGCCGGCGCACCGACCTGATCATCACCGGTGGCGTCAACGTCTACCCGCTCGAGGTCGAGAACGCGCTGCGCGAGCACCCGGGGGTCGAGGACGTCGCGGTGTTCGG
>NZ_DASSXS010000032.1:0-3010 GCF_035703625.1 Nocardioides sp. | reverse complement strand
ACCGTGACGGCCGGCGACGAGGGCGGTGAGCGGGACGCGACGGTCACCTGCGAGGGCCACGACTTCCTCCGGCTGGCAACCGGTCACCTCAGCCCGATCGCCGGCGTGCTGCGCGGGCAGCTGAAGGTGAAGGGGGACCGGGCGAAGGCGCTCCAGCTGAGCTCGGTGATCGACATCCCGCAGGCTCGTTGAGTCCCGCCGGCGCTCAGCCGTCGGACGATGCCCCGGGCCCCTTCGTGGCGCGGAAGGTGATGTGCCCCATCAGGTGGGGCGACCCGAACCGGTAGACCGCCTTGTTGTAGAGGCCGGCGACGCCGCGGACGGGCACGGGCAGGTACGGCTCGTACATGGACGGAAGGTCCCAGCACCGGAACTCGACCGCGTCGAAGCCGGCGTGCTCCAGGTGGCGCAGCATGGCCCGGATCGTGTTGAGGCGGTACTCGGTGGCGAAGTGGTAGTGCTCGACCTGGTCCCGCGGACGCAGGTGGGGGAGCAGGCGGTCGGCCACGCCGGCGCGGGTGGCGGCCCAGGTGGCCAGGCCGAAGTAGTGCCACATGTTCACGGTCATGCCCATCAGCACCCCACCGGGGCGCAGGACGCGCGCGCTGGCCCGGGTGAAGGCCGCCGGGTCGTGCACGTGCTCGAGCACGAACACCGAGAAGGCGAGGTCGAACGGCTCCGGCCCGGTGGCGGCGTACTCCTCCAGCGTCTGGCAGTGACGCTCGTCCAGGGTGGTGTTGTGGGCGATGGCGGAGTCCGGGTCGACGCCCACGAGCACGCCGGCCCGCCGGCGTACCGGGGTCATGGCGCCGGAGAGGTTGCAGCCGGCACCGATGTTCAGCACCCGTGCATCCCGCGGGCACTGGTCGGCCACCCACCGCGCGAAGCCGGCCACGGCACCGGGTGGTGAGGGGACCGCCCGCACCTGGTGCCTGATGCGAGTACCCCCGAGAATCGCCATTCCCGATCCTGACCTCGGCCTCGCTGCCGGGGCAATGGCCCATCTGGGCTAGACCGGCACCGGGACGGGTGCGTCAGAGCAGGGGCCGGAGCGGGGCGAGCACGAACTCGGTGAACTTCCGGTGCAGGTCGCGGGCCTCCCACTCGGCGCTGGTCAGCTCCAGGCAGTTGGACTCGTCGACGCGGTAGATCTCCTCGAGCGCCTTGGCCAGCGCCTCGTCGATGACCTCGACGTTGACCTCGTAGTTGCCGGTCAGGCTGAGCCGGTCGATGTTGGCCGTGCCGACGGTGGCCCAGGCGCCGTCCACGGTGGAGGTCTTGGCGTGCACCATCGCGTCGCGGTAGCGGAGGATCCGCACCCCCGCGTCGAGGAGCTGGGAGTAGTAGCCACGGGAGAGCCAGTCGGCCACGATGTGGTTGGACTTCAGCGGCACCAGGATGCGTACGTCGACCCCGCGCCGCGCCGCCTCCTTGAGGGCGTCGACGAAGTCCTGGTCGGGGATGAAGTAGGCCTGGGTGATCCACACGTTGCGGCTCGCCCGGAGGATCGCCTCGAGGTACATCGACCGGATCGGGAACATCCACAGCCGCGGGACGTTGCGATGCAGCCGGATCCGCGGCTCCCAGGTCGAGGGTGTCTCCATCAGGAGCGGCCGTTCGCTCTCGCGGAGCCGCCGGCGCCGGTGCAGGTTCCAGAAGTCGGCGAACGCCCGCTTCAGGTCCCACACCCCCGGCCCGGTGATCCGGACGTGCGTGTCGCGCCACTCGGTCGCGTAGGGCGTCCCGATGTTGTAGCCGCCGACGAAGCCCACCTCGTCGTCGACGACGAGGATCTTGCGGTGGTTGCGGCCGTAGCGACGCAGGTCGAAGAACCGCCACCCGGCCGGGTAGGCGGGGTAGCGCAGCACCTTCATCGTGGCCGGGAACCTCTTGAACCGCGGGCTGACCACGATGTTGGCGAAGCCGTCGTAGACGCAGTAGACCTCGACCCCGCGGTCGGCGGCGGCGGCCAGCGCGCGCTTGAACCGCTCGCCGATCTCGTCGCCCTTCCAGATGTAGGTCTCGAGGAGCACCTGCCGCTGCGCGCCCTCGATGGCGGCGAGCATGTCCTCGTAGAGGTCGCGGCCGTAGGTGTACGTCGTGATCGTGCCTTCACCGATCTCGACGGTGCGCGGAGGCGTGATGGGGAACGCCTTGGCCTTCTTGCCCCGCCGGCGGTAGGAGTCGACCAGCGACATCCCGATCGCCAGCACGAGCTGGGCGCCGAAGATGGCCAGCAGGGTCCGCCGCAGGGCGCGCAACAACCGTTCGGTACCCGTCCTGGTGCGCGCGCTCACGCCGCCCAATCTAGCGGCGGCCGGCGCGGCGCACCCGACGGAACCGGCTGCCCTGCACAACGCTCTTCCCGGGCGGATCCCGTCCCGGGAACCAGGTCCCCCGAAAATCGGACCTGGTTCCCGGTCGGGAACGTCGTGCTGGCCTCGAGGAAGCGCTGAGGCCGGCGACGCCGCCTTGCGTGGATCTTCGATCTGCCTTGTACAACCACCGGACGGTGAGTTGGCTAGGTGGTCATTGCGGGTGGTTTCTCCGTGGCCCAGCTGGGCCACCACCCCAGTCCTGAACTGCGCGGGCACCCGTTGTCGGCGC
This sequence comes from Nocardioides sp., assembly GCF_035703625.1. Classification (GTDB taxonomy): domain Bacteria; phylum Actinomycetota; class Actinomycetes; order Propionibacteriales; family Nocardioidaceae; genus Nocardioides. Next base: position 403 of record NZ_DASSXS010000032.1, on the reverse strand, counting down.
CGCGTCGTAGGCTCGTGCACATGCGACCAGTGACCGATCTGGAGCGCCGGGTGGCGCCCTTCAAGGTGGTCTCCGACTACCAGCCGGCCGGCGACCAGCCGGCGGCGATCGCCGAGATCCGCGACCGGATCGAGGGCGGGGTCAAGGACGTCGTCCTGCTCGGCGCGACCGGCACCGGCAAGACCGCGACCGTGGCCTGGGTGGCCGAGCAGGTCCAGCGTCCGGTGCTGGTGATGCAGCCCAACAAGACCCTCGCCGCCCAGTTCGCCAACGAGCTGCGCCAGCTCTTCCCCGACAACGCGGTCGAGTACTTCGTCTCCTACTACGACTACTACCAGCCCGAGGCCTACGTCCCCCAGACCGACACCTACATCGAGAAGGACTCCTCGATCAACGAGGAGGT
>NZ_DASSXS010000234.1:0-6804 GCF_035703625.1 Nocardioides sp. | reverse complement strand
GCCTTGGACGAGAGGCCGTCGACGTGCTGGCGCAGCTGGCGGGCGTGTCGCCCGAGCGCCTCGCGGCGCGTCGCGTCGTCCTCGGTCGACGTGGCGTCGAGGTAGGCGTCGAGCGGCACCTTGGCGTCCACCACGACCTGGCGGCGGCCGACCAGGTGGACCACCAGGTCCGGGCGCTGCGCGCCGTCGTCGAAGCGCACCTGCTCGGTGAAGTCGCAGCGGTCGACCAGCCCGGCGAGCTCGACCGCGCGGCGCAGGTGGAGCTCGCCCCAGCGCCCCCGCACCTGGGGCCGGCGCAGCGCGGTGGACAGGGACCGGGTCTCGCGGGCCAGGTCGGTGACCTGCTGGTGGAACTCCCCCTGCCACGTCGCGCGGTGCTGGTCGAGGTCGCGCATCTGGTCGCTGAGGCGGTCGAGGCCCTGCATCACCTCGGCCTGGTCGACCATGCCGGCTGAGTACGACGGCCGGCTGCGCGCCCAGAGCAGGCCCAGGCAGCCGCCGAGGAGCAGGCCCAGGAGCAGGCCGGCCAGCGCGAGCGTGAACGAGGTCAGGATCTCCATGCCGACGAGCATGGACCAGGGCACCGACATCACCGCGCAGCGGCGCGCGAGGCGCCGGTGCGGGGATCGGGCACAATCGCCCTCGATGCGCACTCACGGACCTCGGAGCCTGCTCCGGGACACCTCGGCGCTGGCGTTGGGGTCCGTCGTCAGCGGCCTGCTGGCCTACGTCTTCTTCGCGCTGGTGACCCGGGCCCTCGGCCCGGTCCCGGCGGCCCCGGTCTCGGTGCTCTGGGCGTGGTGGAGCTTCGCGGGAGCCGCCCTCACCTTCCCGCTGCAGCACTGGATCACCCGCTCGGTCACCGTCCACGAGGGGGAGTGGGCGGTCCGCAGGGCGCTCGGAGGCGTGATCCTCGTCGTGGTGATCGTCGGCGTGGTCGCCGGCGCCGGGTCGTGGTGGGCGCGCGACCTGCTCTTCCACCGCTCCGACGCCGCCTTTCCCGCCCTCGTGGTGGCCGTGGCGCTGGGATCCGGGGCGATGGGGATCGTGCGTGGGTTGCTGGCCGCGCGGCGCAGGTTCCCCGCGCTGGGCGCGGCCCTGGTGGCGGAGAACGCCCTGCGCTGCGTCGCCGCGCTGGCCCTGATGGTCGCGGGCGTCGACGACCCGGTCGCCTACGGACTCTCGCTGGTCGCGGGCTACCTGGCGATCGGCTTCTGGCCCTCGACCTACCGGATTGCCGACACCGGCAACGACGTGGGGGCGGAGTCGCCCCTGGCCTTCGTGACCGGGGCGTCGGTGGGGCAGCTGCTCGGCCAGGTGGTGCTGACCGGCGGACCGGTGCTGCTGGCCGCCGCGGGCGGGGCTCCGGCCGAGGTCACGGCGCTGTTCGCCGGCCTGGCGCTGTTCCGGGCGCCGTACACGCTGGCGCTGGGACTCGTCTCCCAGCTGACCGAACGACTCACCGTGCTGGTGGTCCGGGGCCGGCGGGAGGCGCTGCGAAGGTTCCGGATCGGGGTCGTGCTGGCGACGCTGGGTGCGGCCGTCGTCGGCGCGGCCGCCGGCTACTGGGCGGGCCCGCCGCTCATGGAGCTGATCTTCGGCGAGGGCGTCCGGCTCCCGGGCGGGTTGACCCTGCTGATCGCCGTCGGCACCGTCTTCGCCCTGGCCAACCTCGTCCTCACCGTCACCGCCCTGGCGCGAGGTCGGACCGGGGCGCTGGTGCGCGCCTGGGTGGTCGCCGCGGTCCCGGGGGCGCTGGTCTTCTGGCTGTCGCCGATGAGCGCGCTGGACCGCGCCACCTGGACGTTCACGGTCGTCGAGGCCGCGGCGTTCTGCTGGCTGGTCGCCGAGGACGTGCGCAGCGGGGCCGGTGACCGCGACCGGTCAGGGCTTCTCGGCGCTCAGGAAGATCGATGAGCCGAACGGCAGGTCGCGCCGGCGGAGCAGCCTGCTCTCCACGCGGCTGAGCTTCATGAACAGCGAGTCGAGGGTGGGCGAGACCTGGGGCAGTCCGTCGCCGGGGTCGGGTCGCCGAATGCGTCGTACGACCCGCTCGGCGGCGAACATCGGGAAGACGCCGGCGAAGCCGTGCGTGCAGCGCCGTACGACGAGTCCCGCGCCCTCGACGGCCGCGACCAGCCGGCGCCGCGTGTAGCGGCGGTAGTGACCTGCCTGCACGTCGTGGTCGGTCCACGCCCACTGGTAGGCCGGCACCGACAACAGCATCCGGCCGCCCGGCGCCAGGACGCGAGCGAGCTCCGAGAGCGCCAGGTCCTCCGGGTCGCAGTGCTCGACCACGTCGAACGCACCGACCACGTCGAACGCACCGTCGGGGAACGGCAGTGCGAGCGCCGACGCGCAGACGCCTTCGCCGGGGGCCAGGCCGCGAGGGTCGACGTCGATCGCGATCCGCTGGTGGTCGCCCCGCATCCAGGCGACGCTCGGCCCGTCCGCGCTGCCGACGTCGAGCAGCCGGCGAGGCTTTCCGAGGAAGTCGCCGAGGGCCGACTGGAGCAGCTCGGTGCGGGCGCGGTACCACCAGTAGTCGGGCTGGTCGATCGAGGACGAACCCGGCTGGTTCCTGATGTCGCTCACGTGGCCTCCCTTGTCGCCCTCAGGAACGAGCTCATGACCCGCTCGAGCTCGTCGCCCGTGAGGCCGTTGAAGAACGGCAGCCGCATCAGCCGACCGCTCACGTCGCTCGTGACGGGGCACTCGACCGCACGGGCGGAGAAGCGACGCCCGCCGTCGGAGTCGTGCAGCGGGACGTAGTGGAAGGTCGTCGAGACGCCGTCCTCGCGCATCAGGTCCATGACGCGGGTGCGGGTCGCGTGGTCGGGCATCAGCACGTAGAAGAGGTGGAAGGCCGGGTCGCAGTCGTCGGGCACGACCGGGAGCCGGAACCCGAGCTCGGCGGCGTCGTCGGCGAGACCCTCCCGGTAGGTCTCGAAGACGTGCCGGCGCCGGGCCTGGATCGACTCGGCCTGCTCGAGCTGGGCCAGCAGGTAGGCCGCGAGGGTGTCGGAGAGTCCGAACGAGGAGCCGGTGTCGCGCCAGGAGTACTTGTCGACCTGGCCGAGGAAGAACGCCTGGCGGTCGGTGCCCTTGTCGTAGTGCACGCGGGCCGGCGCCAGGTCGCGGTGGTCGTTGAGCAGCAGGGCCCCGCCCTCGCCACAGACGAAGTTCTTCGTCTCGTGGAAGCTGAGCGAGGCGAACCGGCCCAGGCTGCCCAGCGGCTCGCCCCGCCAGCGCCCGAAGAGGCCGTGCGCGGCGTCCTCGACGACGGCCACGTCCGGTCGGTCGGCCAGCACGGACCGGATCCCGTCGACGTCGCAGGCGATCCCGGCGTAGTGGACGATGACGACGGCCTTGACGGTGTCGTCGAGCAGCTCGGCGAGGTGCTTGGGGTCGAGGCCGAGGGTGTCCGGCTCGATGTCGCAGAAGAGGATGCGGGCGCCCTGCCGTGCGAAGGCGAGAGCGCTGGTGGTGAACGTGAACGACGGCACCACGACCGTGTCGTCCGGCCCGAGGTCCAGCAGCATGGCGCTGAGCTCGAGCGCGGTCGTGCAGGAGGTGGTCAGCAGCACCTCGGCGCCGGTCTCCTCCTGGAGGATCGCGGCCGCCCGCCTGGAGAACGGTCCGGACGCCGAGGTGTGGCCGCCCTCGACCGACTGGCGCAGGTAGTCGAGCTCCCGGCCCTCTGGCGCGGTCCGGTTGAACGGAATGGTCGGCTGCTCGGTCATCGTGGGCCTCCCACCGGGTGGGGCCAGGGCAGCTCGCGGCCGACCAGGCCGGCCAGCGTCCGGTCACTGTCGTGGTAGTAGTCGCGCAGCCGCTCGACGAGCCCCGCGTCGAGGGTGTCCTCGGGTCGTTCGGCCTGGTTGACCGGCTGCCCCAGCGACGCGGGGCGGACGTCGGCGTCGACGCCCAGCCACCGGTAGAGCTCGCCGATCCGGTCGGGCTCCTCGACGAGGTCCTCGAGGAACTGCACGCGGACCAGGCCGGGGAAGGCCTCGAGCCACGGCCCGAGGTGGTCGGCGTACCGGCCCCGCTCGAGGTAGGCGTAGGGGGAGACCGACGTCAGCTGCGGGTCCCAGGGGAGGGGGCCCTCGAGGTTGCGGGTGAGGGCCTCCTCGACCGAGCGCTCCTCCATCCCGTGCGAGCGGCTGAAGCCCCAGTTGGACACGGCGCGCTCGATGGGGTCGCGCAGCTGGACCACGATCCGGGGACCGCCCAGGACCGCTGTCGCGCGGCGGATCGCGTCAGGGGACTCGAGGTAGCTGGTGCTCTTCTCCCCGAGCGCCGTCGCCGTGCCGGCGTGGGCGAAGAAGGTGCGGTCGTACCACTCGGCGCCCCGGTCGACGACCTCGTCGCCGAGGAACACCTTGGGCTCCGGCCGCGCCGGACGGGCCATCGCGATGTCGGGATGGTCGGCCAGGAGCTCGTGGAGGTACGTCGTCCCGCACCGCTGGGCGCCGATCACCAGGAAGTGGTGCGTCATCCGGTGACCTTGTCGGAGATGTGGAAGCTCTCCTGGGTGCTGACCGCGTCGAGGGTGCGGACGACGTACTCACCGATCATCGAGAGCATGGCGATGGTGATGCCGCTGAAGATGGCGACCAGCACGACCAGCGTGGTCCAGCCCTCGACGCGAGTGTCGCGCCAGACGGCGCTGAGCAGGTAGAAGCCGCCGAGCAGGAAGCTCAGCCCGGCGACGGCGAACCCGCCGATCGCGGCCGTCCGCAGGGGCCAGGAGGAGTAGCTGAACAGGATGGTCAGCACCAGGGAGAGGATCCGCAGCAGGCTGTAGTTGCTCTTGCCGGCGGGACGGGGCTGGTGCCGGACCAGGGCGTTGGCCCGGTCGCTGGAGTACAGCAGCGCCTGGCCGGTGATGTAGGGGTGGGCGTTGCGGGCCGCGCAGATCCGGTCGACCACGTCACGGCGCAGGATGCGGTGGTTGGACACCACCAGGTCGGGGGGCTGGAGGAAGATCCGCCGGTTGATCATGCCGATCAGGCGGGTGCCGATCCGTCGGTAGCCGGCCGACTGCTTGCGCTCGAACTGCCCGAACACCAGGTCGTGGCCGTCCATCGCCTTGTCGATGAGCTTCAACGCCTCCTCGGGAGGGTTCTGCAGGTCGTCGTCCATCGTGATGACGTAGTCGCCGGTGCTCTCGTGGAAGCCGGCCAGGTTGGCGTGGTGCTGCCCGTAGTTCTTCAGCAGGTTGATCGCCGTGACCTGGGGGTGGGCGCGGGCGCGACCGGCGATGACCTCCCAGCTGCGGTCGTGGCTCCCGTCGTTGACCAGGATCACCTCGTGCTTGAGCCCGGCCGTCGTGAAGACCTCGACCACCCGGTCGACGGTTTCGCCGACCAGCTGCTCGCTGTTGTAGACGGGGATCACGATCGAGTACGTGAACGCCGTGGGGTCGAGAGGCACGGTCGCAGGCTACCCACTGGCGTCCCGGTAGCCTCAACGGCGGTTGCGTCGGGCGCGCTCCTGGGCGCGCTCCTGCGCCCGCCTGACCTGGTCGAGGGTGGCATTCCCGACCGTGCGGTCGACGAACCACGTCCACCCGGGCGCCGTGCCGACGGCCACGTAGTCGCGCTCCAGGATGTCGGCCAGCCACTCGAAGTCGCCGTTGGTGTGCACCGCGATCACGGTGGGTTCCTCCGCCTCCACCCACCGGGCGTACCCGTCGGTACCGCCGGGGTAGTGGTGGTCGATGTAGTTGCTCATCCCGCCCGCGAACATCTGGTAGCGGGTGCTGCTCGTTCGTCCGCTGAGCACCAGCACCTGGGGCGCCTCGACGGACAGCACGCTGGCGTCCGGCCCCAGGGTGGTCAGCACGGCGCGGACCGAAGCGCGCTGCAACGGAAGCCCCTCGCTGCTGCTGGTGACGGACACCATGCCGCCGGCGGCCAGGGAGATCCCCACGACGCCGACACCCACCACTCGGCCGGTTCGGGGGAGGGCCGAGCGGAGCGCGTGGACGATCACGGCGAGCCCGAGCGAGGCAAAGGGCAGGAGGACGAATGCGTCGGGCCAGCCGTTGAAGCCGCGCATCGAGACGAGGAGGCCGGCCAGCAGTCCGGCGCCCATCATCACCATCTCGTGGCCGGCTCGGCCTCCCCGGAGGTTGCGGACGAGCTGCCGACTCGCGGCGACGGCCAGGGCGACCATGCCGGCCAGCATGGCCCACACCGCCGGGCCGTAGCCCTCGACCAGCGCGTCGCCGTTGGTGCCGAGGAACTCCACCAGGCCGGTCTGGACGGTGTAGCGGAGCGGGATCACCAGGAAGGCGTCGATGAAGGTCGGCAGGGCGCCGGCCAGCCAGAATCCCAGCACGCAGAGCACGGTCGGCACCAGGCCCCCCACCGTGAACCGGACGAGGGGGGCGACGAGCGCCCGTCGGCCCAGGGATGCCATGCCCACCGCCGCGACCAGCGCCCCCACCGGGAACGCGGGTTGCCAGGTGAGGGTGGTCAGCGCGACGAGGACGCCGGCCGATGCCCACTGGCGACGAACAACCGCCAGGAGGCTCCAGGTCAGGAGCATCACCATGATCGGCTTGTCACGGGGACCGCCGGCGGCGAGCACGACGAAGCCCTGGAACGTGAGCAGTGCCGTGGCGGCCACAGCACCCTCCAGCCGGCTCCCGAGCGTGTCACGCGCCAGGAGGTAGGCCAGCCACACGGTGACCGCCGACAGCACCAGCACCAGGAGCCGCATTCCGAGCACGTCGTCGATTCCGGCCAGGCGGGCAGCCACGACCCCGACCCCCGGGATCAGGTGGGAGAGCGG
>NZ_DASSXS010000047.1:0-31337 GCF_035703625.1 Nocardioides sp. | reverse complement strand
GGAGGTTCCGGTGGCGGTGGAGGCGGCGGATTGGGCTGTGGCGGGTTCGGCGGCGGGCAGTGGGGGTGGCACGGCGGCGGGCAGTGGGGGTGGCACGGCGGCGGGCAGTGGGGGTGGCACGGCGGCGGGCAGTGGGGGTGGCACGGCGGCGGACACTTGGGATGACAGGGTGGGTTGTTCGGGGTGCGGTCGATGATGGTGGCCCGGCCGAAGGAGTCGACCCTGGTCGCACCTCTGGCTCCGAACACCCGGAGGAAGAAGGTCTGGTCACCCTCCCGGCGCGCGTCGTCGAACGTCTCCACGCTGATCGTCGCGCGCGTGCTGCCCGGGCGGAAGCTTCGCTTGCCGGAGAGCTGTTCGTAGTCGGTGCCGCCTTCGGCTGAACCGTCCTGGGTGATGAAGTGGACCGTGACCCACCTGCGGCTCGACGTGGACAGCCGCAGGTCGAACCGGGCGTCGTCGCCCTCGAAGACGGTGTCGTCGCCGACGAAGAGCCGTGGGCGGGGAGCGAGGCCGATGCGTACGGGCGCCGGGACGGCTGGCACCCGCGTGCCGGCGTCGATGACGGAGGTGACCTGGGCCCGCATCTGCGACGCGGCGACGGCGGGTGTGGGCAGCTGCACCACACCGGAAGCGACGAGACCGGCCACCAGCACGGCCCCGGCTGGTGCCCGCACTCCCAGGCGCGAGCGATGAGACTTCGTCGATGTCCTGCCGAGACTCAGGGCCGTGACTTGCATGACGGACCTTCCGGATCTCATGCCCCCCGACGCCTCCATTCTTCGCCGTTCAATTGAGGGTTCAATGAGCAATCGGGGCCATGGACCCATGGTCCGATGGGGTCAGGGTGCCGGGGTGTCCCTCCCTGACCAGCAAGCACGGGATCCGGGCACGCGCCGGGCGGGCGCCGGGGGACTGGTCCGGCGATGGCCGTCACCCGGCCCGAACACTCACCTGACCGTTTCCTGCAGTCGCTGCAACCCCGCCCCGGCGCCGAGCTTCCGGCCGTCGATCACGATCGTGGGGGTCCCGTTGACGCCGTCCTTGCTCATCGCGTCGGTGGCGTCCACCACCCACTGGTCGAAGGTGCCGTCCTGGATCAGCTGGCTGACGGCGGCCGCATCGGCACCGGAGTCGACAGCCCAGGCGATCAGCTGGCCGTTGTCCGGGCCGAGGGTGCCCTCCGCAGGCTGGTTCGCGAAGAGGGTGTCGTGGAACTCCTTGAACGCCTCGACGCCGGCGGTGTCCAGGACGGCCGCGGCGGCGTTGGCCGCGCGCGAGGAGTACTGGTTCGCGGACGCGGCGTCGAGGAAGGACACGATCCGGTACTCGACGCGGAGCTCGCCACGTGCGATGCCGACGTCGATCGGCTGTGCGCCGGCGTCCTCGAACGCCTTGCAGACCGGGCACTGGAAGTCCTCGTAGATCACCGCTGACGTCGGTGCGTCCGGCTGGCCGATCACCACGCCGTACCCGTCGGCACCGCTGGGAACGCCACTGTGGGCGCCACCGCTCGAGGCAGTCCGCTGACCGGTCGGATCCTGACCCGCGTACCAGATCGCGCCACCGACGGTCACCGCGAGCACGATCGTCAGCACCCCGGCCAACCTCCAGCGGCGTCTCCGTGCGGTCCTGGCCCTGGCGGCGCGGAGGGCGGCGGCCTTGTCACGGTTGCTGCGGGAGTCCTTGCTCATGTGGGAGTCGCTTGCCCTTCGAGTGATTCCATGTCGACGGGGAACAGGAGCTCGTCGAGGGAGAGGGGAGTGCGCGGTCGCCACACCAGAAGGACCGACAGGGCGAGCAGCCCCAGGTCGCGCGCGATGTCCCAGGGGTACTGCGACGTGGCATCGGCATCGAAGCCGCCCCCGCCGAAGCAACCGCAGTCGATCTGCAGTCCCCGCGCCCACGCGGCGGAGATGCCGACCACGAAGGCGATGAACAGCAAGGCGGAGACCAGGCTCATCGCACGAGTGAGCAGGCCCAGCACGAGGCAGGCACCCACCACGAGCTCGAGGATCGGCAGGGTGTGGCCGACCGTGGGGACGATGCCCTCCGGCAGCAGGTCATAGGCCCGCACGGCGCGGACCGAACCGGACGGGTCGGGCAGCTTGGCCTGACCGGCAGCGATCCACACGCCGCCGACGACGAGCCGGGCGACCAGTCCCCACCAGCGCTCCAGCGTCGTCCTCACGGTTCGAGCGTAGGCACCCCGAACTGAGGAGAAGGTGGTTTCCGGGAACTCAACCACTGACTCCCGCGGCGAGGACCACCGCTCCGACCAGGATCACCACCGTCCCGGTGACCGCCGTACCGTGGGCGCTGATCCAGTCACGGGCCGCGAGGAGCCGCGGCTCCATCCGTTCGGGGAAGAGCACTGTCGCCAACATCGGCGCCACCACGGTCGAGGTGGCGATCGCGGTGTAGACGGCGATGAGGAGCACCGTGTTCTCGACGCCCCGCGGGGCGCCACTGATCGCCAGCCCGGCAGCCGCGACCAGGAGCAGCGCCTTGGGGCGGAGGTTGAGCGCCAGGCCGATGCCGAACGCGGCCAGAGGTCCGACCGAGCCGATGCCCTCGATCCGGCTCGGTCGGCGTTCGGTGGCGTGCCGATGCCGGACCAGGGTGACCAGGCCGAACAGGACCAGGGCGCTGCCGAGGAGGATCTCGAGGTTGTCGACCAGGCCGGCGAGCTGGCGTGGACGTCCGGGCAGGGACTGCGCGCCCAGGGCGGACAGGGTGACGCCCGCCGCCGTGCCGATCACCCATCCGGCGAGGAAGGGGAGGGCGGTCGTGCCGCGTCGCTCCGAGAGCAGGATGAAGAGCGCGGCCGTGATCGGCACGGTGCTCAGCGCGGCGGCAAGCGCCACCGGGATCAGCTGAGCGAGGACCTGCCCCATGCCACCTCCGCGGGCGTCATCGTGCGTTGTCGGTGACCCACATGCCGATCAGGCCGCGGAAGTGGTCGAGGAACTGCTCGTGCTCGTGGGGCGGGTAGGTCGCCGCGACGGTGTCGCGCAACAGACGGTCGAAGTCGTCGGAGGCCACCCACTCGTGCACCTGCTCCTCCAGGTGCGGCAGGTGGGTCTCGCACCACTCCCGGTACTTGTCGCTCTCGAGGTACTCGTCCGCCAGCGCGAGGTAGGCATCCAGCTTCTCGTCGTAGGAGCGGTCGGGGTCGTCGGCGATCTCGAAGTATCGCCAGGTCTGCAGGTCCACGGCGGACCGGCGACCGGTGACCACGCAGTACGCCGACCAGCGGACCAGGGCCGTGATCGCCCAGGGGAAGTAGTAGTGCAGCGAGGTGATCGCCACGTCGGGGCAGGCGTTGGCGTAGTCGATGGGGTAGACCTCGTCCCCGGTGACCAGCATCTCCGCGGAGTTGAACTCCCAGCGGAAGAACGCGTTCACGATCCGGCTGATGGCGGCTGTCTGACGCCCGGCCGACTCGGAGAGGAAGTCGTGCGACACGGCGTACCGGTTGTGCATGGGCTGGTCCGGCCGGAAGTCCATGACCATCGTCTCGGGGCCGATGGACAGCGCGCGGGCGAAGTGCTCGTAGTCGACGGTGGCCTGCAGGTGCATGAGCATCTCGCCGGACTCGTCGTACGCGCGGACCAGCGACTCCGGTCCGTCGACCCGCGAGACGCCGCGCCAGCCACCCCCGTCGAAGGGCTTCATGTAGAGCGGGTAGCCGAGCTCGTCGGCGATCTGGTCGAGGTCGAACGGGCGGTTGTACTGCTCGGAGGTGTAGGCCCACCGCACGTTGTCGACGGGGTTCTTGTAGGGCACCAGGGTGGTCGGCGGGACCTTCAGCCCGAGCCGGACCATCGCGCAGTAGGCGCTGTGCTTCTCCATCGACTGGAATGTGAACGGGCTGTTGAGCAGGTAGGTGCCGTTCACCAGCGCGGCCTTCTTGAGCCACTCGCGCGGGTGGTAGTACCAGTGAGCCAGCCGGTCGATGACCAGCGGCGTACGCACGGGGTCGTCGAGGCGGAACGGCTCGATGGTCAGGCGTTCGCTGGAGAGCGTGTGGACGTCCCCGCCCTCCTTGATCGGCCCCACCATCCGCAGAACCGTCTCGAACGCTCGCGGCCAGTCCTTCTCTGCGCCCAGCAGCAGCCCGATCAGATGGTCACCCACCGTGAGACCTCCCGTTCGTGGAGTTCCAGCCGACTATAGCGATGGTGCGCCGGTCGTCGAGATGGCCCGTGATCGTCACCCGTGGTATGCATCCCGGAGGCCCCGACAGTGGAGGAGCGGTTCACGTGAAGGCAACCGAGCGGTGGTTCTCCGAGCGGCTTCAGCAGGACATCACCCTGGCCCGGTGGGGGCACTTCGGCACGCCGGTGCTGGTGTTCCCGACCGCCGGAGGCGACGCCGAGGAGATCGAGCGCAACCACCTTGTCGGCGCCTGCGGCGAGCTGGTCGAGAGCGGACGCGTCAAGCTCTACTCCTGCGACAGCGTGGCCGGTCGGGCCCTCGCGGCCGGCATCGGCTCCACGGGCTACCGCATGGCCCTGCTCAACCGGTTCCACCAGGCGGTACGCCACGAGGTCGTCCCCGCCATCCAGGCCGACCTCGGTGGGGCCCGACCGCGGATCGTCACCGCGGGCGCCTCCATCGGGGCGTTCAACGCCCTCGCCGTGCTCTGCCGCTACCCCGACGTCTTCGACGCGGCGATTGCGATGAGCGGCACCTACCAGCTCAAGCGGTTCGTCGACGGCCGGTTCAGTGACGACCTCTACTTCGCCTCGCCGCTCGACTTCCTGCCCGGGCTCGAAGGTCCCCAGCTGGAGACCCTGCGGCAGCGGCGGGTGATCCTCGCCTCCGGAGAGGGGGAGTGGGAGGACATCGGGGAGTCCTGGAACGTGGCGGAGGTCCTCGGCCGCAAGGGTGTGCCGAACCGCGTCGACTCGTGGGGCAGCAGCTGGAAGCACGACTGGCCCACCTGGCGGGAGATGCTCCCGCAGTACCTCGACGAGGTCTGCCCGGAGCGCACCTGACTAGCGCCTCGCGAGTCGCTCGAGCAGCAGTGCCTCGGCCAGGCAGGCGCGTTCGAAGTCGGCCAGGTGCAGGCTCTCGTTGGGTGCATGGGCCCTGGTGTCGGGGTCCTCGATCCCGGTGACCAGGATCTCCGCGTCCGGGAACGCCGCCGCGAAGGGTGCGAGGAACCCGATCGATCCGCCGACCCCGATCTCGACCGGGGGAGTGCCCCAGGCGTCAGCGAAGGCCGCCCGCGCGGCCGCGTAGGCGGGTCCCGAGGTCTCCGCGGAGTAGGGCGCGACCGGCTCGCCGGCGCTCACACTCACCGCCGCGCCCCACGGAGCGTGGTCCCGGAGGTGCGCGACGACCGCGTCCCGGGCGGCAGCGGCGTCGTCCCCGGGGCCGATCCGGAGGGCGATCCGCGCACGCGCCCACGGCACCAGCACCATTCCGGCCTCGTCGACCGAGGGGGCGTCGATGCCGATGACCGACAGGGCCGGGCCGGTCCACAGCCGCGAGGTCAGCGTGCCGGTGCCGATCAGGTGTACGCCGTCGAGCACTCCGGCGTCGGTGCGCAGCTGGTCATCGGTGAGGTCCAGTGGGTCGGTGTCGCTGCGCGAGAGCCCGGCGACCGCCACGTCCCCCCGGTCGTCGTGCAGCGTGGCCAGCAGCCGGGCCAGGGCCGTGAGCGCGTCGGGGACCGGACCGCCGTAGGCACCGTTGTGGACCGCGTGCTCCAGGGTGCGCACCTCCACGACGACGTTGACGCCGCCGCGCAGCGAGGTGGTCAGCGCTGGCACGCCCACGCGCCAGTTGATGGAGTCGGCCAGTACCAGGACGTCGCCCCGGAGGCGTTCCCCGTGGCGTGCCAGGAGCGCCGGCAGGGTGGGTGACCCGATCTCCTCCTCGCCGTCGATCAGCACGGTGACGCCCACGGAGGGTTCGTCGCCGAGCGCACGGAGCGCCGCGCAGTGCAGCGCCACCCCTGCCTTGTCGTCGGCCGCACCCCGCCCGTAGAGCCGCCCCTGCCGCTCGACGGCCTCGAAGGGCGCGGTCGCCCACTGGCCCTCGTCGCCGACGGGCTGCACGTCGTGGTGGGCGTAGAGCAGCACGGTCGGCGCGCCGGGTGGCCCGGGCCTGCGCCCGACGACGGCGGGCAGGCCGCCACCCTCGCCGATCACCTCGACCTCGGGGAGCCCTGCGTCCACCAGCTGGCGGGCCACCTCGGCCGCGGAGGCCTCCACGTGCGGCCGTGCCGCCGGGTCGGCCGACACCGACGGGATGCGCACGAGTCGCTCGAGGTCGGCCCGGATGCCGGGGAGGACGTCGGCGAGTGCGGAGCGGATCTCGGCCGTGCGGATCCCCGGCTCACTCATTGGGCGTACAGCTGCAGGTCGGAGGCGAAGCGCTCGGTCATCTCGATGACCCGCGGCAGGTCACGGTTGCGCACGAAGACGATCCCGTCACCGATGGTCGAGGCTCTCCAGTCCCTGCGCGGTGCGCCGACGGGTTGCAGGTCGACGGCAAGCACCGAGTCGCCGTACTCGGCCAGGAGCCGGTCCAGCCCGCTCACCGACGAGATCCGACCGGATCCGTGGGCTCGCTTGCAGATGCTCCCGACGTTGTACCGCTGCTCGAGGGGACTCATCCGCCCGTGGACCACTGCATCCGCCCAGCCGACGTAGACGTCACCGTCGGTGGCGAAGTTCATCATGTCGACGACCCGCACTCCGGGTGGCCGGGCTCCGATCTCGCCGAAGACCACCTCGCCGTCGTGCTTGCGGTACCACTCCATGTGGGTGAAGCCGGTGTCGAACCCGAGGGCCGCGAGCACCTGCTGTCCCATCTGCCGGCCGCCCTGGAGGTGCGGAACCTCCAGCTCGCGCAAGGAGATCGCCACCGGGCTGACCCACTCGTGCTGTGCCATCTGCAGCGGGCGGGGTCGGTACCACAGGATGTGCTCGAAGAGGATCTGGCCGCCGGCGCAGACCGTGTCGTAGGTGAACTCCTCGCCGTCGACGAACTCCTCCACGCTGACCTCCGGCACGTGACGAAGGTGCGGCAGCACGTCGCCCAGGTCGGAGGCGGAGTCGACCCGGTAGGTGTCGGCCGACCCGGCACCCGCGATCGGCTTCACGATCAGCGGGTAGCCGATCTTGTCGGCTGCCTCCCACACCTCGGCCACGGTCGTCGCGCTCGCATGCCACGGGGTGCGGATCCCGGCACTGTCGAGCGCCCGTTTCATGAGCTCCTTGTCGCGGAACGGCACGGTGGCGGCGACGGACATGCCCGGCAGCCCGAACGCCTCACGGAGCCGGGCCGCGAGCAGCATGTAGGGCTCCCAGAGGCACTCGACCTGGTCGATCCGGGCGTGCCGGCTCAGCCCGCGCAGAGCCGTCAGCACCGCCCCCTCGTCGGCGAGGGAGACGTGCTCGTAGTGGGCCAGGGCCCCGCGCGCCGCTTCCGGGAGGGCGTGCGCGGGCTGGTCTCCCACCCCGATCACGGTGGCACCCACCGCTGCCAGCGCGCGGGTGAAGTAGGCCATCTCCGCCGGGTACCCCGGCGAGATCATCACGACGTTGGTCACAGGCCCTCCAGCAGCTCGACCCGCACCCCGCCGACGATCCGGCGTAGCGCGTCACGCACCACCTCGGTGTCAGGGTCACGGACGGTCACGTGTCCTTCGCCCAGGTAGTCCGAGCCGGCCGGCTGTCCCGGCCGGGGCAGCCGGGCGTCCACGACGAGGTGTCCGACCTCGCGCTGGACGGCCTCCACCCCGTGGACCGCCCGGACCCGGCCCCGACCCATGCCACGCAGGTACGCCGTCCCGGCGGCGTAGCGCCGCTCGCGTACGTCGAATCGGCCGAGCACCACCAGCTCTGCCCACGCCTGGTAGAGGTCGAAGTCGTGGACGTACCCGTGCATCGACGTGAGCTGCGCTCCCGGGGGTCGGGCTGCGACCTCCGACACCGCCACCGTCCCGTCCGGGCGGCGGAACCACTCCATGTGGGTCAGCGCGTCGGTCACCCCCAGCGCGCGGAGGGCCGCCGGACCGATCGAGTGGATCCCGGCGTACTCCGGGCCGTCGATGTCGCGCGGCAGCAGCACGGTCCACTGGATCCACGGGTTGCGGAGCACGTCGAGCGGCGGCGGGTGGTAGTCGGCGATCGAGGACCACACCGTGTTGCCGCGCACCGACACGCTGTCGAAGGTGTGCTCCTCGCCGACGAGGAACTCCTCGAGCAGGGCGGGTGCCTCTCCGCTGGGTGGCATCACCTGCAGCCAGCCCTCCAGCGCGTGCCCGTCGTCGAGGCGGTGGGTGGCCTGCGATCCGGCTCCGGCCGGGGGCTTGGCGACGAGCGGGAAGCCGACCTCGCCGGCGAAGTGCCGTGCCTCCCCGGCACTGCTGACCAGCGAGTAGCGGGCACAGGGCACGCCGGCCTCCTGCAGGACCCGCTTCATCTGGGCCTTGTCCCGCACGTTGTGCGCGGTCTGCACGTCCATGCCCTCGATGCCGAAGGCCTCGCGGACCTGCGCCAGCGGCACCTGGAGCTGCTCGAGGGCTCCGACGAGGCGCTCGACCCGCCCGATCTGGCCGGACAGCCCGGAGACGGCCTCGGCGATCTGTCGTGGATCCAGCGCGTTCTCGACCCGCCAGTGCCCCGAGAGGCGGGAGCGCAGCTCGGGCGGGATGTCCTCCAGCGCCGAGCTGGTGACCACGCCCAGCCGCACGCCGGGCAGTGACGCGGCGGCGGTGACGAAACGGGCGGTGGCCTCGAGCAGGTACGGCGCGACGAACGCGGCGGCGACCATGCGCCGGACCCTACCGGCGCGGTCGCGATGAGGACAGGGACAGGGCCCGGTCGGGGGACACGCCCTGGCGGGGGAGGGCGACCGGAGGGCTAGCATGACGGCCGTGCGCGTCATCTTCGTCGAGCCGTCCTTCCCGAACAACCAGCGCCAGTTCGTCCGGGCCCTGGCCCAGGTCGGGGCCACCGTCATCGGCGTCGGGGAGTCTCCCCAGGAGGCCCTCGACGAGGAGCTGAAGGGCTGGCTGGCGCACTACCACCAGGTCAGCAGCGTGGTCGACGTCGCGGCGATGACCGACGTCGTCCGCTGGATCCAGGGCAAGGTCTGGGTCGACCGCATCGAGACGACCATCGAGGCGCACACGCTCCCGGTCGCGCAGGTGCGGGAGAACTGCACCATCCCCGGCACCTCGGTCCGCACGGCCTGGCTGTGCCGCGACAAGCCGTCGATGAAGGACGCCCTGCGGGAAGCAGGCGTGCCGACCGCGGCGTCGGCCGCGGTCCACACCGCAGACGAGGTGTGGACGTTCGCCAACGCCGTGGGCTACCCCATCGTGCTGAAGCCGCGCACCGGTGCCGGGGCCCTCGACACCACCCGCGTCGACAACCGCGGGGAGCTGGAGGCGGCGTTGGCGATGTTCGGCAGGCAGGGCGTCGACTCCATCGCGGTCGAGGAGTTCGTGGAGGGCCACGAGGGCTTCTACGACACGATGGCGGTCGACGGACACGCCCCGCTGGACTTCGTCTCGCACTACTACCCGAACGTGCTGGAGGCGATGCGGACGCGCTGGATCTCCCCGCAGTTCGTCTCCACCAACCGTCTCGACTCGGTTGCGGAGTACGCCGAGCTTCGCGAGCTCGGCCAGCGGGTGGCCCGGACGCTGGGCATCGGCACCAGCGCCACCCACATGGAGTGGTTCTTCGGGCCGAAGGGGCTGAAGTTCTCCGAGATCGGCTGCCGGCCGCCAGGCGTCGGGGCGTGGGACCTCTACTCGGCTGGCAACGACCTGGACCTCTACCGGGAGTGGGCCAACGCCATCGTGCACGGCGACGTCACGTCCCGCCCCTCGCGGAGGTTCGCGAGCGGCATCATCGCGTTGCGCCCCGACCGGGACGGCCAGATCGCCGGCTACTCCGGTGTCGACGAGGTGCAGGGCAAGTACGGCGAGTGGGTGCTCGACGCCCACCTGCCCCACCCCGGAACCCCCACCCAGCCGCCCGAGGCCGGCTACATGGCCAACGCCTACATCCGGATGCGTCACACCGACTACGACGTGCTGCGCCAGATGCTGGACGACGTCGGACGGACCGTCCAGGTCCACGCGACGTGACCCGCGAGGTCGTCCTGCTCGGGTCCCAACGCCGCCCGAGCGTGCAGCACGTGGTCCGCGACCTGGATCCGGACGCGCGGATCGCGACGGTCACGGCGGGCTGGCGGGAGCGGGAGCCCGACGACGCCGAGCTGAACGGCCTGCTCGGCGACCGCGGCGTCAACCTGTCGCTCCACACCCGGTGGCAGGACGTCCTCGAGAAGGACAAGGACTACGCCAGGGCCGAGCGCGAGCACGGGGTGGCCCTGGACGAGCTACGACAGCTCTACCTGGCACAGCTGGACCATGCCCTGGACGCGACGTACGAGATCGCCGCGGGCAAGGAGGGCAGGCCACGCTTCCGGGACCGCGTCCTCGCGGACGCGCTGGAACTGGTCCGGATGGCCGACGAGCAGCACCTCGTCCGGGTCCGGGAGGCCCACCTGGAGTTCTACGACGCCTGGCAGCCCCAGAGCCGGCCCCTGGTCGCCGCCCACCGGGAGCAGGTGCGCGAGATCCTGCAGTCCGCGGCGGGGGTGGTCGTCGCCGGGGGTCACGTCGGTGACCTGGTGCGGGTCCTGCACCTGTTCCACGTCGAGCCCCACCTGCCCGGGTTCGTCGTCGCCTGGTCCGCCGGGGCGATGGCCCTGACCGAGCGCGTCGTGCTGTTCCACGACTTCGTCCCGCACGGAGTCGCGCAGACCGAGCTGATGGGGGAGGGGATCGGCCTGCTGCACGACATCGTGCCGCTCCCGGACGCACGCCGCCGGCTGCGGGTCAACGACCCGGTGCGCATGTCGGTGCTGGCCCGCCGCTTCGAGCCCGCCCGCTGCCTCGTGCTCGACGACGGGGTCCGGGTCCGGCTCACCGACGGACGGCTCCCCGCCGAGGCCCGCGTGGTCGACCGCGACGGCCGGATCAACGCCTTCGAGGCGGCGTGACCGAGCCAGCCCCCGGCGTCGAGGCCCGACGCCTGGCCATCAACCGGCTCAAGGACCGGACACCGCTCGACGCCGGGGCGGTCGACGAGTTCCTGGCGCAGCACCAGGTGCCGATCGTGGAGGGCCCGCGCTGCACCTTCCTGTTCCGGGGCGAGGCCGACGCCGTCCACCTGGCCCAACGGATCGTGGGGCTGGCCGACCTGCTGCCCCTGCGCCGCCTCTGGGGGACCGACCTCTGGTACCTGGTGCTGGAGCTCCCCGAGGGCTCGCGGGTGGACTACCAGATCGAGGTCCGGCGCGGCGACCACGTCGAGCGGATCAACGACCCCCTGAACCCCGACCTCTCCCACAGCCCGGTCGGGAGCTCGTCGGTCTGCTCGGCGCACGGCTACGAGACACCCGACTGGACGTTGCCCGATGCGGACGCACGCCAGGGGGACCTGGTGGAGACCACGATCCGCAGCCGTGCGCTGGGCCGCGACTGCCCGGTGACGCTGTACCTGCCGGCACGGTTCCGGCGCACGACGACGTACCCGCTGCTGGTGGTGCACGACGGCCCCGACTTCCTCCAGTACGCCGCCGCGAAGACGGTGCTCGACAACCTCATCCACCGCCTCGACGTCGCCGAGACGGTCGTCGCCTTCCTGCACCCGGAGGAGCGGCTCACCGAGTACGCCAACTCCACCGCGCACTCACGCTTCGTCAGCGACGAGCTGGTGCCCCGGCTGGAGGCCGACCTGCCGTTGATGGGGAAGCCGTCCGGCCGATGCCTGCTGGGGTCGAGCTTCGGCGCGGTGGCGTCGTTCTCCGCGGCCGTGAAGTCGCCGAAGACCTACGGCTCGCTGGTCCTGATGTCCGGATCGTTCGTGTTCACCGACATCGGCGGTGTCGACCACGGCGGCGGCCCGGTCTTCGACCCGGTCGTCAAGTTCGTCAACAAGTACCGCGCGCGGCCGACCCACGTGGCCGACCGGGTGTTCGTCAGCTGCGGGGTGCTCGAGCCGCTGATCGTCCCCAACCGGTCGATGGTGCCGACCTTCGAGTCGACCGGCATGTCGGTGCGCTACGTCGAGGCCTACGACGGCCACAGCTGGGAGAACTGGCGGGACCGGCTCCGGGACGCATTGTCGTGGATCTACCCGGGACCGCAGAAGTTCGTCTACGAGTGAGTCACCAGGGGCATTCGGTGGAGCCGGCGAAGAAGTTGGGTTTCAGCTCGTCACCGTCGTAGTAGCGGTGGAAGACCGGCGTCTGCGAGCCGGACATCGGCGGGACGATCCAGCTCCAGTCGGCGGGGCAGCGGCGGCCGGCCTGCTCCTCCCGCTCGACGTGGGTGAGGAAGCGACGGGACTCGGTGTGGTGGTCGGTGATGGTCGTGTCGTGCCGTCGGAAGGAGTGCAGCACGGCGCGGTTGAGCTCGACCAGGACCCGGTCGCGCCACAGGGTCGCGTCGCTCGAGGTGTCCAGCCCCATCCGCTCGGCCACCGTCGGCACCAGGTCGTAGCGATCGGTGTCGGCCAGGTTGCGAGCGCCGATCTCCGTGCCCATGTACCACCCGTTGAACGGGGCGGCCGGGTAAGAGACGCCGCCGATGTCGAGGCGGTTGTTGCTGATGACGGGGACGGCGTGCCACTTCAGCCCGAGCTCGGCGAACCAGGGCAGTTCGGGGTGCTCGAGCGGGACCTCGTGCACGGCGTCGTCGGGGAGCAGGAACATGCGTGGCCCCTCGTCCGCGGTCTCGACCACGAGCGGCAGCACGTCGAAGGCTCCCCGCACCGCCGGCGGCCGCCACCCGCGGTCGATGACCTCGCGGGTGAGGTCGCGGTTGCGGGGATCGCCCAGGATCTGTCCGCCGGGGAGGTCGTATCCGGCGTACCGGATGAGCTGCTCGTTCCAGATCCGGGGCGCGGGGCGCGACGGCGCCTGAGGCGGGAAGATGCTGATCACCGGCCGGATCTTCCCGCCGTTGTGGGCCGCGCGCAGGTGCTCGACGCAGTGGCCCGCGACTCCGGCGGCGTCGCCCACCGTTCGCAGGTCCCGCACCTGGAGGCTGCGCCAGTACAACCGCCCGATGCACCGCGCGTTGTTGCGCCAGGCGACGCGGGCCCCGAAGGCCAGCTCCTCGGGGGTGTGCCAGTAGGTGCCGGTCAGGTCGATGTGGCGCCGCACCGCGGCGATCCGCGGTGCCGCCGGTCCCGCCTGGGGGTTCTCGGCATGGAACTGCGCGATGAACTCCTCGGCCGCGGCCGGGTCGACACCGACCTCGGTGCGGGGAGCGGGAGCGGTCTTCCAGAGCGTCCGCATCGTCAGTCGGCCGAGCGGGGGTGACCCGGACCCCGCCCGTTGCGGACGCTCGCCTGCCACTCGTTCATGTCGTCGAAGAGTGGGTCGCGTGCGGAGGACGCCCGAGCGGCCTCGCGGGCCGCCGGGATGCCCAGCCGGTCGACGTCGTCGGCGAAGGACTCCATCACCGACCGCATCTTCGCCTGCGCGCTGAGGGCGTACTCGCGGACCTGCTCGCCGGCGGCGTCCAGGGCCTTCTCGACGATCTGGCGCTCGTGAGCGCGCGCCTGGCCGAGTCGCTCACGCGCGTCGCGGCTGACGTCCTCGACCATCTCCTCGGCCACCAGCTGGGCCTGGCTGAACAGCTGGACCACCTGCTCGTTGACCCGGTCCTCCATCGGCTCCTGCTCGGCGAGCTCGGTACGCATCCGCTCGACCTCTGCCTGGAGGCGGCTGTTGTCCGCGCGGAGCGCCTCCCGCTCGGTGTCGCAGGTCTGGATCTGGTCGGCGAGCAGGTCGAGGTAGGCGTACACCTCGTCCGCGTCCAGCCCCACCATCCGGCGGCGGAAGGTCCGCTCCCGCAGTGAGTCGGGCGTCAGGTGGCGAGCGTGCTGTTCGTCGTGATCGGTCACGTGAGGTCTCCAGAGGGGGTCAGTGCGGCCTCGGTGCCCTGCTCGGCGGCCGCGTAGTAGAAGTGTTCGTAGGTGATGTGCTCGGTGGGCATTCCGGCTGCGGTCAGCTGCTCCAGCGTGTGCGCGACCATCTGCGGGCCGCCGCACACCATGGCCCGCCGGCCGTACAGCGCCTGCCTGGCCGCGACGGTGCCGACCTTCCCCCGCGTCCCGGGGTAGGACGGGTCGTCCGAGACGACCTCCGTGTACTCGAACCAGGGGCGGGCCTTGGCCAGGCTGCGCAGCCACGGCCGGTCGTAGAGGTGCCAGGGCATCCGCACTCCGTGCAGCAGGTGCACCCGGGGGGCGGTGTTGAGCCGCTGCCACTCCTGGTCGATCTGCTCGACGATCGCGCGGAGCGGGGCCAGGCCCGTCCCGCCCGCGACCATCAGCAGGTCGCTCCGGTCGTGGGTACGTCGCGTGAGCCGTTCGCCCACCGGGGCTCCCAGCTTGACCGTGTCCCCGACCTTGAGCGAGCGGACCACGGCGGTGCTGACCTGGCCCCCGTCGATCTGCTGGACCTGCAGGTCGATCGAGCCGTCCGGACGCGGGGCGTTGGCCGGGCTGAAGTAGCGCCACAGCCGCGGACGGTTGGGGATCTCCATGGACAGCGACTGTCCGGGCAGGAAGGAGAACGGGCGGCGGGGCCGGATCGTCAGCAGCGTCAGGTCCATCGTGCGTCGCTCGACCGAGACCACGTCCGCGTCCCACCAGTCAGGGGTCGTCTCGGAGGACATCTCCGCGGCCTCGACCATGATCCGGGCGATCACCTGGTAGGCCGCCGTCCAGTCCGCGGCGAGCTCCTCGTCCCACTCGTGACCGAGGAAGTGCTTCAGGGTCGCGCACAGCGAGGCCCCGACCGCGTCGTAGTGCTCGGTCAGGACGGCGTACTTGCGGTGGTCGCGTCCGAGGTGCTGCAGGAACGCAGCGTCGTTCTCCAGCTGGTCGGCATGGCTGACGATCCGGCCGAGAGCGCTCACGAACTTGTCGCGCTGGCCCGACATGGACAACGGGAACATCGGACGCACTTCAGGATGGGACACGAACAGGTGCGAGTAGAAGTACAGCGGCACGGCGTGGCCGTGCCTCGTCACCCGGTCCCAGCTGCCTTGCAGGGAATCTGCACTCATGGCTGGGCTATCCGTCCTGGCCGACCCGCCTTCCGACCTCGGGTGGCGGTCCACCGGCAGGTCGTGCGTGCTCCCAGATCCAGGTCATTGCGGCATCAGTCGCCCACGGGCAGTACAAAGACAAGAGTCCCTCCAACTCGTATGCCCCCGGTTTGCTCCCGCGGGTCTTCCTACCCGGCGGCCAGTGGCCTGGTCAAGTCGGACGGTTGAGAGATCAGGTGAACTCGTGGTGGCTCGCGGTGACGTCGGCGGGATTGCTGTCGAGGACCTCGAGTGCCTGCTTCAGGGACGCGACGCGGCGCGCGACGCGCTCTGCGGAGCTCCGGACGACGGGGTCGGCCGAGGGCTGCAACCCGATCGCCAGGACCTCCACGGCCTCCTCGACCTCGGCAACGCGCTCCCGGAGCTCGCCGAGCACGTCGATCGCCTCCTGGCCACCGCCGCCGATCTGGCGGCGGAGGAAGGCTGCCTGCGTGGCGAGGCGACGACCCGCCACCCAGAGGTCGACGAAGACCTGCACCTTGGCCCGCAGGACCCAGGGGTCGAACGGCTTGGCGATGTAGTCGGCCGCGCCGGCCGCGTAACCACGAAAGGTGTTGTTCTTGTCGGTGTCGACGGCCGTCAGGAAGATGATCGGCACGTTCTTGGTGCGGTTGCGCCCCTTGATGCGCGCCGCGGTCTCGAACCCGTCCATGCCGGGCATCCGGGCGTCGAGCAGGATGAGCGCGAACTCGTCCTTGAGCAGGGCCCGCAGCGCCTCCTCGCCCGAGTTGGCGCGGACCAGCTCCTGGTCGAGGGCACTCAGGATCGCCTCCAGGGCCAGGAGGTTCTCTGGCCGGTCGTCGACCAGCAGGATCTTGGCGCGCTCGGTCACGACAGCCACAGCCGCAGCAGGTTGAGCAGCCGGTCGATGTCGACCGGTTTGGTGACGTAGTCGGAGGCTCCTGCGGACAGGCTGTTCTCGCGGTCGCCGGGCATCGCCTTCGCGGTGAGGGCGATGACGGGCAGGCTGCGGAACGCCGGAACCTTCCGGATCTCGCGCATGGCGGTGTACCCATCCATGCCGGGCATCATCACATCCATCAGCACCAGGTCGATCTCCTGGTCCTGTTGCAGCATCTGGATGCCCTCCTCGCCGCTGC
This sequence comes from Nocardioides sp., assembly GCF_035703625.1. Taxonomy (GTDB): domain Bacteria; phylum Actinomycetota; class Actinomycetes; order Propionibacteriales; family Nocardioidaceae; genus Nocardioides. The sequence goes on along the minus strand of NZ_DASSXS010000047.1, from coordinate 15,068 downwards.
CCGCGTAGACCACGTCGAGGTTGTGCGGCTCGAGGGCACTCGTCAGCGCGAAGACGTTGCGGACATCGTCGTCGACGATCAGGATGCGCTTGCCGACGAAGACCTCGTCGTCCTGGTGCAGCTGCTCACCGGAGGTGGCCTCGGGTGCGGGCAGCTCCACGTCGGAGCGGTGCAGGAACAGCGCGATCTGGTCGATCAGCTGCTCGATGGAGGACGGGTAGGCGACCACGGACCTCTGCGCGTACTGGCCCAGGCGGGTCAGGTCACGCTTGGACGGGGTGTCGCCGGTGCTGACCACCACCGGGATCTCCCGGAGGGCCTTGCGTGCACGCATCCGCTTGATCACGTCGAAGCCGGTGCCCCCGGAGAGCTTCAGGTCGACGACCACACAGTCGTACTGCCCGTTCTCCAGTGCCGCGATCGCCTCGTTGACGCTGGTCTTGACCCGCAGCACGACGTCGGTCACGGCGCCGAAGAGAGCCACGACCGCGGACGTCTCGTCGACGACGTTGCTGGTCACGACCAGCAGTGAGCGGGTCCTGCGGTCGAGGTAGGCGCTGAGGTCCTGCAACGCCACCTCGATCTGCTCGGAGGAGGCCGGCTCCTCCACCACGTCGAGGGCCCCGCTCAGCCGCGCCTCGTGGGCGCTCTCGACGGCACCCGGCGTCAGGACGCCGACCGTCGGGATGTGTCGGAGCTCGTGGTTGTGCTTCAGCGACTGCAGCAGTGACTCGCCGCTGTCGATCCGCATGTCCAGGCCGACCAGGATCCCGTCCGGGCGGTGCTGCCTGGCCGAGATCAAGATGGTCTCCGGCTTGGAGCTCGCGACGACCCGGGCTCCGCTCGCCTGCGCGATGGCAACCGCCTTCTCCCGCAGGTCGTCGTCGGAGAGCGCGACCAGGAGGACCCGCCCGCTGCGGTCGACCTCGTCGGCCGGAGCGTCGCCGGTCGACACCTCGCCCTCGACGACCTCGCTCGTCGGCGCAGAGAGCCTGAGGGGGGAGGCCTCGGAGCTCGCGTGCCGGGGCACGTAGAGGGTGAAGGTGCTGCCCTGCCCGGGCACGCTCTCGGCGTGGATCTCGCCGCCGATGAGCTCGGCGATGGCGCGGCTGATGGACAGGCCCAGCCCGGTGCCGCCGAACTTGCGGCTGATCGTGCCGTCCGCCTGCTGGAACGCCTCGAAGATGACCTTGAGCTGCTCGGCAGGGATTCCGATACCGGTGTCGGAGACGGAGAAGGCGATCACCTGGTCTGCGTTGGTCAGCGACTCGGAGACGAAGTGCTGGTGATCCGTGGCGCGCTGGATCACCATCTTCACCTCACCGGAGGAGGTGAACTTCACCGCGTTGGACAACAGGTTGCGCAGCACCTGCTGCAGACGGTGCTGGTCGGAGTAGAGGATCCGGTCGACGTCGTCGGACATGGACACCGAGAAGCGCAGGTCCTTCTCCGCGGTCAGCGGCCGGAAGGTGGCGTCGACGTACTCGACGATCCCCGAGAGGGCCACGTCGGCGAAGTGCACGTCCATCTTGCCGGCCTCGACCTTGGACAGGTCGAGGATGTCGTTGATCAGCTGGAGCAGGTCGGTGCCCGCGGTGTGGATGGTGCGCGAGAACTCGACCTGGCGGGAGTTGAGGTTGCCCTCGGCGTTCTCGGCGAGCAGCTTGGCGAGGATGAGCAGCGAGTTGAGGGGTGTCCTCAGCTCGTGTGACATGTTCGCCAGGAACTCCGACTTGTACTTCGACGACAGGGCGAGCTGCTCGGCACGGTCCTCGAGGCCACGTCGGGCGTCCTCGATCTCGAGGTTCTTGATCTCGATCGCCCGGTTCTGCGCGGCCAGCAGGCTCGCCTTGTCCTCGAGCTCGGCGTTGGTCTGCTGCAGCTCCTTCTGCTGCGCCTCCAGCTCCCCGGACTTCTCCTGCAGCTCGGAGGCCAGCCGCTGGGACTCGACGAGCAGCTCCTGGGTGCGCGAGCTGGCGATGATGGCGTTCAGCGAGACGCCGATGCTCTCCATCAGCTGCTCCAGGAACTGCATCTGGACCGGGCTGAAGGGGTTGAACGACGCGAGCTCGACGACGCCGAGCACCTGCTCCTCGAAGACCGCCGGCAGGATCACGATGTTCAGCGGCGGGGCCTCGCCCAGCCCCGAGGAGATCCGGATGTAGTCGCCCGGGACGTCCTTGAGCATGATCGGCGATCGCTCGAGGGCCACCTGGCCGACCAGGCCCTCGCCCAGCGCGAAGACGCTGGGCACGCCCTTGCGCGGACGGTAGCCGTAGGAGGCCATCCGCCGCAGCGACACCTCGCCCTGGGCGTCCTCGTCGCTGAGGAAGAACGATCCCTGGCTGGCGCCGACCAGCGGCGTCAGCTCGCTGACGATGAGACGGGAGAGGTCGAGGAGGTCTCGACCTCCCTGCATGTGCCCGGTGAACTGGGCCAGGTTGGTCTTCAGCCAGTCCTGGTCCTGGTTGGCCCGCGTGGTCTCCCGCAGGTTGTCGATCATCTGGTTCAGGTTGTCCTTGAGCTCGGCGACCTCGCCCTGCGCCTGGACGCTGATCTGCTGGCTCAGGTCGCCCTGGGTCACCGCGGTCGACACCTCGGCGATCGCGCGGAGCTGGGTGGTCAGGGTGCCGGCGAGCTGGTTCACGTTCTCCGTCAGCTTGCGCCAGGTCCCGGACACGTCGGCGACCTGTGCCTGGCCGCCCAGCTTGCCCTCGGTGCCCACCTCGCGGGCCACGCGGGTGACCTCGTCGGCGAACGACGACAGCTGGTCGACCATCCGGTTGACCGTGGTCTTGAGCTCGAGGATCTCGCCCCGGGCGTCGACGTACGTCTTCTGTGTCAGGTCGCCGTTCGCCACCGCGGTCGTCACCAGCGCGATGCTGCGCACCTGGCTGGTCAGGTTGCCCGCCATCGAGTTCACCGACTCGGTGAGGTCCTTCCAGGTGCCGGCCACGCCGCGGACGTGGGCCTGGCCGCCGAGGATGCCCTCGGTGCCCACCTCGCGGGCCACGCGGGTGACCTCGTCGGCGAAGGCACGCAGGGTGTCCACCATGGCGTTGATGGTCCCGGCCAGGGCGGCGACCTCGCCGCGGGCCTCGATCGAGATCTTCTGGCTGAGGTCGCCTCGGGCGACGGCCGTGGACACCAGGGCGATGCTGCGCACCTGGTCCGTCAGGTTGTTCGCCATCGAGTTCACGGAGTCGGTGAGGTCGCGCCAGGTGCCGGCGACGCCCGGCACGGCCGCCTGGCCGCCGAGCCGTCCTTCGGTACCGACCTCGCGGGCCACGCGGGTGACCTCGTCGGCGAAGGCGGAGAGCTGGTCGACCATCGTGTTGATGGTGCTCTTGAGCTCCAGGATCTCGCCCCGCGCCTCGACCGTGATCTTGCGGGTCAGGTCGCCGCCGGCGACGGCGGTGGTGACCTCGGCGATGTTGCGCACCTGCGAGGTCAGGGTGCCCGCCATGAAGTTCACCGAGTCGGTGAGGTCGCGCCAGGTGCCGGAGACGCCCGGCACTGCCGCCTGGCCGCCCAGCCGGCCCTCGCCACCCACCTCGCGGGCCACACGGGTGACCTCGTCGGCGAAGGAGGAGAGCTGGTCGACCATGACGTTGACGGTCGTCTTGAGCTCGGAGAGCTCACCGCGCACGTCGACCGTGATCTTCTGGCTGAGGTCGCCCCGGGCGACGGCGGTGGTGACCTCGGCGATGTTGCGCACCTGGTTGGTCAGGTTGCTGGCCATGAAGTTCACCGAGTCGGTGAGGTCCTTCCAGGTACCGGAGACGCCCGGCACGTCGGCCTGGCCACCCAGGATCCCCTCGGTGCCGACCTCGCGGGCCACCCGCGTGACCTCGCCGGCGAAGGTCTGGAGGGTGCCGGTCATGGAGTTCAGGGTCTCGGCGAGCTCGGCGATCTCACCGCGGGCGGTCACGGTGATCTGCCGGCTCAGGTCGCCCTGGGCCACCGCCTGGGCGACCGACGAGATGCCGCGCACCTGGCCGGTCAGGTTCGACGCCATGGTGTTCACGGAGTCGGTGAGGTCCTTCCAGGTGCCGGCCACGCCGCGGACGTGCGCCTGGCCGCCGAGGCGGCCCTCGGTGCCGACCTCGCGGGCCACGCGCGTGACCTCGGAGGCGAACGACGAGAGCTGGTCCACCATCCGGTCGACGGTGTCCTTGAGCTGGGCCATCTCGCCCGCGACCTCCACCGTCACGGTGCGCGACAGGTCGCCGTTGGCGACCGCGGTGGTGACTGTCGCGATGTCGCGGACCTGGTCGGTCAGCCGCGACGACATGGTGTTGACGGCGTCGATGAGGTCGCGCCAGCTGCCGTCGGCGCTGCTCACCTTGGCCTGCCCGCCGAGCTTGCCCTCGGTGCCGACCTCGCGGGTCACGCGGGTGATCTCGTCGGCGATGGAGGAGAGCTGGTCGACCACCCGGTTGACACTGCGGGCGAGCCGCAACGGCTCTCCGCGCATCGGCTGGTCGTCCATGCGGATGTTCATGCGCTGGGTCAGGTCTCCCTCGGAGACGCCGGCGATCACGCGCGCCAGCTCACTGGTCGGACGGACCAGGTCGGAGACCAACCCGTTGGCGGCGTCGATGGACTTGGCCCAGCCACCCTCGCCGAGGCCGTGCTCCAGCCGCTCGGTGTAGCGACCCTCGCGCCCGGCGACGCGCCGGACCCGGTTCAGCTCGGAGGCGAGGTGCTGCTGGCGCTCGGCGATCTCGTTGTAGACCTCGTAGAGCTCGGCCATCGTGCCGTCGCCGGTGACCGGCATCCGCCGACGGAAGTTGCCGTCCCGCATCGACTTCATCGATGCCAGGAGTCGCTTCAGCTCGGTGGCATCGGCTCCGTCGGGACCGGAGCCGTTGGTGGGCGCGGAGGCGCGCCGGACTGGCCCACTGGTCCGCTTGCCGCCGGTCTTGCTGCTGGGCATCACGCGCCTCCTCGTTCGTGCACCCCCTCGCCCGGCCCCAAGTCTGTCACCATGTTGTAAGTCCGCAGGCAAATTCCGAAAGTGGTCATGACAACTCTGCCGCTTCACGCTCACCGCACCTTCGCGGCGGACGAAAAGTCCGTGGCCCAGGCCCGTGCCTTCGCCCGCGAGATGCTCGAGGAGTGGGAGGCCGGCGACCTGGCCGACAGCGTCGTCCTGCTCGTCAGCGAGCTCGTCACCAACGCGGTCGTGCACGCCGGCACCACCGCCCGGCTCGAGCTCCGCCTGGACACCCAGAGCGTGCGCGTGGAGGTCGAGGACCTCCACCCCAAGCGGATGCTGCCGATGGTGGTGGCGCAGGCCACCGAGGACGCGGAGGAGGGCCGCGGGCTCATGATCACGTTCTCCCTGGCCTCGGCCTGGGGCGTCGACTACACCTCCGCCTCCAAGCGCGTGTGGCTGCGCTTCGACCGGCCGGGGGACCAGCAGCCCGCCGCCCGGTGGTCGCCCCCGCCCGGTGACAGCTCGGGCCGTGCGCACGTCGCCGTGGCCCAGCTGTCGGGCAGCGGTGTGGTGTCGGCGTGGAACGACGACGCGACGGCGCTCTTCGGCTGGCACGCCGACGAGATCGGAGGGCGGCAGTTCGACGAGCTGCTGGACCGGGTGCCCGGAGACCACGAGCACGAGCTCCCCTCGCCGGCCGACATGGCCCGTGGATGGCAGGGCACCTACTGCGTCCTGCACAAGAACGAGGAGCCCGTGGCGGTCTTCGCCTCACACGTCGGCCGGGAGCGTGGCACCGGCTCGACGGTACTGATGGTGGCGGCCGACCAGCGCGCGCTGATCGAGCGCCCCGCGGCACGGCCGGGAGCACCGGCAGCCGACCAGGGCCTCGGCCTGATGGACGAGGCCCTGGTCCGCCTTCGCCTCGACGACTACCTGATGCTGGCGGTCGAGCGGGTGCGTGACCGGCTCTCGGCCGACGCGGCGTACCTGCTGATGCTGCGCGACCTCGAGGACGAGTACGAGATCAAGGCGGTCAGCGGGCTGCCCTCGACGATGATCGGCCGACGGCTCGCCTCGGGTGTACCCGGCGCGCCGGATCCACGAACGCCACACCTGCCCGTGGTCGTGCCCGACTTCTCCAAGACGCCGGTCCCGCTGCTCGCCGAGGCCGGGCTGTGCTCGCTGGTGCTCGTCCCGATCGCCGTCGAGAACCGTGTCGTCGGCGCGATCGGGGTGGCCGCCGCGCACGTCGAGGGTTTCTCGCCGGACCAGAGCGTGCTCCTGCAGCAGATCGCCAACGCGCTCGCGGTGGCGACCGACCGGGCCCGGCTGCAGTCCCTGGAGCGCGAGCGCAGGGGTTGGCTGACCTTCCTCGCCGAGGCGGGAGACTTCCTGGCCGGGTCGCTCGACCAGGACATGACGATGGCGATCACCGGTCAGATCGTGGTGCCCAAGATCGCCCGGTGGTGTGCGGTCCACCTCGACGACGAGCGGGGCAACCCGGTCCTGCAACAGGTGTGGCACCAGGACGAGCGGCAGATCGAGCCGTTGCGCGCCGACCTGGAGGCCGGGAACGTGCCCTCGTGGGAGGAACCGGCCGACCCGGCGGAACCGGGCGACACCGTGGAGCCCCGGTCCGTTCAGCCCGGCCCGTGGGCGGCCGGCCGGTGGGGAGAGGTGCTGACCGTGCCGCTGACGGCGCGCGGGCGCCGGATCGGGCACCTGTCGCTGGGCCGGCCGGAGGGCGACCCGCTGCGCGGCGAGCCCCTCCTGGTCGCCGAGTCGGTGGCCCGACGCGCCGCCATCGCGATCGAGAACGCCAAGGCCCACGGCGAGCTGAGGGCGATAGGGAACGCGCTCCAGCGCAGCCTGCTGCCGTCGTCCACGCCGGAGGCGCCGGGTCTGGACGTCGGCGTGGTCTACGAGGCCGCCGGAGAGGCGAGCACCGCCGGGGGTGACTTCTACGACCTGTTCCCGATCGGAGGCGGGAGATCCTGCTTCGTCGTCGGCGACGTGTGTGGCACCGGGCCCGAGGCGGCGGCCGTCACCGGGCTCGCGCGGCACACGATCCGCGCGCTGGTGCTCGCCGGGTTCCCGATCTCCGACGTTCTCGAACGCCTCAACGCGGCGATCATCGACGAAGGTGAACGATCCCGGTTCCTCACCCTGGTGGCCGGGATCCTGCAGCCCGACGGTGACGGCATGCGCGTGGAGATGGTGAGTGCGGGACACCCGCTCCCGATGATCGTGCACGAGCGTGGCGCGGTCGAGCAGGTCGGCCGCCCGCAGTCCCTGCTCGGCGTGGTCGACGACGTGCGCTACTTCGCGGAGCAGCACCGCCTGTCACGAGGCGAGCTGTTCGTGGCGGTGACCGACGGCGTCCTGGAACGGCGGGTCGGCTCGGTGATGCTGGGCGAGGAGGGACTGGCGCGAGAGCTCGCCGCCGCCGGAACGGCGCACTCCGCCCAGGCGGTGGCGGAACGGGTCCGGCGGCTGGTCGTGGAGTTCGCCCCTGAGGCCCCGCGGGACGACATGGCCGTGCTGGTCATCCGGTTCGGTGCGGCCCCGGGACGCAGCTGACCTGCGGTCAGGGCAGGCGCCTGGCGAGGGTGAGCGCGAAGTCGCCGTCGTCGTCGGTCAGGCTGCGCTCCACCTCGAACCCGGCTGCACCGAGCTCGGCGGCGATGCCTTCGGGCCGGAACTTCGTCGAGATCTCGACCCGGAGCTCCTCGCCGCTCGCGAGGTCGATCGACATCCCCGCTCCGGGAATCGACACGTGCTGGGGCATCTCGGCCCGCAGGCGCAGGTCCATCCGCTCCATGTGGGGGTCCCAGAACGGCACGTAGGTGAACGCGTCGAGGTCGAAGTCGGCGTCGAGCCGGTCGTTGAGCACCTGCAGACAGTTGGTGACGAACCGGGCGGTGACGCCTCCGGGGTCGTCGTAGGCCGCGATCAGCCGGTCTGCGCTCTTGACCAGGTCCGTGCCCAGCAACAGCCAGTCCCCGGGATCCACCGAGTCGGCCAGCGCACCGAGGAACGCGGCGCGCTCCTCGACGTAGAGGTTGCCGATGGTGCCTCCCAGGAACGCGACCATGCGCGGGCCCGGACCCGTCAGGTGCCCGAGATGCAGGGTGAAGTCGCCGACCAGGGCCTCGATCGTCAGGCTGGGGTACCTCTCGGCGAGCTGCGCGGCCGCGGCCCGGAGGGTCTCCTCCGACACGTCGACCGGGACGAAGCGGGTGAGCTGGTCGTTCCTCGTGAACGCGTCGAGGAGGGTCCGGGTCTTGTCGCTCGTGCCGCTGCCCAGCTCGACCAGGGTGGTGGCGCCGGTGAGAGTGACGATCTCGTCGGCGTGCCGGGTCAGGATGGATCGCTCCCGCTCGGTCGGGTAGTACTCCGGAAGCCGGGTGATCTGGCTGAACAGCTCGGACCCGACGTCGTCGTAGAGCCACTTCGGCGGCAGGCTGCGCGGCTGGTCGCCGAGGCCCCTCCGGACGTCCTGGACCAGGGTGTCACCCGCCCACTCCGGGTCGAGGACCACCGAGACCACGGGACGCCTGGGGGAGCTCACGCCGTCGCTGCCGGTCGTTCGGCTGCGGGTGCACCACCGTCGGCGAGGCGGACCCCGGACAGTGCCCAGCGGGACTGGTGGGGAAAGAAGTTGCGGTACGTCGCCCGCGCATGACCCGCCGGTGTGAGGGCGCAGCCACCGCGCAGCACCATCTGGCTGGACATGAACTTGCCGTTGTACTCGCCGATGGCGCCCTCGGGGGGATGGAAACCGGGGTAGGGGTGGTAGGCGGACGACGTCCACTCCCAGCAGTCGCCGTAGACCTGCCGCAGCCGTCCCGAGCCCGACTGCGCGTCGCCGGCCGGGGCAGCGCGTGGGTGGTAGGTCTCGCGGTCGCCGAGGTTGCCGATGACCGTGGCCGGCTGGAACTGGCCGTCGGCGACGAGGCCGTGCTCCCACTCGGCCTCGCTGGGGAGCCGCTTGCCCGCCCACGTCGCAAACGCCTCTGCCTCGTAGTAGCTGACGTGGCTCACGGGCAGGCCCGGATTGACCGGCCACGTGCCGTGGAGGGTGTGCTCGAACCACACGCCGTCCTGCTCGGTCCAGTAGAACGGTGCGCGCCACCCCTCGTCCCTGACCTTGGCCCACCCGTCGGAGAGCCAGAGGTCGGGCCGCTCGTAGCCCCCGTCGCGCATGAACTCGAGCCACTCGCCGTTGGTGGTCAGCCGGTCGGCGAGGCGGTAGGGCTCCAACCACGCGCTGTGGCGGGGGAGCTCGTTGTCGAAGCTGAACCCTTCCCCCTGGTGGCCGATCTCGACCAGGCCGCCCTCGATGTCGACCCAGCCGAGGGGATCGGGCTCCGAGTGCGCGCTGGGCGATCCGGCGTAGGCCACCTGCAGGGGATTGAGCGAGAGCACGTGCTTGATGTCCATCAGCAGCAGCTCCTGGTGCTGCTGCTCGTGGTGGAAGCCGAGCTCGATGGTGGGCGCCACCTTGTCGAGGGAGCCGGAGTCGAGGCGGGCGACGAGGTCGCGCATGCGGTCGTCGACGTTGCCGCGGTAGACCCCGACGTCGTGGGCGCCCGGGCGACTGATCAGACCGCGGTCGGGGCGCGAGTAGCGGGGACCGACCGCCTCGTAGTAGCTGTTGAAGAGGAACCAGTACCGCTCCTCGTACGGCGCGAACTCCTGCTCGTGGTCGGCCAGCACGAAGGTCTCGAAGAACCAGGTCACGTGGGCGCGATGCCACTTCGTCGGAGAGACGTCCGGCATCGACTGGACGGTCTGGTCCTCGGGCGAGAGTGGAGCCGCCAGGGACTCGGTGTGGGATCGGACCTCGTCGTAGCGACGGACCAGGGCATCGGCGTCCCAGGAATCGGATGTCACGGAAGTAATCCCCCTTGACCTCGGTCTCACGGACCGGCCCCTCCAGGCCGCGGCCCCAGTTCGCCGTCGAGTCTATGACGCGGCACCCGTCACGCTCCGCGCATGACCCCCACGGGCTCCCGTACGAAGCCGGGGAACACCGCGGCCGGGCTGGCCGCGAACCGGGACGAGACGACCTCGGAGAGCACCGAGCGGTAGTCGGTCGTGACCTGCAGGTCGGCGTCGTGGTCTGCGACCAGGCCCGGCCACCGCCCGTGGTAGCCACCGACGACGCCGGCACCCATGAGCAGCATCGCGTTTCCGTACCCGTGGTCGAGACCCTCGTTGGCGTTCTCGACGACGCGCCGCCCGAACTCGCTCAGCGCCACCAGCGTCACCTTGTCGGCGAGCGGGCCGAGGTCGGTGAAGAACGCGGCCACCGACGCGGCGAGCTCGCCGGCGTTGCGGAGCATCCGTCCCCGGTCGGCCGTGCCCAGCCCGCTGTGGTGGTCCCAGTCGCCCTGGTCCACGGTCAGCACCTCCACGCCGACGTCCCCACGGATGATCCGGGCCACCTCCGCGAGGGCGCGCCCGAGGTCCCCCGAGGGGTACGTCGCCCCGTGGGCCGGCGTCGGGCTCGTGCTGCGCGCCGGCTCGAACTCGGCGACCGACCGGAGGGTTGCCCGCATCGCCCGTCCGATCGGCGTGGACTGGCCGTCCCACAACCGGTGGAGGGAGCGGACCCTGCGCCAGCCCTCGGTGTCCGACGCGTCGCCCGCCGGGATGCTGACCGACCGCACGTCCCGCGCCGAGAGGTAGTCGGCGGGCCCGTAGAGCGACGCCGGGGGTACCCCGCCGCCGACGCTGATCGCCTGCAGCGGCGAGGTCCGGTCGTCGAGCCCGATCAGGCGATTGAGCCAGCCCGAGCGCACCGTCGAGCCCGGGTCGGCATCCTCCACCTCCTCCATCGCGGCGAAGTGGGAGCGGTTGGGCGCGGGCAGTCCGGTGGCGTGGACGGCGGCGAGCCGGCCCGAGCTCCACAGTGGCAGCAGCGGGGCCAGGGCCGGGTGCAGGCCGAACATGGCGTCGCGCGCGAGCAGCCGGTCCGCGGGGATCGCCAGCCGGGGCCGGGCGGAGTAGTAGACGGGGTCGCCGTGCGGGACGACCAGAGACATTCCGTCGGCGGCGCCGCGCAGCGACAGCACCACCATCACCGACCGCGCGGACACGGTGGTCGCCGCGGAGGCGCGGACGACCGCTGAGCCGATCATGGTGCTCGAACCGGCCAGCGCGGCAGTCCCGAGCAGCAGGCCGCGCCGCGTCAGGGCGGCGTACTCGGCGCAGCAGTCCGCGGGGGGCGACGTCTGGGTGGAGGCAGAAGGGGTCATGGAGTCACCTCGAGAAGAAGTCGGGGGAGTCGAGGACACAGGTGAGCAGCCGTGGGTTGCGCCACCCCATGACCGGGTGGTCACGGGTGATCCTCTCGCCGGGTCGGCAGCCGACCGCATCGCAGCAGGCGGCGAGCAGTGCGTCGCTGGCGCGACGGTGGAGGAACACCCGTGCGAGATGGTCGACCAGCCGGTCGAAGCGGACGGGGAGCTCCGGCGCCCACGACGTCGGCCTGCGATAGGTGATCCCGGTCGTGGGCCACCACGTTCCGCTCATCGTGTAGTGGATCTGCATCGACGCCAGCACCCGCGAGGGCGACGACCACGCCTGGTTGTCGGCGGGCTGGCCGTCGGGCCGCGGCCAGGAGAACGGCGCCGAGCCGAGCGACGACACCTGCCACAGCATGCTGTTGGCGGCATCCTGCTCGGTGGTGGGCTCGGCGACCCTGACGCCCAGCGCACGGTAGGTCGCGACCAGGTCCTCACCGGGGTCGCGCACCTTGGCGCCGACGCAGGCGGCGAACACGGGGCTCGCGACCAGTGCCCGGAGCACGGGCCGGATGCGGGTCCCGGCTCGCAGGTAGACGTCCGCCAGCTCCTCGACGAGCGCCTCCGGCGGGTCGTCCTGCACGAACTTCACAGCGAGCTTGCGGGCGATTCGCCGGGCCGTCTGCGGGTGGTGGGCGAGATGGGAGAGGTAGCGACGAGTGAGGTCCCGGCCGTCCGCGTCGGCGTTGGGGTCACCGAACCCGAGCACCTGCACGGGCCCGCGCCAGTGCCGCGCGGCGTCGTACGACGGTGCCCAGCTGCGCCACATGTCCACGGTCCAGCCGGTGAGGATCCGCGCCGAGCTCTTGACGTCGTCCTCGTCGTGGTTCCCGCGGCCGACCGTGTGCAGCTCCAGCAGCTCCCGGCCGAGGTTCTCGTTGGGGTGGGAGGCGGTGGAGACGGCGTTGTCGAGGTAGATCAGCATCGCGGGGTGTGTGATGGTCGCCTGCAGCAGGGCCTCGAAGCTGTCGAGCGCGTGGGCGCGGATCGCGTCGCCGTAGGACTTGCGGTGGGTGAACGCGGCATCCCCGTTGGCGGGGACGTTGAAGTGGTTCTCCCAGAACTCGGTCATCACCTCGTGGACCTGGCGGCGCGAGCGCATCCGGCGCAGCAGGACCCAACGGGCGTAGTCCGCCATCACCTCCCAGCCGCCCTCGATGCCCTCGACCTGGCGTCGCCACAACGTCGCCGCGCTGCTGTCCAGGCTCGGGAACCAGGTGGCCAGCCCGGCCACACCGGGGTCGTCGACGGCGCTCGGGGTGAGCTGACGCTCGAACCATGCGCTCGCGCCGCCGGCACCCCGGACCTCGGTCGCGAGGCGTGGTGTGACGCCGTAGGAGAAGCGGCTGACCAGGTGACGCGCCTGGGTGCCGAGCAGTGGGATGGTCACGGAGAGGTCGCCTTGCCGAGAATGCGTTGAGGAGATCTTGAGGAAGGGAAAGAGTAGGCACTCGGCCCGCCCTCGGGGGGCGAATCGGGGACATTGCTCCGGCGATCCGGGTCGTGGGCGACCACGCCGGTAGGGTGGCGGTGCCAGCACCACCCGATTCGCGAAGGAGCCCACGCTGACCGAGTGGATCCTCCTCGGGACGGCTCTGCTGCTCATCGCCGCCTGTGGCGTCTTCGTGGCCGCCGAGTTCGCCTTCGTCACGGTGGACCGGAGCAAGGTCGACCAGGCCGCCGCCGAGGGCGACGCCGGGGCGATCGGGGTGCAGCGAGCGCTTCGCTCCCTCTCGACCCAGCTGTCCGGGGCGCAGGTCGGCATCACCGTGACCAACCTGGCCATCGGCTACCTCGCCGAGCCCGCGATCGCCGAGCTCATCGACGGGCCCCTCGAGTCGCTGGGCGTTCCCGGGGGCGCGGTGCGGGCGGTGTCGGTGACCATCGCGCTGACGATCGGTACCGGGCTGACGATGATCTTCGGTGAGCTGGTGCCGAAGAACCTCGCGATCGCCCGTCCGATGCAGGTCGCCCGCCGGACCCAGCTCGTCCAGCGCACCTTCACCTCGATCAACCGCGTGCCGATCCGGCTGCTCAACGGCTCGGCCAACGCCCTGGTCCGCCGGCTCGGGCTGGAGCCCCAGGAGGAGCTCCGCTCGGCGAGGAGCTCGGCCGAGCTGGCGTCCCTGGCGCAGCGCTCGGCCGAGCACGGCACGCTCGACACGGAGACCGCCGAGCTGATGGAGCGGTCCGTGGAGTTCGGCACGCGTACGGCCGGCGAGATCATGACGCCGCGCGTGCGCACCGTCAGCGTCGAGGACGGCGATCGGGCCACCCACGTCATCGATCTGGCCCGGCAGTCGGGTCACTCGCGGTTCCCGGTGCTGGACGCCGAGGACACCGTCGTCGGGACGGTCCACGTCAAGCACGCCGTCGCGCTGCCGGTCCCCGAGCGCGCCACCACCCGCATCAAGCACATCATGGCCAGGCCGATCGTCGTGCCCGACACGATGCGGCTGGACCCGCTGCTGGCCCTGCTCCGCGAGGGGGAGGGGTTCCAGATGGCCGTGGTCCTCGACGAGTACGGCGGCCATGCCGGGATCGTCACCCTCGAGGACGTGATCGAGGAGATCGTGGGCGACATCGCCGACGAGCACGACCGGCTCGGGGCGCGTGCCCGACAGCTCAAGGACGGCAGCTGGTCGTTGTCCGGCCTGCTGCGTCCGGACGAGGTGGAGGACCTGACGGGTATCCAGCTCCCCGACCACGAGGACTACGACACGATCGCGGGACTGGTCCTGCGCACCCTGGGCCGGGTGCCCGACCAGGGCGACGTCGCCGAGGTTCCCGTCCCCGACCCGAGCGACGAGGAGGGGCTCCGGCAGCAGCTGGCCGTGCTCTCGGTGCTCTACATGGACGGGCTGCGCATCGACCGGGTGAGCCTGCGGCTGCACGCGGGTGACCCTTCCGCGGAGGACGAGCGATGACCACGGTCGGTCTCCTCCTGTTCTCCGCCCTGCTGCTGGCGGGCAACGCCTTCTTCGTGGGCGCGGAGTTCGCGCTGGTGTCGGCACGCCGCACCCAGATCGAGCCGCGGGCCGAGGCCGGCTCCCGATTCGCCCGCACCACCCTCAAGGCGATGGAGAACATCTCCCTGGTGATCGGGGTGAACCAGCTCGGCATCACCGTGTGCTCGCTCCTGCTGGGTGCGGTGGCCGAGCCGACCATCGCCCACATCATCGAGCCCGGGCTGCACGCCCTCCACGTGCCCGAGTCCTTCGTCCACCCGATCGCGTTCGCCATCGGTCTGTCGATCGTGGTCTACCTGCACGTCGTGATGGGCGAGATGGTCCCCAAGAACATCGCGCTGGCCGGGCCGGACCGGGCCGCGATGGTCCTGGGTCCGCCGGTGTGGGCCATCGTGACGGTGCTGCGGCCCGTCATCGTCGTGGTCAACGCCATGGCGGCCGCGATCCTGCGCCTGGTGGGAGTCGACCTGCGCGACGAGGTGAGCTCCACCTTCACCCGGGAGGAGGTCGCGGCCCTGGTGGAGGAGTCCCGGGGGGAGGGCCTGCTCGAGGAGGAGGAGTACGGCCGGCTTGCCGGGGCGCTGGGCTTCACCGAGAAGACCGTGCAGGACGTGCTGATGAGCCCCGACAGCCTCACCACCGTCCGGCGCGGAGCCACCGTCGCCGACGTCGAGCAGCTGTGCGCCGCCACCGGCTTCAGCAGGTTCCCGGCCATCGGGGACAACGGCGGTCTCCTCGGCTACCTGCACATCAAGGACGTCCTCGAGACCGACGAGCAGCGCCGGAGCCGCGTCATCGACGACAAGTGGATTCGCCCGTTCGCGCCGGTCCGGGCCACCGACC
>NZ_DASSXS010000181.1:0-7965 GCF_035703625.1 Nocardioides sp. | reverse complement strand
GACCACGCCCTGGTCTCGGCTGCGTCGCGTGCGGTGGAGACCTGGACGGCCCTCGCGTCGGGCGCCGGCTGGGACCTCCAGCCCGCCGTCGACGAGGGGCTCTACACCGCCGGCGCGGACACGGCTCTCGACCTGCTTCGCGGCGCACCCGCCGACGCGCGCGTGGTCGTCGTCGTGGGACACAACCCGACCATGGCCCAGGTGGCGCAGCTGCTGGACGACGGGGGCGGGGACCCGGAGGCGCTGACCGCGATGATGTCCGGCTTCCCGACGAGCGCCGTCGCCGTCTTCGAGTACGACGGCGCGTGGGCCGACCTCGACCTCACCAGCGCCCGGTTGGTGGCCTTCCACGTCGGCCGGGGCGAGCCGGCGTCCTAGGGGATGGGCGGCGACGGGGTGACGATCCCGGCCTCCGCGTCGGCGGCCTCGATCTCCTCGCGTGAGATGCCGAGCAGGTACATGATGGCGTCGAGGTACGGCACGTTGACCGCGGTGTCGGCCGCGTCCCGGAGCACGGGCTTGGCGTTGTAGGCGATGCCGAGGCCGGCGGCGTTGAGCATGTCGAGGTCGTTGGCGCCGTCGCCGATCGCGATCACCGCCTGCTGCGGCACCCCCGCCTCGGCGGCGAACTGGCGCAGCGCGTCGGCCTTGCCGGCCCGGTCCACGACGTCGCCGACGATCCGACCCGTGAGCCGGCCGTCGACGATCTCGAGCTCGTTGGCGCGGGCGAAGTGGATACCGAGGTCCTCGGAGAGCCGGTCGGTGATCTGGCTGAACCCGCCGGAGACGATCGCGAACCGGTAGCCGAGACGGCGGAGGGTCCGGACCAGGGTCCGCGCGCCGGGCGCGAGCTCGAGGGCGTCGTACACCGTGTCGAGCGAGGCGGCGTCCAGCCCCTCGAGGAGTGCCACCCGCGCCCGCAGCGACTCCTCGAAGTCGAGCTCGCCCCGCATGGCCGCCTCCGTGATCCGGGCGACCTCGGGCTCACAGTCGGCCTGGGCCGCGAGCATCTCGATGACCTCGCCCTGGACGAGGGTGGAGTCGACGTCCATCACGATCAGCCGCATGCCCCGCCGGAGCAGGTTGGCGGGCTGGACGGCGATGTCGATGGACTGGCGGGCCGCCTCGGAAGCGAGGAGCCCCCGCAGGATCTCCGGGTCGGCGCCCGAGACGTGCAGGTCGATGGCGGTGACCGGGTAGCGCGCCATCCGCTCGATCCGGTCGATGTTGGCCCCGCTGTCGGCGATGCGCCCGGCGACCGCCGCCATGGCGGCGGCCTTCAGGGGCGTGCCGATCACTGTGACGTGGGACCGGCCGTGGCGCCGGGCGCGGTTGTCGCCGACGCCGCGATCGACCTCCACCGTCATGTCCATGGACGCCGCGGTCTCCTGGACGGCATCACGGAGCTTCCTCCAGTCCCGCGGCGCCGACACCAGCACGCCGAGCACGAGGCGCCGGCGCAGCACGATCTGCTCGATGTCGAGGACCTCGACGCCGGCGTGGGAGAGGGTCCGGAAGATGGAGGAGGTCACGCCTGGCCGGTCCTTGCCGGTGAGCGTGATCAGCAGGGTCCTGGGTGCCCCGTCGGCTGTGGTGTCGTCCATGTCGGGACCGAGGCTATCGCCGCCGGGAGTGTCGGCGGCGCTCCCCAGGCTGATCTGCATGGCGCACACCCATCACGCACTCGAAGGCCAGGCGGTCAGTCCGGCCACCCTTCGGGGGAACATGCGGCCACGAGTGCACGCCGGCCCGCGCGTTCGAGCGGGACCAGCGCTTCGCGGCGCTGCTCGACCTCGTGTGCGGAGATGGCGCCACCGTCGTCGACCAGGGCGAGCTCCACGATGGTCATGGCCTGGATCCCGCGTCCGGCCAGCGCCAGACACCGGGACGGGACCCCCGGGGGCGCCTCGACCGGATGTGGGTGGCGCAGGTCGATCAGCTCGTCGGCGACCTCGGGCCGCCAGCGGGCCACGTCGAGGCGAGCCAGCTCGTCGGCGGTCTCGAGCAGGGCCGCTCGCAGCGAGCGGTCGGCCTCGCCGACGTCGGGCACCTGGCGCCGCTGGGCGGGATGTTCCTCCCAGGTCACCGAGGCGCCCACGCGCACCGGGACCAGCCCCACCTCCGCACTGGTCGTCACCACGGCCTCGCCGGCGGCCAGGGCCGCGGCGTTGAACCCCGGCGGACCCCCCAGCCCCAGCGGGTCACCGGCCACCGGCAACGCCAGCCCGAAGCCGGTCGCGCCAACGCTCCTGAGCCGTCCCAGGCCCAGCACCAGCGGCTCGGCGCCGTCGGCGTTCCCGACCAGGTGCCCGGCGTCGTCACCCACCACACCGTCGACGAGCTGGTCGCTGACGACATGACCGCGGAGCCATGCCGTGCCCCACCAGCACAGGCGGACGGAGGGCAGGAGCGGAAAGGTCACGGCGGGTGAGGATACGCCGCCGCGTCAGATGGCTAGGGTTGCGGCCATGGCCGCTGTGCTCGAGTTCGCCGACGTCACCGTCCGGCGTGGCCAGGCCACTCTCATCGACTCGATCTCCTGGGCCGTCGAGGACGACGAGCGCTGGGTCGTCCTGGGGCCCAACGGTGCCGGCAAGACGACGCTGCTGCAGGTCGCGTCCGCCCAGATCCACCCGACGTCCGGAGTGGCCGGGATCCTCGACGAGGTGCTGGGCACCGTCGACGTCTTCGACCTCCGGCCACGGATCGGGCTCACCAGCGCCGCACTGGCCGAGCGGATCCCACGCCACGAGGTGGTCCACGACGTGGTCGTCTCGGCGTCCTACGGCGTGCTCGGTCGCTGGCGGGAGGAGTACGACGACCTCGACCACGACCGGGCCGCGGACCTGATGGAGGAGGTCGGCGTCAGGCACCTGCGGTCCCGGACGTTCGGCACCCTCAGCGAGGGCGAGCGCAAGCGGGTCCAGATCGCGCGGGCGCTGATGACCGACCCCGAGCTGCTCCTGCTGGACGAGCCGGCCGCCGGACTCGACCTGGGTGGTCGCGAGGACCTGGTGTCCACGCTCAACGTGCTCGCCATGGACGAGGACTCCCCGGCCACGGTCCTGGTGTCCCACCACGTCGAGGAGATCCCACCCGGCTTCACGCACGCGTTGCTGCTGCGCGAGGGAGCCGTGGTGGCCTCCGGTCCGTTGCCGCACGTGATCACCGAGGAGAACCTCTCCCGCACGTTCGGGATGCCTCTCCTGCTGAGTCACCACGACGGCCGCTACGCGGCGCGCCGTCGTACCCGCCACAGGGGCGGCTGAGTGGGTGCCGCAGGCTAAAGTCGCGACATGGAGTGGTTCCGTGATCACGCGTGGGAGGCCTGGCTCGGAGCCGCCATCCTGCTCGGGGTCGCCGAGATGTTCAGCCTCGACCTGATCCTGATCATGCTGGCCGTGGGAGCCCTGGCCGGATTCGTCGCGGCAGCCCTCGACCTCAACGTCGCCGTGCAGCTGCTGGCCGCTGCCGCCACGTCCGTCGCGATGCTGGCGCTGGTCCGTCCGGGCCTCGCCAAGAAGTTCCACGGCGGTCCGGAGCTCCAGCTCGGTCACGGCAAGCTGGTCGGCAAGCAGGGACTGGTGACCGAGCCGATCACCGCCCTGACGCCTGGCCGGATCCGGCTGGCCGGGGAGATCTGGTCCGCGCAGCCCTACGACGAGACCCTCAGCATCGCGGCTGGGGAGACCGTCGAGGTGTTCGAGATCCGTGGCGCCACCGCCTTCGTCCACCCCGTGCCGGGCCACGAGGCCTGACCGTCCTTCCGACTACGCAACCTCCAGAGGAGCCGTCATGACCGCTGCATTGATCATGATCCTGCTGTCGTTCCTGTTCGTCGTGGTGCTGCTCGCCAAGACCGTGCGGATAGTGCCGCAGGCGCGGGCCGGCATCGTGGAGCGGTTCGGGAAGTACAAGCAGACCCTGCCCGCCGGCCTCAACGTGGTCGTCCCGTTCGTCGACCGCGTGCGCTACATCATCGACCTGCGCGAGCAGGTGGTCAGCTTTCCGCCCCAGCCGGTGATCACCGAGGACAACCTCGTCGTCTCCATCGACACCGTCATCTACTTCCAGGTCACCGACCCGGTCGCGGCGACGTACGAGATCGCCAACTACATCCAGGCGATCGAGCAGCTGACCATGACGACGCTCCGCAACATCGTCGGGGGCATGGACCTCGAGGAGACGTTGACCAGTCGCGACTCGATCAACTCCGGTCTGCGCGGCGTGCTGGACGAGGCGACCGGCAAGTGGGGCATCCGCGTCAACCGGGTCGAGCTGAAGGGCATCGACCCGCCACCGTCGATCAAGGACTCGATGGAGAAGCAGATGCGTGCCGACCGCGAGAAGCGGGCCGTGATCCTCACCGCCGAGGGCCAGCGCCAGGCCGCGATCCTCACCGCCGAGGGCTCCAAGCAGTCCTCGATCCTCAACGCGCAGGGCGCTCGGGAGTCCCAGATCCTGCGGGCCCAGGCCGACCGGGAGTCGTCGATCCTGCGAGCCCAGGGTGAGGGCCAGGCGATCCAGACGGTCTTCCAGGCGATCCACGACGGCCGCCCCGACCAGTCGCTGCTCGCCTACCAGTACCTGCAGATGATGCCGAAGATCGCCGAGGGCGACGCCAACAAGGTGTGGATCGTGCCGAGCGAGATCGGCAAGGCGCTCGAGGGGTTGGGGTCGACGATGAACGACCTGAAGGGGATTCCCCAGGACGTCGACGGACCCCGGACCAGGGTCGACATGGGTCCGACCGAGCCCGAGGCCCCGTCCACGGGCGGGGACGCCGAGCTGGCCAAGACCACGGCCAGCGTGGAGCAGGCGATCGCGGCGGCGGAGAGTGCGGCGCACCCGGGCAAGGCGTCGCCCTCCGGTTCGGTCCCCACCCAGGACGAGCCGACGGCTGACCCCGGGGCGCCGCCCGCCTCGTGACCGGCCTGGAGATCGCGGCCGTCCTGCTCGCCGGCGTCGCTGCCGGCACCATCAACACCGTGGTGGGGTCGGGGACCCTGATCACGTTCCCGACGCTGCTGGCGCTCGGCGTGCCCCCGGTGACGGCCAACGTCTCGAACACCGTGGGGCTGGTGCCGGGTTCGCTCTCCGGAGCGGTCGGCTACCGCCGCGAGCTGTCCGGCCAGCGAAGCCGCCTCCTGCGCCTCGCCTCGGCCTCGGTGCTGGGAGGCATCGCGGGCGCCGTTCTCCTGCTCGTCCTGCCCCCCTCCGCCTTCGACGCGATCGTGCCGGTCCTGATCGGGATCGGCGTGCTCCTGGTGATCCTCGGCCCGGCCATCCAGCGCAAGGTGGCCGCCCGGCACGCCGCCCGCGGCGGGATCCCGGACCACGGAGCAGGCTGGGTGTGGCCGGCCGTGGCCGGCGCCGGGGTCTACGGCGGCTACTTCGGCGCCGCCCAGGGGGTGTTGCTGATGGCGATCCTGGGCATCGGGGTCGACGACGACCTGCAGCGGCACAATGCCACCAAGAACGTCCTCGCCCTGCTGGTCAACGCGGTGGCGGCCGTGGTGTTCATCGCCGTCGCCGACGTGGACTGGCCGATCGCCGGCCTGATCGCGATCGGCTCGGTGGTCGGTGGCCAGATCGGGGCCGGGGTCGGGCGCCGCCTCCCGCCCGTCCTGCTGCGCGCGGTGATCGTGGTGGTCGGCGTCGCCGCGCTGGTGGTCTTCCTGCGAGGGTGACCCCGGCCGGGGGCGGTCCCGACGGGCCGCTCGGGCTCAGACTCCCGCGACGACCCCGGCTGCTCCCGCGAACACCGCCGCCACCGCGGGGGCGGTGAGCATGGCGGCCGTGGTCCGGTCGACGGCGCGTGCCTCTCCGGCGAGCCACGCCGCGGCCGCGTCGGCCAGGTCGACGCCGATCCCGGCCAGCACCAGGTTGCGACGGGTCCGTCCCGAGCTGAGCAGGGTCGCGGCGCCGAGCACGATCTCGCGCGAGGCGAAGAGGCGGGTCATGTAGGGCAGCTGAGGGTTACCGGGACCGTCGAGCCGGAAGAGCCTGGTGCCGAGGTCGGGAGTGGCCAGGGCGCACCCCCCGATGACGAGGCGGGCTGCGGCGAGACCGAGTGCGGGGTTCATGCGGCGCAGCCTAGCGAGCGAGCAGCTGTGACCGAGGAACGAGGCCGCAGCGTCGAGACCGGCTCCGCCACGGGCCTCAGTCGACGTACGCCGTGACCCAGCGCTCCAGCTCGTCGTAGACGCGCTCGCGGACGTCGGCCCGCGAGAGGACCACGTCGTGGCGGGCACCCTCGATGCCGACGTAGGTGACGTGCCGTCCCAGGGCAGGAGACCACCGCCGGATCTGCTCCACGTCGAGGACGATGTCGTGCTGGTGCACGTCCTCGCCCATCTCGGTCGGCAGGGCGCTGCGGCCCGAGGTGAGCACCAGCGCGGGACACCCGACGTCGAGTCCGGCATGCAGCTCGGCGTGGCCCAGCCGGATCGCCCGTAGCCACCCGGCGTAGACGGGGAAGGACATGATCGGCTTCCACGCCAGGTCGAAGCCCCACTCTCCTTCGTGATCGTGGTGCAGGCTGCGGGTGTAGAAGCCCGTGACGTTGCGCCGGACGACGCGCATCGGCAGCCGTGTCCCCACCTCGAGCAGCGCCCGCGTCCCGAGGGTGCGCATCAGCGTCGACCCGTGCAGGTCGAACCACGGCGAGTTCAGCACCAGGCCGGCCAGGGGAGGCTGCCGTTCGTTGGCCCAGAGGGGCACCGTCAGTCCGCCCGTGGAGTGGGCGCTGAGGACGACATGGTCATGGCCGTCCCGCTCGGTGATGCGGTACCAGGCCGAGTCCATCTCGGGGAAGTACTCGCGCAGGTCGGCGACGTAGTTCGGGGTCTGGTGCGGCCGGAGCGAGCGACCGTACTTCCTCAGGTCGAGGGCGTAGAAGTCGTAGCCGCGAGCCGTCCACCACTCGGCGTACGCGGTCTGGAAGAAGTAGTCGGCGAAGCCGTGCACGTGCAGCACGGCCCTCGGCCCTTGCCGGCTCCCGACGTCGGCCGGTCTGTGGACCAGGGTCGCCACCACCGGACCCTCGTCGTCCGGCGGGAACCCGATGGTCTCCGCCGTGTACGGCGCTCCGAGGACGTCGGTGTCGTGCGGCATGCCCGCAGTCTTCCAGCCGGGGGAGCCGGAGCGCAGGTCGAGAGCCCGGGACCCCCCACCGTCCCGGGCTCTCGACCGTGTGCCTACCGGGTGACGCGTACGACGTCGCGCTGGAAGGAGACGTTGCCGGCCCGGTCGGTGAGCTCCAGGACCAACCGGTACCGACCCGGGTCGACATCGCGGCCGGCCTGGTTCTTGCCGTTCCAGGTGTACTCGGTCAGCCCGGCCGCATTCGTGCTTCGCCCGGGGAAGGTCCGGACGGTGCCGGCGGAGGCGACGTGGACGATCCTGGCCTGCAGGGTCGCGGCCTCGCGCACGTTGTACACCGCGCGGAGCTGTTCCCTCCCCGTGAGGCTCAGAGGGTCGGGAGCGAAGCGGCGCACCCTGACGCCGGGGGCGCTGGTGTCCACGGTGACCAGTCGAGGTGCATCCCCCAGGAACGAGATCACGCGGACCGTGTGCGGCGTGGCCCTGGCCTGAAGGTCGATGCCGGTGAACTGGTAGACGCCGTTCTCGTCGGCGGTCGACGAGGCCACCTCCTGACCGTCGACCTGGAGCGTGACCGGCTCACCAGGGCCACGGGCGCCGGCCACCCCGGTCCCGGCGAGGCCCGAGAAGGTGAGGTCCGTCGTCTGGTTGGTGACGTGGTCACCCGCCTTGCCGCTGTCCTGCTCCTCGAGCAGCTGGGGCGCCGTCGGGTCGGAGGGCGGCGGCGGGCAGCCCTCCAGGGGCTCCGGCTCGCCGGCTTCGGCGATCGTCAGCTCCGAAAGGGAGGCGTCGGACCACTCGAGGACCGTGTCGCTCTCCAGCGCCGCCTCGGCGGCGTCGCTCTCCGAGACGGTGAGGACG
>NZ_DASSXS010000262.1:0-7935 GCF_035703625.1 Nocardioides sp. | reverse complement strand
CCACAACGTCGGGGGGCTGCCCGACGACCTCGAGTTCGAGCTGGTCGAGCCGCTGCGGGCGTTGTTCAAGGACGAGGTCCGGATGGTGGGGGAGCAGCTCGGCCTCCCCGCCGACATCGTCCACCGCCAGCCCTTCCCCGGCCCGGGCCTCGGGATCCGGATCATCGGCGAGGTCACCCGGGAGCGGCTCGACGTGCTCCGCCAGGCCGACGCGATCGCCCGCGAGGAGCTGACCCGCGCGGGCCTCGACCGCGACATCTGGCAGTGCCCGGTGGTACTGCTCGCCGACGTGCGCTCGGTCGGGGTCCAGGGCGACGGCCGCACCTACGGCCACCCGATCGTGCTTCGCCCGGTCACCTCCGAGGACGCGATGACCGCCGACTGGGCGCGGGTCCCCTACGACGTCCTCGAGCGGATCTCCACCCGGATCACCAACGAGGTGCAGGAGGTCAACCGGGTCGCGCTCGACCTGACCTCCAAGCCGCCGGGCACCATCGAGTGGGAGTGAGGCGGACGCGATGACGCGGGCCGTTCACCACCTCGACCTGTGGGTCGGCACTCCGGACGTCGCGGCTGGGGAGTGGGGTTGGCTGCTCGGTGAGCTGGGCTGGGATGCCTCGTCCGACCACCGGAGCTGGGCCCACCCCGACGGCACCTACATCTTCCTCGAACGCTCGATCGACCAGCTCGACGAACCGCACGACAGGCTGCGCCCGGGGGTGAACCATCTGGCGCTGACCTGCTCCGACCGGAGGATGCTGGATCGACTCCGGGCCGAGTCCTCCGAGCACGGCTGGCACGAGATGTTCGCCGACAGGTACCCGCACGCGGGGGGTGAGCAGCACACCGCGCTCTACCTGGAGAACTCCGAAGGCTTCGAGGTCGAGGTCGTCGTCGGCGACTGATCCGGCCGAGTCTCCGTGGCTACTTCACGTAGGCGATGGGCGCGAGGTTCGGGGTCGGGTCGACCGCCTCGGACTGGTAGTGCGCGCGGATCCCGTCGATGTAGTTGCGGCAGGCCTTGGTCAGGCCGTCGGCGGTCTGCATCCGCCCCTTCGTGACGAGGATGCCGAGGTCGGCGCCCTTGAACCGGAAGTCCCCCGCCGCGTACACCCGCAGAAAGAACGCTTCGTCCTCGTGGGTCACGTCGTGCCAGTCGTTCGTGACGCCGGCGAACTTCAGCGAGCCGTCGTCCTCGAGGGTCCAGGTGCCCGTACGGGGCGCCGCGAGGATCCGCTCCACGGAGTCGTCCGGCTCCTTCATGATCAGCTGGGCCCAGACGTCCACGGCGGCGAGCTCTCGCCAGCGCTCGTTGATCTCCTCGACGTCCACCATGTAGTCGACGTCCATGAACTCCAGGAGGTGGAAGAGGAACAGCGGGACGTCGGCGTAGGCGCCCGCGGTCACGTTGGTCATCGACGACGCACCGGAGATCCGCGGGTTGAGCTCGCCCAGATAGACCTCGTCCGTCCCGAGGTCGACGAGGACGTCGATCTCCAGGAAGCCCTTGTAGCCCTCCTTGGCGAGCCGGTCACCCAGCCGGCGGACGTGCCCGATCGCGGTGGCCCGCTGCTTCGTGGTGAGCGCCTCGGGGAAGAGGTCGTTGCCGCACCAGCCGCCCTTGTACGGCGTGAGCTCGGGGTAGCCGGTCAGGTCGGTCATGAAGGGGCCCACGATCGTGCCGTGGCGGGTGATGCAGGCCTCGACAGCTGCGGCCTTGTTGTCGATCCGCTTCATCACCTTCAGCTGCTCGCCGACGATGTACTTCTCGTGCTTGTTCCAGTCCTCCTCGTCCTTGATGAAGAACGTGGTCTTGCCGGAGTCGCCGTAGGGCGTCTGCACGACGAGATCCGTGCCCAGGCCGTTGCCGGTGGACAGCTCGGTGAGCGCCTGGTAGGTCGACGCGGTGCCCAGGATGTTGGGCACCGACGGGGCGCCGGCCTCGTTGCCCAGCTGGGTCGTGACGATCTTGGAGTCGAGCCGTCGTCGCAGCTCGTCCGACGGGAGGATGAGCTCGTACCCGAGCTCGCGGCAGATCTCCTCGGTCTCCTCGTCGAAGAACACCATGGCGATCATCGGCGTGCCGCCGCGTCGCTCCAGGTGCTCCCGCACCTCCGGGTCGCGCAGCAGGTAGTTGTTGATCTGCTCGCTGGACTCGAACTCGACATAGGGCTGGTTCTTCGGGGCGAACACGCGCGGGTGCGCCCCGTCCCACGAGTCGTAGTAGACGACGTACTGGAAGTTGCGCACCCAGCGGTCGATGCCGAGAAGGTTGAAGGCGGTCGGTCCGACGAAGTAGATCGGCTGCTGGTTGGTCCGGAAGAAGCTTCGGATCTCCGGGATGCCGTTCAGGGTGCGGCGTGGCTGGGTGTCCGATCCGGACGCGGTCATGCTCATGATGCCTCCCGGGCCAAGGCTACGCCTCCGCATCCCGCTAGACAGTCAGAGGACCGAGGGGCCCGGTCGCCTCGACGTGCCGTGCCGGCTCAGCCCGGAGACGACTCCGGGGAGCCGGTGCACGGCACCGGTGGAGTCCTGGTCGGTGGTGAGCGCGCCGCTGATCGCATCGCAGGCGCGCAACGTGTCATGCAGGAAGGCGGGGTTCTGCGCGTCCGGCCACCCGGAGAGCTTCACGCAGACGGTGTTGGTACGTCGGCTCACGTAGACCAGCTGCCCGTGGATCCCCAGGCACAGCAGCACGTCGCCGTACTCGCCGACCCGGAACCAGAAGTGGTTGCGGTACCAGCCGCCGGGGAAGGACCGCTCCGCCGGCGACTCCGCGAACGCGGAGCGGACGTCGGCGTCCACCGCCCACGCCTGGCGCAGCCACCCCGGCGGAAGGACCGACCGACGGCCACCGTCGGGGAGCGGCACGGTGCCGCCGCTCAGCAGGAGGTGTCCGAAACGCAGCAGATCGCGTGCGGTCGCCCCGAGTCCGCCGTCGTGGATCGCGGTCCCGACGCGGTCGCACTGGATCTCCGCGTCGCCGGCGGCGCCCATGGGTGCCCACACGAGGTCCCCGATCAGCTCCGCCATGCGCGACCCGGATGCCCGCTCGCACAGCCAGCCGAGGACGTCCGTCTCGGAAGAGCGGTAGCGGAAAGTCCCCCCGTGCTCACGCTCGGCTTCCAGACTCTGCAGGTAGGCGTACAACCCGTCCTTGTCGATGACCCACTCGCCGAGCTGCCGGATCTCGGCGCTCGGGTCGCCGTAGTCCTCGAGGAACCGGGCGCCGCTGCGCATGTCCAGCAGGTCTCGCACAGTCGCGCCGGCGTACCCGGACGCGGCCAGGTCCGGGACGTACTCCTCGACGCACCCCTGCTCGTCCAGCACTCCCCGATCCAGGAGGACGGACGCGACACAGCCGACCACGGACTTGGTGACCGACAGGACGGCGTGCACCTGGGCCGGGCCTCCGCCGGGGGCGTACCACTCGGCGGCGAGCTCACCCTGCTGGAGCACCGCGAAGGCGTCGGTGAAGGTGTCGTCCAGCACGGCACGCACCGATCCGGTCGATCCGTCGACCCGCTTGACGGACACCCGCCCGAGGTCGAGCGGCTCGGCCGGGTCGGAGAGGGGCAGGGGCGTCCCGGTGCCGCGCGAGACCCGTTGGGTGGGGCAGAGCTCACGGACGTGCCACATCGACCAGCGGTTGAACGGCGCCTCGAGCCAGTTCGACGCCGAGGCCCTCGGGTCACGGCTCGGGGGGGTCGCACCGCTCACCCATGAATCCTAGAGAAGGATCGCAAGCGACTGTCCGGACGACTTCGGATCCGGGCCCGCAGGCGCCCACACTTCAGGCCTAGTGTGGGCGCATGGACAGGATGATCGGATTCCCGCCGGGCGAGGCATCGAGGGTCATGCTGGCCAACTGGCAGGATCCGCCGAGTGTCCGCTGGGCCTTCCGGCACATGCGCGAGCTCATCCCGAGCCAGACCATTCCCGCCGGGCCGACGCCGGCCGCCGACCTGCCCCAGGGGGAACAGGTCGATCTCGCAGCGATCACGGTCGAGCGTCTCTCCGGTGCGACGACCAGCGTCGAGGACGTCCTGGACGAGACCTCGACCGACGCGGTGATCCTGATGCACGACGGGGTCCTGCTCAACGAGCACTACTACGCCGGCAGCACCGACCTCACACCGCACCTGGTGATGTCGGTGTCGAAGTCGATCGTCGGTTGCGTGGCCGGGATCCTGGCCGGTCGCGGCGAGCTCGACGTGGCCGCCCCCGTGGAGCAGTACGTCCCCGAGGTCGCCGACTCCGGCTACGGTCAGGCCACCGTCCGCGACCTGCTCGACATGCGTACCGGCGTTCAGTTCCGCGAGACCTACGACGCGCCCGACGCCGAGGTCCGGGTGATGGAGCGTTCGATGGGCTGGCGCCCCAGGCTGGACGGCGACCCGGTGGGCGCCTACGCCTATCTCGCCAGCCTCGACCGGGCCGGGCCCCACGGCGGCACCTTCACCTACCGCTCGGCCGATACCGACATGCTCGGCTGGGTCTGCGAACGTGCCGCGGACAATCGGATGGCCGACCTCGTCGCCACGCTGCTCTGGCAGCCGATGGGCGCCGAGCGCGACGCCGAGATCACGTGCGACTCGGTGGGCACGGGCGTCCACGACGGAGGTATCTCGGCGATTCCGCGTGACCTCGCCCGGTTCGGCCAGATGCTGCTCGACGAGGGCAGGGTCGGCGGCCGCGAGATCGTGCCGGCGTCCTGGCTCGCCGACTCATGGGACCGCCCCGACGACGTCAGGGCCGCGTTCGCCGCCTCGGGCAACGAGGCGGTGCTGCCCGGTGGGTGGTACCGCAACCAGTTCTGGTTCGTGCCGAAGCCTCGCGGCACCGCGCTGGTCTGCCTCGGGATCCACGGTCAGATGGTCTACGTCAACCGCGAGACCGGCCTGGTCGCCGTCAAGGTCTCGTCGTGGCCGGCCCCCCAGGACACCTCGTCGCTGGTCGACACCCTCCGGGCCTTCGGCGCCGTCGGCGCCGCACTGGCAGAGCGGGGTGAGGCGTCGACCTCCGGCTCGCGCGGGAGGCGCCGCCGCGGCCGCCGTTCTCGTTCCTTGACGACGCCCCGGGCCGCGCGAACACTCGAAGCATGACCCGCTACGGCCAGCAGTTCGGGCCGGACTTCACGTTCCTCGGGGTTCCCATGTGCGACCTCGACGACCCGTCGACGTACGCCGACGCTCAGGTCGTCATCCTCGGTGCGCCGTTCGACGGGGGCACCTCGGCCCGCTCGGGTGCGCGCTTCGGGCCGATGGCGATCCGGATGCGCGACTACCTCCCGCACGACGGCGAGCGCCCCAGCCTGGCCCTGCGGACCGACGGGCTCAAGGACCTCGGCGTGGTCGATGCGGGTGACGTCGAGATGTACTCCGGTGACATCGAGGTCGCCCTCCCGGCCCTCGAGGCTGCGGTCGAGAAGGTCACCCGATCGGGCGCGATCCCGGTGATCCTCGGCGGGGACCACTCCGTCACCTACCCCGACGCCAAGGGCGTCGCCAACGTGCTCGGCCACGGCCGGATCTCGATGATCCACTTCGACGCGCACGCCGACACCGGCGACATCGAGTTCGGGTCGCTGTGGGGACACGGCCAGCCGATGCGCCGGCTCATCGAGTCGGGGGCGCTCCGTGGCGACCGGTTCCTGCAGGTCGGGCTCCGCGGTTACTGGCCTCCGCCCGAGACCCTGGACTGGATGGCCGACCAGCGGATGCGCTCCTACGAGATGACCGAGATCGTGCACCGTGGCCTCGAGGAGTGCCTCACCGAGGCGTTCGTCATCGCGATGGACGACTGCGACGGCGTCTTCCTCTCCGTCGACATCGACGTCTGCGACCCGGGCCATGCCCCCGGGACCGGCACGCCGGAGCCGGGCGGTCTCAGTGCCCGCCAGCTCCTCGACGCCGTACGGCGGATCTGTCTCGAGCTGCCGGTGGTGGGGGTCGACGTCGTCGAGGTGTCGCCGCCCTTCGACCATGCCGACATCACCGCGGCGCTGGGGAACCGGGTCGTGCTCGAGGCGTTGTCGGCTCTGGCGCGCAGGCAGCAGGACGAGCGCGACGGGACCCGGTGGGATCCGGCCCGGCCGCTGCTCGATGGCCGGCCAGCCCACGACCCCGACGAGCCGCACCACACCACCCACCTCGGCCACGACTGAGTGCGCTGACTCCCGCGACCGGGACGTGGTGGTGCCGGAGCGGGCTACTTCGGCTCCGCCACGACGAGTGCCGGCGTGTCCTTGACCAGGGTCTCCCCGCGGAAGTAGGCGGGGTCGACGGCCCGCCGCCACAGCATGAAGAGGACGCCGACCAGGATGAGTCCGAGACCGAGGATCAGCACGAGGCCTACCCCACCGATCGAGGCGCCACTTCCGTAGTCGGGTGACGCGCTGTCGCGCAAGGTCACGACGAACACCCAGGCCAGCCCCAGTCCGCCGAGCAGCGGGAAGAGCAGCTTGAAGACGAAGCTCGAGACGTCGTTGAGCAGCTCCTTGCGGAAGTACCAGATGCAGGCGAACGCGGTGAGCCCGTAGTAGAAGCAGATCATGATGCCCAGCGAGTAGATCGTGTCGGTGAGCACGCGCTCGCTGAGGAAGGTCATCACCGCGTAGAAGACCCCGGCCCCGACGCCGGCTGCGATCGTGGCGTACGACGGCGTCTTGTACTCGGCGTGGATCCTGGCGAACGACTTCGGGAACGCCCGGTAGACGCCCATGGCGAGCATGGTGCGCGAGGTCGGCAGGAACGTCGTGATCAGGCTGGCGGCGCTCGACGCGAGCACCGCGAGGAACAGCACGAGATCCAGTGGCTGTCCGAGCACGGGCCGGGCCAGGGCCCCGAAGACGTTCTCGGAGATCTCCTCGTTGGCGAGGCCGAGCCCCTCGTCGCCGACGCCGGCGTACATCTGCAGGGCGATGGCCACGATCAGGTAGGTGAGCAGGATGGACAGCACGCACAGCAGTGCCGCCCGCCCAGGGGTCTTGTCGGCGTCCACCGACTCCTCGTTGACGGTGAGGGCGGTGTCCCAGCCCCAGAACGCGAAGATCGACCCCGACAGTCCGGCGATGAAGGCCGACAGGGTCAGCCCCTCGAGGCTGAACCAGCTCATGGAGAACGAGAGCCCGGTGTCGGAGTCACCGGCCTTGGCGAACGCCGCCAGGGCGAAGACCAGCAGGACCGCGAGCTGGAAGAGGACCAGCACGATCTGGACGCGCTCGGTGGTCGTGATGCCCCGGTAGGCGACCCAGGTGGCGATGGCGAGGAAGATGAGGCAGGTGACCACGTTGACCGCGCGGTTCTCCCACAGGTCGCTGACCGTGCCGTTGTCGAGCACGTCTCCGAGGAACTGGTAGAAGAACTGGACCGCGACCCCGGCCAGGTTGGACAGCACGATGACGGTGGCCATGATGGCCGCCCAGCCGCCCAGCCACCCGAGGTACGGGCCGAACGCCTTGGTGGTCCAGGTGAACGAGGTGCCGCAGTCGGGGGCGACCTTGTTGAGCTCCCGGTAGGCGTAGGCCGCCAGGAACATCGGGACGAAGCCGGCGATGATGATCACGGGCATCTTCGCCCCGGCCTCGGCGACGAGGATGCCGACGGTGGCCGTCAGCGCGTAGGCAGGTGCCACGGAGGAGATGCCGAGGACGGTGCCGCCGAAGAGGCCGACTGCGCCCTCGCTCAGCCCTTTGTCGACCAGGTCCTGCTCGGCCTTGTGGTGAGGGTCGTGCTGCTCGGCGTGGAGACTGTGGTGAGGGTCTCCGGTCGGGGCGCTCATCCTTCGTACCCGTGGTAGTGCATGACGTGCTTGATGCGGGTGTAGTCCTCGAGTCCGTACATGGAGAGGTCCTTTCCGTAGCCGGAGTGCTTGAAGCCGCCGTGTGGCATCTCGCCGACCAGGGGGATGTGGGTGTTGATCCACACGCAG
>NZ_DASSXS010000182.1:0-3477 GCF_035703625.1 Nocardioides sp. | reverse complement strand
GACCGCGCCGGCGCCCGCGCCCACCTCGACGCGGGGATGCGGCTGTCGCTCAAGACCGGCGACCACGCCAACCTGGCCTACTTCCTCGACGCGATGGCGGTGCTCGAGGCGGCCGAGGGCATCCACGCGCGGGTGCCGCTGCTGCTCGGGGCGGCGCAGGGGATCCGGGAGACGGTCGGTGCGCGGGGCTACGGCTTCTACCGGCCCGACCCCGGGGCGGGAGCCGCGGCCGAGGCCGAGGCGCGTGCCCACCTCGGTGCCGACCGGTACGACGACGCGCTGGACGTGGGCCGGGGACTGCGCCCCGAGGAGGCCGTGTCGCTGGCCGTGGGGGAGCGCGCCCCCGTGGGCTGACCACGCGACCCGTACACCTCTCGTACATCTCGCACTGTCTGTGGTTCGGGCCGGTCCGCGGCCCGAGGGTTGGGAACGCGCACCGGACCCGGTGCCGTTCACCTCACCACAGGAGTTCCACCGTGACCACCACCGTCCTCACCCCCGGCTCCACCCACGCCGCGGAGCGCGCGTCCGGGACGTCCCGGCGCTGGCAGCTCGCAGGCCTGGGCGCGGGCGTCGCCGGCATCGGATCGATCGTCGGGAGCAGCCTCTCGGGCGCCGTCTACGAAGACCGGATCGCCGGCGACGCCGTCGCCATCACCGACCGGCTGGCCGAGATGACCTCGCAGATCATGTTCTTCCACACCGCCACCATGGTCAGCTGTGCGCTGCTCGTGGTGTTCGCCGCGGGTCTGCAACGTGACCTCCGGCAGCGGCTGGGGTCCGACAGCCTGCTGCCGCAGGTCGCGTCGTACGGGCTCCTGCTCACGGCCGTCGCGCTGCTGATGGGCGGCGCCCTGACCACGGAGTTCGTGTTCGGCGTCGCCGACCCGGACCAGATCGTCCCCGAGGTCGCTGTCTTTTTCGGGCACTGGATCGGGACGGTTCCGTGGCTCTGGGGTGGCGCCGGCCTGACCGGGCTCGTCGTGGCGATCGCAGCGCTCCGGCACCGCAGCTACTCGCGGTTCGTCGGGTGGACCAGCGTCGTGCTGGGCGGCCTGGCGGCGTTGTTCTTCGTCAGCCCGCTGCAGTACATGGCGGGGATGGTCGGCCCGATCTGGCTGACGATCTTCGCCCTCGCCCTGCTGCGGTCCCGCCCCAGGGTCGCCGAGGAGTCGTGATGTCGCACTCCAGCGCCGAGCCCGCCGTCGAGTTCGCCGACTTCGTCCGGGAGCGTCGTCCGGCACTGCTCCGGGCCGCGTACGCCATCGCGACCAACCCGGACCTGGCCGAGGACCTGTTGCAGACGGCCCTGGCCAAGGTGGGCTCGCGCTGGAGTGCCATCCACCACGGTGCGGCGGATGCCTACGTCCGCCGCACCATGGTGAACCAGCAGGCGAGCTGGTACCGGCAGAAGTGGCGGCGACTCGAGGTCGTCACCTCCGACCTGCCCGAGCCCACCCCGGGCGAGCGGGCCCGCTCCGGTCAGGGTCGAGGCGACCTGCAGCTGTGGCCGCTGGTCGCCGCTCTGCCGCCCAGCCAGCGATCGGCGGTGGCCCTGCGCTACTTCGAGGACCTCTCGGAGGCAGAGACCGCCCGCGTCCTGGGCTGCTCGATCGGAGCCGTGAAGTCCAACACCAGCCGCGGCCTGGCCACCCTGCGCCGGCGTGCGGCCGAGACCGGGTACGCCGACCTGGTCGGCTGACCCCCATCACCGAGAGGAACCCCATGAACACCACGACCACCTGGCTGCCCGAGGACTTCGAGCACCCGACCCGCGTGCTCCTGCCCTTCGGCCACCACCTGCGGCCGATCCGCGCCGACGACGTCGACCTGGACATGATCGCCGTCATGGGCTCCCAGCCGCGGCTCTGGAGCATCTACGGCAAGGCGTGGGGCTGGCCACCCGCGACCATGACCCGGGAGCAGGACCGCGAGGACCTCGCCCACCACGCCGCGGAGATGGAGACCCACGAGTCCTTCAACTACGCGCTCTTCGACGCCGACGAGACCGCCCTGCTCGGGTGCGTCTACATCGACCCGCCGGAGAAGGAGGGCGCCGATGCCGAGATCTCGTGGTGGGTCGTCGACGAGTGCGTCGGAACCGACCTCGAGGCCGCCCTCGACGACCTGGTGCCGCGCTGGATCGCCGCGTCGTGGCCGTTCGCGAGGCCGCGCTACGTCGGCCGGGACCTCACCTGGGACGAGTGGCTGGCCCTGCCCGATCTTTCCGGTCCGGGGCCCACTGGCACTCCATAGGTGCGAGTGCTAAGTTCTGACTTGGCACTCTCAGCCCGAGTGTGCCAGCGCTTGCGACCAGGTGCGACCCCCGCGACGGCGTACCGACACCGCAGGCCCAAACGTCCGGGGGACTTGTCCCCCGTCCCGTCAGAGACACGAAAGTGGAGGTCGATCAAGAGTGTCGATCAACATCAAGCCCCTCGAGGACCGCCTCGTCGTCAAGCCCCTCGACGCCGAGCAGACCACGGCTTCCGGCCTGGTCATCCCCGACACGGCCAAGGAGAAGCCCCAGGAGGGCGAGGTGCTGGCCATCGGCCCGGGCCGCATCGACGACAACGGCAACCGCGTCCCGCTCGACGTGAGCGTCGGCGACAAGGTCATCTACAGCAAGTACGGCGGCACCGAGGTGAAGTACGCCGGAGACGAGTACCTCATCCTCTCCGCGCGCGACGTGCTCGCGGTCGTTTCCTGATTTCCCACCGGGTCGTGTGCCTGAGAACCACCTCCGGGTGGCTCCCGGGCACACGACCCGAACTCTTTGAGGAGAGCCATGCCCAAGATTCTTGAGTTCGACGAGCGGGCTCGCGCCGCGCTCGAGCGGGGCGTCGACACGCTCGCCAACACCGTCAAGGTGACGCTGGGTCCCAAGGGGCGGTACGTCGTCCTGGACAAGAAGTGGGGCGCCCCGACGATCACCAACGACGGCGTGACCGTCGCCCGGGAGATCGAGCTGGACGACCCGTTCGAGAACCTCGGTGCGCAGCTGACCAAGGAAGTCGCCACCAAGACCAACGACATCGCCGGTGACGGCACCACCACCGCCACGGTGCTCGCCCAGGCGATGGTCCACGAGGGCCTGCGCGCGGTCGCGGCCGGCGTCAACCCGATGGGGCTCAAGCGCGGCATGGACGCCGCCGCGGGCGCCGTCAGCGACGCGCTCAGGGAGGCCGCCCGCGAGGTCGACTCCAAGGAGGACATGGCCGCCGTCGCCACGATCTCCAGCCGCGACAGCCACATCGGCTCGCTCCTCGCGGAGTCCTTCGACAAGGTCGGCAAGGACGGCGTGATCACGGTCGAGGAGTCCAACACCATGGGCACCGAGCTGGAGTTCACCGAGGGCATGCAGTTCGACAAGGGCTACATCTCGGCGTACTTCGTCACCGACGCCGAGCGCATGGAGACCGTCCTCGAGGACCCCTACATCCTCCTGCACCAGGGCAAGATCTCCGCGGTCGCGGA
>NZ_DASSXS010000196.1:0-6272 GCF_035703625.1 Nocardioides sp. | reverse complement strand
GCGTTCTCGCCGACCACGACGTAGTCGGTCTTCTTCGACACCGAGCCCGAGGCCTTGCCTCCGCGGACCACGATCGCCTCCTTGACCGAGTCGCGGCTGTAGTTGTCGAGCGAGCCGGTGACCACGATCGTGAGCCCCTCGAGGGTGCGCGCGACGGACTCGTCGCGCTCGTCCTCCATGGTGACGCCGGCCGCGGCCCACTTGTCCACGATGGCGTTGTGCCAGTCGGCGCCCTCGCCGTCGAACCAGGCGCGCACGGACGCGGCGATGGTCGGACCCACCCCCTCGGTGTCGGCCAGCCGCTCCTCCGTCGCCTCGCGCACGGCCTGCATCGAGCCGAGGTGGGTGGCCAGCGCCCGCGCCGCCGTCGGGCCGACGTGGCGGATCGAGAGCGCGACGATCACCCGCCACAGCGGGACGCTCTTGGCGCGGTCGAGGTTGTCGAGGAGACGGCGCCCGTTGGCCGAGAGCTCTCTGGCCCCCGGTTCCTGAGGAGGCGCGCCATCGCCGTCTCGACGGGCGGCCTTCTTGGCGGCGCGGGTGAACAGCTCGGTCTGGAGCAGGGCGGCCTCGTCGAGCCCGAAGACGTCGCCCTCGTCGGTGATCACCCCTGCCTGGAGCAGCGCGTGGGCGGCCTCGGAGCCGAGGCCCTCGATGTCGAAGGCACCGCGTCCGGCGACGTGGAAGACGCGGTCGAGCAGCTGCGCGGGGCATTCGCGGTGGTTGGGGCAGCGCAGGTCCTTGTCGCCCTCCTTCTCCTGGGCGAGGGTCGTGCCGCAGGACGGACACTCGGTCGGCATCACCCACTCCTGCAGCCCCTCGGGCCGTAGCG
Organism: Nocardioides sp.; assembly: GCF_035703625.1. Lineage (GTDB taxonomy): Bacteria > Actinomycetota > Actinomycetes > Propionibacteriales > Nocardioidaceae > Nocardioides. Next base: position 5,440 of record NZ_DASSXS010000196.1, on the reverse strand, counting down.
GCAGCACCGGACCGACGATCTCGGGGATCACGTCGCCGGCCTTGCGGAGTACGACGGTGTCGCCTGGCCGCACGTCCTTGCGCTTGACCTCGTGGGCGTTGTGGAGCGTGGCCCGCTCCACCGTGGAACCAGCCACCCGGGTCGGCTCCATGACGCCGAAGGGGGTGACCCGACCGGTGCGGCCGGTGTTGACCTCGATCGAGAGGAGCTTGGCGTTGACCTCCTCGGGCGGGTACTTGAAGGCGATCGCCCACCGGGGCGCGCGGCTGGTGGAACCCAGCCTGCGCTGCAGGGAGACGTCGTCGACCTTGATGACCACCCCGTCGATCTCGTAGGGCACCAGGGAGTGCCGGTGCTCGCCGGCGTTGTGGATGAACCCCTCGACGTCCTGGAGCGTGGGCAGCACCCTCACCTGGTCGGACGTGGGGAGCCCCCAGGCGGCCAGGGCGTCGTAGGCGTGGGACTGGGCCCTGGGCTGGAAGCCCTTCCGCTCGCCGATGCCGTGGCACACCATGCCGAGCGCGCGGGTCGCGGTCACCCTGGGGTCCTTCTGGCGCAGCGACCCGGCGGCAGCGTTGCGCGGGTTGGCGAAGACCGGCTTGCCGGCCTCGGTCATCGCCACGTTGAGCCGCTCGAACGCCTCGACGGGGAGGAACACCTCCCCGCGCACCTCGATCAGCTCCGGGACCGGGAACTCGTCGGAGCCCGCCAGCCGGTGGGGCACCGCGTCGATGGTCTTCACGTTGGGCGTGACGTCCTCGCCGGTGCGCCCGTCCCCCCGGGTCAGCGCCCGGACCAGTCGACCCTGCTCGTAGAGCAGGTTGATCGCCAGGCCGTCGACCTTCAGCTCGCACAGCAGGTCGGGCTCGGTCACCCCGTCGCGTCCCAGGCGGGCGTACCACGACTCGAGCTCGTCGTAGGTGAAGGCGTTGTCGAGGCTCTCCATCCTGCGGAGGTGGTCGACCGCGGTGAACTCCGTCGAGACCGCCCCGCCGACCTTCTGGGTCGGCGAGTCGGGGGTGCGCAGCTCGGGGAACTCGTCCTCGAGCGCCTCCAGCGCCCGGAGCCGCTGGTCGAAGTCGGCGTCGGAGAGGGTGGGGTCGTCGAGGACGTAGTAGCGCCAGCGGGCGTCCTCGATCTGCTCGCTCAGCTCCCGGTGCCGGTCGCGCGCCTCGGCCGGGGCCGCCTGGGGTGCATCCATGGGTCACATCTTGCCCGGTCGCACCGACGTCACCGACGACCCATCTGGCAACCTGAGGGCTCCGAACAACCGACCATGCCAGCCGTGGAGACGAGCGTGACCCAACCGTCGCTGTCGCGGTCCGACGCCCCGGAACCGCGCGCGGTGATCCTGATGCTGCACGGTGGCAAGGATCGCTCCCAGCAGGTCGTCGACGACCGCAGCGCTTCCTGGCGGCGGTGCCGGTCGATGCAGCGGACGATCTCCCCGGGTGCGCACGCAGCGGGCGTGAGCACCTGGCTGCTCCGCTACCGGCGCCGAGGCTGGAACGGTGGCCAGGGGCCGGTGGAGGACGCCCGCTGGGCCCTCTCGGAGGTACGCCGCGAGCTCGGCGACCTGCCCGTCGTCCTGCTGGGCCACTCCATGGGCGCCCGGACGTCGGTCCACGCCGCCGCGCACGACTCGGTCGTGGGCGTCGTCGGGCTGGCCCCCTGGCTGCCACCCGGGGAGCGGGTCGCCGGTCTGGCCGGCCGGCACCTGCTGGCCGCGCACGGACGCCGCGACCGGATCACGTCGTACCGTGCGACCGCGGCGTTCGTCGAGCGCGCCCGCGCCGTGGCCTCCTCGGCAGAGCTGCACGACATGGGCCCCGTCGGTCACTACATGCTCCGGCGCGTGCCCGCGTGGAACGACGTCGCCCTCTCGGGCGCCCTGGGCATGCTGCCCGCCTGAGCCCGGCAGAAAAGTTCCATTCGGCGGGAATGCCGCCACCTCCTACGCTGTTCGATGAAACGAAACCGTTCCGTTCCATCAGCCGCGAAGGGCCGCCCATGACCCACACCGAAGCGCACGCCCACCGGCCGCGCATCGAGGGTGACCGCGAGCGCGAGATCCTGGAGGCGACGCTCGAGGTGCTCGCCGACGTCGGCTACGACCGCCTCACCATGGACGCCGTCGCCACCCGCGCCCGAGCCTCCAAGGCGACGCTCTACCGCCGCTGGAACACCAAGGTCGGCCTGGTCATCGACGCACTGCTCGTCGAGAAGCCGGCGCCACCCGCACCCGACACCGGCAGCCTGCGGGGAGACCTAGTCGAGGCGTTCTGCGGTGTCGGTGGCCTCGTGGAGGCCAGGTCGGTGGGCATCCTCTCCAGCGTGCTGACCGCCCTGACCCGGGACGAGGAGTTCGCCGCCGAGTTCCGCAGCAGGGTCCTCGGACCCAAGATCGCGCTGTCCCGGCTCGTCTACGAGCGGGCCAGGGCGCGCGGAGAGGTCCGCCAGGACCTCGACGTGGAGCTCTTCGGACCCGCCCTCGCCGGCATCTGCCTGCACCGCTTCTACGTGCTCGGCGAGCCCCCGACCCGGGAGCTCGTCGCTCGCGTCATCGACCAGATCATCGTCCCCGCCGCGACCGCGAGCGGATCACCAACGACGGAGGAAAAGCATGTCTGACAAGACACCGGCCCCGGCCGACCTGGCCGGGGTGGAGGGAGCATCCGGAGGCAAGCAGCTCCACCTCGGGTGGGCGCTGGTGCTCATCTCGGTGGCCCAGCTGATGGTGGTGCTGGACGGCACCATCACCAACATCGCGCTCCCCTACATCGGCCGCGACCTCGACATCGCCCAGGCGAACCTGTCGTGGATCGTCACCGGCTACGCGCTCGCCTTCGGTGGTCTGCTGCTGCTGGGCGGGCGCCTGGGTGACCTCTACGGTCGCCGGCGCGTCTTCGCCGCCGGGCTCACCATCTTCGCCATCGCCTCCCTCATCGGCGGTCTGGCCCAGAGCGAGGCCATGCTGCTCGCGTCACGGTCGCTCCAGGGCCTCGGCGCCGCGCTCGCCTCCCCCGCTGCCCTGGCGCTGATCACCACCACGTTCCCGGCCGGCCGCCAGCGCAACCGTGCCTTCGCGGTCTACGCCGCGATGTCCGGCGCCGGCGCCGCGGTCGGCCTGATCCTGGGCGGCTGGCTGACCGGGCTCGACAGCGTGTTCGGCATCGAGATGAGCGGCTGGCGGCTGACGTTCCTGATCAACGTCCCCATCGGCATCGGCGCGGCCCTGCTGGCCCGCCGCTTCCTCAACGAGTCCGAGTCCCACCCGGGCGAGATGGACATCCCCGGCGCGCTGACCGGCACGTTCGGCCTCCTCGGCATCGTCTACGGCCTGACCCGGGCCGGCGACGCGCGCTACGGGTTCGACGACCCCTGGACGATCGCCAGCCTGGCCGCGGGTGCGCTCCTGCTGGCCCTGTTCGCGTTCCTCGAGTCCCGCGCCGAGCACCCGCTGATGCCGTTGCACATCTTCAAGAACCGCACCCGCGCGGCGAGCTTCGCCGCGATGATGCTCGGTCCGGCGGCGATGTTCGCGATGTTCTACTTCCTCAGCCTGTTCGTGCAGCAGATCATGGGCTACAGCCCGCTCAAGGCCGGCTTCGCCTTCCTCCCGTTCTCGGCCGGCATCGTGATCGGGGCGGGCCTGGCGTCCAACCTGGCCAGCCGGATCGACCCGCGCTTCCTGGCCGGCACCGGCACGCTCCTGGCGTCGTTCTCGCTGTTCATGTTCTCGCGGCTCTCGATCGACGACTCGCCCTCCGCGGTCCTCGGCGCGCTGGCCGGGCAGGGGACCGCCGGGTCCTCCGTGAGCTATGCGACCGACCTGCTGCCGTGGATCGTGGTGATGTCGATCGGGATGGGCCTGACCTTCGTGCCGCTCACCTTGACGGCGGTGCACCACATCAAGGCCCACGACTCCGGCATCGGCTCGGGCGTCCTCAACACCATGCAGCAGGTCGGCGGTGCCCTCGGGCTCGCCACGCTGAGCACGGTGTCGCTGCACTACATCAACGAGCGGGTCGCCCTGATCGGGCCCGAGCTCACGCAGGCGTCGGGGGTCGACCCGGGCACCGAGCAGGGCGCGAGCTTCCTCGAGGCGGCGTTCTTCCAGGCGACGTTCACCGAGGGCGCGACCCACGCGTTCCTGATCGCGTCGCTGATGATGCTGGCCGCCTCGCTCGTCGTCTGGATCTTCCTCGACGTCAGGCACGAGGAGCTGGCCACCGACGGTCCCGAGGCCGCCGCGATCGTCTGACCACCCGCTGACCCGCCCGAAAGTTTCGGGCGGGTCAGCGCAGTCGGGCCGCGGCGCCGCGGAGGGTGGCGAGGGCCTGGCGCGCCCACGCAGGGGAGGCCCCGGCCAGTCCGCAGCTCGGGCTGATCACCAGCCGGTCGCCGACCCCCTCGGGAGCCAGCCCGACCATGTCGAGCCAGCGCAGCACCCGCTCGGCGACGGGCCCCTCCTCCGGCGCCGTGGCCGGGTCGAGGGCGGGGACCACCCCCAGCACCACGGTGTCACCGGCCTCGAGCGCCTCGGCCAGGGCGTCGTGGTCGGCAGCCGACGTCAGGCCCAGGTCCACGGACAGGCCCCGGGCCCCCGCGCCGCGGAGCAGCCCGAGAGGCGTGTCCGTGGAGCAGGAGTGCGCCCAGGGCTCCGCGCCTGCGGCCGCGATGGCATCGAAGACCCACCCGAGGACGGTCGAGGCCTCGGGAGGTTCGACGCTCCGGTGCCGGTGGAAGCCCGAGGCAGTCGGGACGCTGCCGGAGAGCACGGCGGCCAGAGCCGGCTCGTCGACCTGCACCACCAGCCGGTCCACCCCCCGCAGCCGGCGACGCAGGTCGGCGACGTGGGTCCCGAGACCCTCGGCGAGGGCCTGGGCCAGCTCGCGGCGCGCGCCGCGGTCGCTGAGGAGCCTGTCGCCGCGTGGCTTCTCGACCGTCGCCGCCAGCGTCCAGGGCCCCGCCACCTGGACCTTGAACGTGCCCTGGAGTCCCTGGGCCTGCTCCTCGAGCCGGTCGAGGTCCTGGGCCAGCAGGCTCCGGGCCCGGCGCTGGTCGACCCCGGGGGCGTCGGTGAGCCGCCAGCCCGCGGGCTGCAGGTCGGCGCCGAGCTCGCTGACGACTGCGAGGGCCCGCCCCGTCATGGTGGCCGGCGCGCCCCGGCCGGGCATCTCGGGCAGGTGGGGCAGGTCCGGCAGCTCGCCGAGCACGGTCCGCACGGCCTCGACGTACGCCGCGTCGTCATCGCCGGGCACGGACCCGACGCCGGTCGCGACCGTCACCGCCGCCCGGTCCCCTGCGGGGCGTCGGCCCGGTGCGTGGCGCTGATCGTCGCCGAGCCCACCACGCGGGTGCCGTCGTAGACCACCGCGGCCTGGCCGGGGGCGATGCCCTCGGCGGGCTCGAGCAGCTCGATGTCGACCTCGTCCTC
>NZ_DASSXS010000308.1:0-4134 GCF_035703625.1 Nocardioides sp. | reverse complement strand
CGTCTCCTGCCAGAGGGGAAGGTGCTTGCGCTTCTTGGGCGCGCGTGCGGACCGCGACCCTGCCCGATCGGGCTCGTCATCTGCGACGGCGGTCGACTCGTCGCGGTCCTGGGAGGTCACGCTGCAGAGCGTAACGATGCGTTGGCTGAGATCCGGCTCAGGCCTCGCGGCGCTCCTTGATCTTGGCTGCCTTGCCGCGCAGGTTGCGCAGGTAGTAGAGCTTCGCGCGGCGTACGTCGCCGCGGGTGACGACCTCGATCTTCTCGAAGATCGGGGAGTTCAGCGGGAACGTCCGCTCGACGCCGACACCGAAGGAGACCTTGCGGACCGTGAACGTGCGGCCGACGCCGGCACCGTGGATGCGGATCACCACGCCCTGGAAGACCTGGACGCGGGAGCGGTTGCCCTCGACGACCTTGACGTGGACCTTGATGGTGTCGCCGGCGCGGAAGGCGGGGACGTCGTCGCGCTTGATCGAGCTGCCGAGATCGGCAATGACGTTGCTCATGTCTCTCCTCGCGAGTGCCACAGGTCAGCCGCGGTCAAGGGTGTCGCTTCAGTTGGTGGACCAGCGGAGTTGGCCGGCGGCGTCACGCTCCCCCTGTGGCAGGAACCGACGCGGACCTCCGCACGCAGGGCGTCCCGGATGATCCTTGTTTGGCCGACTGGGCCGGGGATTCAGTCTGCCACAGGCGGGTGGGGCGGCTGAAATCCGGATAGTCCCTCACGCAATCGCTCCCGACACTCCGGTGGCGACAACCATCTCGTTCGGGACTATCGCCGTTTGCTCAGCCGCACGACCCCGGGCCGGACCTCACCGCGGGATCGGTAGCCGGCCTTCGTGTACATCCTCTGGGTCCGCCGGTTGTCGGTCCCCGTCAGCAGCGAGTACGTCGACACCGACGGCGGTGCGGCGCGCTCGGCGTACTCGAGGAGGAACCGGCCGATGCCCCGCCCGCGCAGGTCCGGCGCGACCATCAGCAGCCGGGGCTGCCACTCGGTGCCGTCCTCGAGCAGCCGGCAGCCGACGGTGCCGACGAGCCTGCCGCCCACGCGGAGGACGAAGCTGGTGTCCTCCTCGAGCACGTCGCGGCGCAGGACCTCGAGCGGCTCGTGGAGCTCGGGAGGGAAGCAGGCCCGCTGCAGGGTCAGTACCTCGCCGAGGTCTGCGGGTTCGGTCGGCCGGACGAGCCCGTCCAGCCCGTCGAGGGAGACGGCGAGCGCCGGGTGGGCGAGGTCCGGACGGCGCTCGGCGGTCCGGCGCACGGCCTGCTCGTGGCGCCACTCGGCGATGGCGGCGTGGTCGCCCGACAGCAGGACCGGCGGTACGTCGCGGCCGCGCCAGGTGGCGGGCTTGGTGTAGACGGGGTACTCCAGCAGCCCGTCCTCGTGGGACTCCTCCGCCAGCGACTCCGGGTTGCCCATGAAGCCCGGGATCAGCCGCACCACGGACTCGATCACGACCAGCGCGGCCACCTCCCCCCCGTTGAGCACGTAGTCGCCGACCGAGACCTCACGGACGTCGGCCCGGGACCCCGCGTCGTCGAGGACTCGCTGGTCGATGCCCTCGTAGCGGCCGCAGGCGAAGACGAGATGGTCGTGGCCGGCCAGCTCGCGGGCGGTGGACTGGGTGAACACGGTCCCGGAGGGAGTCGGTACCACCAGCACGGCCCCGTCGGGGAGCACCTCGTCGAGCGCCTCACCCCACGGCTCGGGCTTCATCACCATGCCGGCGCCACCGCCGTACGGCGTGTCGTCGACGGTGCGGTGCCGGTCGCGCGTCCAGTCCCGGAGGTCGTGGACGTGGAGGTCGAGCAGGGACCTCTCCCGGGCCTTGCCCGGCAGTGAGAGGTCGAGGGGGTCGAGGTAGCGCGGGAAGATCGAGACGACATCGATCCTCATGGGTCGACCCTCATGCGTCCGGCTCCTCGAGCGGCGTGACGAGCCCCGGCCGGTCCGCGACCACCACCCGCCCCGCTGCGAGGTCCACCTCGGGCACCAGCGCCTTGACGAACGGCACCAGCGCCTCGCGACCGTCGGGTGTCAGCACGGTCAGCAGGTCCTGGGCACCGCCGCGGACGAGGGACGAGACCTCGCCGAGGAGGGTGCCGTGCTCGTCGTACGCCGCGAGGCCCACCAGCTGGTGGGCGTAGAACTCGTCCGGGTCCTCGGGCGAGTCGCCGGCGGCCACGGTGGCGAAGAGCACGATCCCGCGCGCCGCCTCGGCGGCGTCACGGTCGGGGAGCTCCTCGAACCTCACCAGCAGGGTGCCGCTGTGCCACCGGGAGCCGGCCACGCGAAGCGCCCGCAGCGGCGACGCCGAGCCGCGGGGCGGCTCGGCCCGCAGAACGGTCCCGCCCGCGAACCGGCGTCCGGGCTCGTCCGTGCGGACCTCGACCGTCACCTCGCCCCGGAGGCCGTGGGGCCGGCCGACCCGGCCGACGACGACCTCGATGTCGTCCGGGCCGGGCGCGGCGCCCTCACCGGGCGAGCCTGCCGGGACCAACAGATCAGCGGCGGCGGTCGACGTCGACGAAGTCGATCCTGGCCCCACCGCGGCCGGCCAGCGCCGAGACCACGGTCCGGAAGGCGGTGGCCGTGCGGCCACCGCGACCGATCACCTTGCCGAGGTCGTCGGGGTTGACCCGGACCTCCAGGATGGAGCCCCGGCGCAGCTGCTTGTCGCGGACGGTGACGTCGTCGGGGTTGTCGACGACGCCCCGCACCAGGTGTTCGAGAGCCTCGGCGAGCATCGTGCTCACGCCTCGCTCTTGCCGGCGTCCTCGGCCGTGACCTTCTCAGCCGCCTCGGCCTCCTCGGCCGCACCCTCCGGGGTCTCGGACGCCGGGACCTCGACCTTCGGCTCGTCGGCCTTGGGCTCGTCGACCTTGGGCTCGTCGGCCTTGGGCTCCTCGGCCTTGGGCTCCTCGGCCTTGGCGTCGTCCTTCTTGGCGGCCTTCTTGGTCACCGCGGCGCCCTTGGGCTCCTTCGCGGCGTCCTTGAGGGCCTCGTTGAATGCCTCGAGCTTGTCGCGCTTCGGCTCGGCCACCTTCAGGGTGCCCTCGGCCCCGGGCTCGCCCCGGAACTTCTGCCAGTCGCCGGTGATCTTGAGGATCGCGGCCACGGCGTCGCTCGGCTGCGCGCCGACGCCGAGCCAGTACTGCGCCCGGTCGGAGACGACGTCGATGTAGGACGGGTCCTCCTTGGGGTGGTACTTCCCGATCTCCTCGATCACGCGGCCGTCGCGCTTCTTGCGCGAGTCGACGACGACGATGCGGTACTGCGGGACCTTGACCTTGCCCAGGCGCTTCAAACGGATCTTGACGGCCACGTCTGTGGTGTCTCCTTGACTCTGTATGTGGTGAGCGACCCCTGCCAGGTGGGGACCGGGTCGGGTCACTCGATGGGCGCTGCGTCGGCCGGGTGAGAGGGTCCGTCCGCGCAGGACACGGTCGGAGATTCTGCCAGACGCCGCCCGTGAGTCCGAATCCCGCCCGGGGTGGGCCCTGTGCAGGTTTCCCCGGCGGGCCGGGGAAACCGACACTTCCCTGCTGGTGCAACGGCTGAGAAGTGCATGGATCGGCTGGGACGTGTGACTCCTGTGGCCGGCGTGGCGGCCGAGGTCAGCCCGGATCGAGCCCGATCGAGCGCCGGAACGGCGCCACCCCCTCCACCTCGAGGGGATGCTCACCGCGGACCAGGTCCCCGGGTGAGAGCACGAGACCCAGATTCGTCGCCAGCTCACCCTCGCGCCGCTTCAGCCGACGTACGCCGTTGGCGCGGTAGCCCACCTTGCGGCTCACCCCGAGCGAGGCGGGGTTGTCGCTGAAGGCACCCGAGGTGATCTCCTCGAACCCGACGTGGTCGAAGAGGAAGGCGCACATCGCCTGCCGCATCGCGGTGCCGATCCCCTGGCCCTGGTGCTCGAGCCCCAGCCAGGAGCCGGTCTCCCCCGTGCGCGTCACCAGGAAGTGCTCGGTGGCGACGCCTTGGGTGCCGAGGAGCTCGCCGTCGCGCCAGACCCCGAAGTTGAGATCCCACTTCTCCGGCGAGAAGTCCGCCCGGGTACGCCAGTGGTACTGCACGAGGTTCCCGGCGAGCAGGCCGGCCGGCACGTCGGTCCAGGGGTGGTAG
>NZ_DASSXS010000022.1:0-13846 GCF_035703625.1 Nocardioides sp. | reverse complement strand
TTGCGACGCGCTCGAGCGCGCCAACATCACCAAGCCCTTCCCGATCCAGGAGATGACCCTCTCCGTCGCGCTGATGGGCACCGACCTGATCGGCCAGGCGCGCACCGGGACCGGCAAGACCCTGGCCTTCGGCATCCCGGTCCTGCAGCGCAGCGTCGCGCCGCACGACCCCGACTACTCCGAGATCCCGCAGGGGAAGCCCCAGGCACTCGTCGTGGCGCCCACCCGCGAGCTCGCGCTCCAGGTGTCCAAGGACCTCCACCTCGCCGGCGCCGATCGCGGCATGCGGGTCCTCACCGTCTACGGCGGCGTCGGCTACGAGCCGCAGCTCGAGGCACTGGCGTCCGGGGTGGACATCGTCGTCGGCACGCCCGGTCGGCTGATCGACCTGGCGAACCGCCGTTCGCTCGACCTCTCCCACGTCCACGCCCTGGTCCTCGACGAGGCCGACGAGATGCTCGACCTCGGCTTCCTGCCCGACGTCGTGAAGCTGATCTCGATGACCCCCGAGACCCGGCAGACGATGCTGTTCTCGGCCACCATGCCGTCGGCCATCGTGAGCCTGGCGCGGATCCACATGCGGCACCCGATGAACATCCGGGCGGAGTCGTCCGCCGACACCGAGATGGTGCCGGCGACCGCCCAGTTCATCTACCAGACCCACGACCTGGACAAGCCGGAGATCATCGGCCGCGTCCTTCAGGCCGAGGGCGCCGACAAGATCATCGTGTTCACCCGCACCAAGCGCCAGGCCCAGCGCGTGGCCGACGACCTGGCCGAGCGCGGCTTCGCGGCGAGCGCCCTCCACGGCGACATGGCGCAGGTGGCGCGCGAGAAGGCCCTCACGAAGTTCCGTGAGGACAAGCTCCGCGTGCTGGTCGCCACCGACGTGGCCGCCCGCGGCATCGACGTCCAGGGCGTCTCCCACGTCATCAACTACAGCTGCCCCGAGGACGAGAAGACCTATGTGCACCGGATCGGCCGCACCGGTCGTGCCGGCGCCACCGGGATCGCGATCACGTTCGTCGACTGGGCCGACCTGCACCGCTGGAAGATGATCAACAAGGCGCTCGACCTGCCCTTCGACGAGCCCCAGGAGACCTACTCCACCTCCGACCACCTCCTCCACGACCAGGGCATCGCGCCCGGCACGAAGGGCCGCATCGTCGACCCCGCGCCGCCGGCCCCGCGCCCCGATCGCGACGACCGGAGCAAGAAGCCGTCCGGGAGCCGACCGGCCCGCAACCGGAGCCGCACCCGCACGCGCGGCGGCAAGCCGGTCGACGACCAGGGACCGGGCTCTGCCAGCGGCGACGCGGAGAAGAAGCCGGGCTCCGGCAACCGGAACCGCCGTCGACGCCGTCGTTCCTCCGGCGGCGCCGGAAGCACCAAGCCCCCGACCCCGGCCTGACGCTGACCCGCCCGAAACTTTCGGGCGGGTCAGCGCTCACGTGGTGACGACGACCGTCGTGCCGAGGGGGGCGAAGGCCCACAGCCGCTTCGCGTCGGCGCGACGCTGCCGGATGCAGCCGTGCGAGAGGGGCGTCCCGAGCTCGTCGACGGACTGCACCGGCTCGCCGTCGTCGACGGGGATGTCGTGGAAGCCGATGGCGGCATTGTCGCCTTGGGCGAACCGGACGAAGTACTTCATCGTCCCGGAGTCGTCGATCCCCCAGGCCTGCTCCGAGCGCGAGTAGACCTCGTAGGTGCCGGGCTCGAGGTTGTCGTAGACGCTCCCCGACACGAGGTAGGTGTGCTGCACCTCCTCGCGCGCGTCGACCAGCCACACCCGCTGCTGGCCCTCGCTGAACACCACCCGCCGGCCGTCTCCGGAGCCCGCCGGCAGCGCCGGCGCTCCGGCTGCCGCGTCGCTCGCCGTGGGCGTGCCCTGCAGGGTCGCCGGCCGCCTGCTGTCGGCCCGGGCCGCGCCCAGGTCGACCGTGCCGCGGGTCTCGGCCACGGTCTCCATGGTCGGACGCCCCTGGGGCCCCTCGGCCGCGGAGGGGAGTACGCCGACGCCGCCGAGGACGGCGAGTGCGGTCACCGACGTCGACGTGGCCGCGACCGCCATCCGGCCGTAGCGGGGACGGACCTGCCGTGCGGCTCGGGCGCCCACGTCAGCGGCCCTTCGTCGACTTTCGTGGCCGCTTGGCGCGGGTCACGAGGTTCTCCGCGACCTCACGGTAGGCCCTGGCTCCCTTGCTGCTGCGGCTGGTGGCGAGGATGGACCGGCCCGCGGCCGGGGCCTCGGCGAACCTGATCGTCTTGGGGATGGGCGGCTCGACGACGTCGAGCTGGTAGGTCTCGGAGATGGTCTCGAGCACGGTCCGGGCGTGGTTGGTGCGGCCGTCGTAGAGGGTGGGGAGCACGCCCCACACCTCGAGCCTGCGGTTGGTGAAGCGGCGTACGTCGTGGACGGTGTCGAGCAGCTGGCCGACCCCGCGGTGGGACAGGGTCTCGCACTGCAGGGGCACGAGCACCCCGTCGGCGGCGGTCAGCGCCGCCACGGTGAGCACTCCCAGCGAGGGCGGGCAGTCGAGCAGCACCCAGTCGTACTCGACCTCGGAGTCCTCGAGCATCTCGAGGGAGGTCTTGATGACGTGCTCACGGCCGGTACGGGTGAGCAGGTCGGCCTCGGCCCGGGCCAGCTCGATCGTGGCCGGCAGCAGGTCGACCCCGTCGTCGGTCTCGAGGATGACCTCGATCGGGTCGAGGCCCTTCGTCAGGACGTGGTGGACCGACAGCTCGAGGTCCTCGGGGTCGATGCCCAGCGAGAAGGTCAGGCACGCCTGCGGGTCGAGGTCGACGAGGAGGACCTTGTGGCCCAGCTCCCCCAGCGCCGCCCCGATGGACGCGACCGATGTCGTCTTGGCGACGCCGCCCTTCTGGTTGGCGACGGCGAGTGTGGTAGTCATCAAGGGACATTGTGCCGGACGGGCTTGCCGAGATCGCGACGACACAGTTTGCTGGACGCGTGTCTTCATCTCTCGTCACCGGCGCCACGGCCGGCATCGGTCACGCGTTCGCCACCCATCTCGCCCGCCGGGGCGACGACCTGGTGCTGGTCGCTCGCGACCGCGAGCGCCTGGAGTCGGTCGCCAAGGAGCTCCGCGACGAGTACGACGTCACGGTCGAGGTCCTGCCCGCCGACCTGACCGACCGGTCGGAGCTGGCCACGGTCGAGGCACGGCTGGCCGATCCCGCCCGGCCGATCGACCTGCTGGTGAACAACGCCGGGTTCGGGCTCAAGGAGCGGTTCCTCGTCAACGACGTGGAGGCCGAGCAGGCCATGCTCGACGTGCTGGTCACCGCCGTGCTCCGGCTCAGCCATGCGGCGCTGGGCCCGATGGTCGAGCGCGGCCACGGCGGGATCATCAACGTCTCCAGCGTGGCGGCGTTCCTGCCCCGCGGCACCTACAGCGCGGCGAAGGCCTGGGTCAACCGGTTCAGCGAGTGGGCGGCCAACGAGTACCGCGACCAGGGCGTCACGGTGACCGCGCTCTGTCCCGGCTTCACCAAGACGGAGTTCCACGAGCGGATGGGCGTCAAGCGCGGCACCGGCTTCATGTGGCTCGACGTCGACATGCTGGTCGAGAGGGCGCTGTCCGACTTCGACAAGGGCCGGGTGTTCTCCATCCCGGGCGCCCAGTACCGCGCCGTCGCCGGCGCCACCAGGCTGATCCCCTCCCGGGTGCTGCAGACCTTCCAGTCGATGGGCCGCAGGTAGCCCTCAGGCCCCGGTGACCAGCTCCGGGGCCGCCCGCCCGCTGCGCTCGGCGCTGGCCGCGGCCAGCTCCATCAGCCTGGCGAACTCGTCCGGGTCGGTCGTGTTGCACCCGAGGTCGTGGCCGGCCTTCCCGGCGCCGTGGTGGTCGCTGGAGCCGGTGGCGACGAGGCCGAGGTTGCGAGCGATGGCGCGCAGGGCGCGCCGCTCCGCCGGGCCGTGGTCCTGGTGGTCGACCTCGATCCCCGCCAGCCCGAGGTCCGCGAGCTCCCCGAGCGCGGACTCGTCCAGCGTGGTGCGCTCATGCCTCCCCCACGGGTGGGCGACGACCGCCACTCCCCCGGCGGCCGACACGATCCCGACCATCTCGGCCAGTGACGTCGCGTAGCGGTCGACGTAGGCCGGGCGGCCGGCGGCGAGGTACCGCGCGAACGCCTCCTCCCGGTCGCGCACGGCACCCAGCCCGACCAGGGCGTCGGCCACGTGCGGCCGTCCGGTGGCGGTGGCGGCGCCGGCCACGCGCCGTACGTCGGCGATGTCGATGTCGATGCCGCACTCCCGCAGCCTCTGCACCATCTCCGGGACCCGCGCGTCCCGGCCGCCCAGCACCCGGGTGAGCTCCGCCAGCAGTGGCGGGTAGGTGGGGTCCGGCAGGTAGGCCAGCAGGTGCACGCCCCGCCCTCCGGCATGTCGGGTGCTGATCTCCATCCCGCGGACGAGCGTGATCCCGGCAGCGACCGCGGCCTCGGCCGCCTCGTCCCAGCCGTCCGCGGTGTCGTGGTCGGTGAGCGCGAGGACGTCGATCCCGGCCGACACCGCCGCACCCACCAGGTCTGCGGGCGACTGCGTGCCGTCGCTGGCCCGGGAGTGGGTGTGGAGGTCGATGCGCACTCGCGCAGCCTATGCCGCGACAGCACACCATCCTCGGCACGGACGCGACCGCCCTCGACCTGGGCGACGTCGGCGGGCCGGGCCGCTCGATCGCGGCTGACGGGCTCACCAGCCGGGCCGCGGACCCCCGAACGGCATCTCGACCAGCGGCACGCCGACGTCGGACACGTCGCGCAGGATCCAGTCGTCGCGCAGCAGCAGCATGGCCGAGGCCGGGCGGAGCGTCAGCCACAACCACCGGCCGACTGCCTCGCCCGCGACCACCGACCGGTCCAGCTGTCCGCTGGTCGCGCTGGTGGAGACCGGCCACAACGGCGTGGTCTGGCTGCCGATGCGCACCTTGACCGGCGGCGGCCCCTCGCCCAGGCCGGGCCCCGGGTCGTCGCCGGCCAGCCCCGCGACCCGTGCGCCCAGCCCGACGCCGGCTTCCTCGGCGACCACGAACACGTCCACGGGCCCGTCGAGCTCACTGGTGCCCGAGCAGCAGGTGATGGTGGCCATCGGCCGCCCGGACCGGGCCGTCACGACACCGAACTCGGTGACCGCCCACCCGGGACTCATGGGCCAGGGCAGGTAGGTCGGGAACTCGCCGGAGACGCGCAGGTGCTCGGTGAACTCGACGTACGACGCCTCGCGGGGGAGCCACAGCGCGGGGATGGTCCCGTGCACCGGGCACTCGGCGCCCTTCCCGACCTGCTCCACCACCTCCCGGCACCGGGGGCACGCCACGACGAGAGACATGGATCAACCGTTGTCGTGAGCGCGCGTGCGCGTCAAGGCCGGGCCGGGGTGTTCCACCGGAGCACGACCGGTGTCTCCCGCTCGTAGCCGAGGACCGAGAGCGTCGCCGTGTCCAGCCGGAACAGGCGTCCGTCGGTGACGGGCAGCCCCAGCCACCTGGCCGTGAGCGCGCGCAGCGCATGGCCGTGGCCGAAGACGAGGGCGTCGCCGTCGCTCCCGCGCAGCCGGGTGAGCACCCGGTCGAGCCGTTCGGAGACCTCTGTGGCCGACTCGCCGCCCGGTGACGGGTGGGTCCAGACCGTCCAGCCCGGCACCTGCTGCCGGATCTCGTCGGAGGTGACCCCCTCGTAGTCGCCGTAGGCCCACTCGGCCAGGTCGTCGTCGGCCTCCGCGTCGCCGTGGCCGGCGAGCTCGGCCGTCTCCCGGGCCCGTCGCCGGGGACTGGTGAGGACGAGCGCGAAGTCGCGGTCGAGGGAGGGCCGCAGCCGGCGGGCGACGTCGGCGCCGTCCTCGGTCAGCGGGAGGTCGGTCGTGGAGGTGTGGCGGTGGTCGCGGCTCCACTCGGTCTCGCCGTGGCGGACCAGCCACACCTCCGGATGTGGCACGGCCGCCTCACTCGGCCGCAGGACCCGGCCAGTTCTTGTCGGGCTGCGGAGTCGGCCGTCCGGGCTGCTCCCCGCCGCGCTCCTCGAGGTAGCTGTTCTTGGGCACCATCACCTTGCGGCGGAAGATGCAGACCACCTTGCCGTCCTGGTTGTAGCCGATCGTCTCGACGTGGACCACGCCGCGATCGTCCTTCGACTTGCTCTCCCACTTGTCCAGGACGCTGGTCTCGCCGTAGAGGGTGTCGCCGTGGAAGGTGGGCGCGACGTGGCGCAGCGACTCGATCTCGAGGTTGGCGATGGCCTTGCCGGAGATGTCCGGGACGCTCATGCCGAGCAGGATGGAGTAGACGTAGTTGCCGACCACGACGTTGCGCCCGAACTGGGTGGTCTCCTCGGCGTAGTTGACGTCGAGGTGCAACGGATGGTGGTTCATCGTGAGGAGGCAGAACAGGTGGTCGTCGTACTCCGTCACCGTCTTGCCCGGCCAGTGCTTGTAGGTCGCACCGACCTCGAACTCCTCGTAGCTTCGCCCGAACTGCATGCAGGCATTGTGCCGTCGCCCCACGATCGTCAGGTCACCGGGTCTCGACACGCGGGTCGACCGCCGTGGGAGGTGCGCTTACGCGCCCCCGCCCCCGGCCTTGCGCCGGTGCATCTTGGGAGCCGCCCCTCCGGTCACCTCGGGTCCGTGCGCCTTCTCCTTGTGGCCGGCCGAGTCCTCGGGGTGGTCGTGGCCCCGCTTGCGATCGAGGGCCTCACGCATCTTGGCCTTGAGGTCGTCGTTGGCATGCGATTCGGTCATGCGTCCTCCTGCGGTCGGCGAACAAGCCCCCATCCTCGCACGCGCCGCAACCACCTGGCCGGGGCGACGCCCCGACCCCGTCACGGCGGGATCAGGGCAGCTTGACGGCGATCCGGCCGCTGGAGATGGGAAGGAGGAGCAGCTCGTCATCGATCGATGCCAGGTACTCCTCGGTGGCCTTCCGGGCACCCTCCCAGTGGCCGAAGTCATCGAGGATCAGCACACCACCCGGGACCAGCCTCGGGTACAGCTGCTCGAGCTCGTGCTTGGTCGACGCATACCAGTCGGTGTCCAGACGGAGGACGGCGATCCGCTCCGGCGCACTCGCCGGGACCGTGTCCTCGACGAGCCCCTCCACGAAGTGGGTGCGCTCGGCGGGGTAACCGGTCTCGGTCATCGCCTCCCGCACGTCGTCGAGTCCGGCGTAGGCCCAGACGGCGTGACCGCGACCGTGCCGCTCGAGCAGGTCCTCGGCACTGTGTCCATCGCTGATCCGCTTGTCGTTCTCGCCAGGAGGAGGCATCCCCTCGTAGGTGTCGAACAGGTAGAGGTCCCGGTTGGCACTCTCCAGCTCGAGCAGCGTCCAGGCGACGGCCTGCATCGAGCCTCCCCGCCAGACCCCGCACTCCACCACGTCCCCCTCGACGCCGGCAGCGACGACGTAGCGGATCGACTGCACCAGCGCGAAGAGCTTGACCGGGGAGGTCATCGTCCTGGGCGTGACGCGTCGGATCAGGTCGGCAGCCCACTCGTCGTAGTGGTCGGGCACGTGTACCTGCCGCTGTCGCTTGTCAGCGGGCCGCTTCGTCCCGACTCCGGGGTTCGCCGCCGGCTGAGCGCCCTTCGGGGGGCGCGCACCTCCGGGTGGCACCACGCGATTCAACTGGTAGCCGGTCGTGCGGCGCAGGACGTCGTTCACTGCCTGCTTCCAGGCGGGGGCTTGGGACGGTCGGCGCATGGGGGGAGCATAGTGGCTGCGGGGAATCGCAACGCGCCAGGGTCGAGCACCACCTCGGCCGGGACGCGTCAGGCGCGCTCGCTGAATTCGGCGTTGTCAGGAACCGGCCGTCCGCTGTCGGAGGTCTCGCGCAGCGCCCGCAGCAGGTCGGCGCTCAGGTCGGCCGCATGCTCGAGCACTTCCCGGTCCGGGATGCCCTCCGGTTGCCGGAGAGTGCTGTCATGGGTCACCGAGTTGAGCTCCTCGATGTCGCCGACCACGTGGTATCCGCGCTTGACCAGCTCCTTGGCAGCCTTGCGGCTGCGCTTGCGCAGCGTCTTGAACTGCTCGGCGCTCAATCCGATCCGTCCGCCCTTGCGGGGGACGAGCAGCGTGTGGGACAGATAGCGTCGCAACCAGCGGTACCCGGACCACATGTGCTCGTCGGCCTCGACGGCCTCGCGCAGCCGGGGTCCGAGCACCTCCAGGAGTCGGGCCGACTCGACGCTGAGCGACTCGTTGGCGCGAGCCCCCGCCGAGACATCGACCACACCGTCGGCGATGCCGACGACGGAGGCGAAGCGTTGCCACAGCTGGTCCGGTTCGTCGCGTCGCGTCGGGACCGTCACGACGTGCACGCGTGCCGGATCCAGCCCCGCGGCCCAACGCTCGAGGACCCACGCCGGGTCCAGGGTCCAGTAGCCCCACCGCTCCCCCGGCGGCTCGAGCCCCGAGATGAAGTCGGCGAGACTGCCGCCCCGGCCCAGCTTGAGCGTCTCCTGCCATCCGGCCGGGACGACCGAGACCAGGTCGCGAGCGGTGACGACCACATGGACCTCGGCCTCGCCGAAGCGGGCCACGGCCTCACGCGCCCGGGCCGGCCCTGCCAGGGCGAACCACTCGTTGCTGAGGAGGGCTGTCCCGGGGTGATCCATCACCTCGGCGTGCAGGCGGTCCCAGACGGTCGTGACCCGACGCGGAGCCCACCCGGACCGGACGGCCGCGGCTGCCTGGTTGTGCTCGAACGGACGCGCGCCGGGCAGCAGCACGCCCGCCTCGGCCAGCCGGGCCCGGTTCGCCCACAGCAGTGTCTGCAGGTACGTCGTACCAGCCTTCGGCGTGCCGACGTGGAGGATGACCCGATCAGCCACGTCTCTCCTGGCGCAGCTGCTCGATCAGGCGCACCCAGTCCTCCGCGATGTTCTCGATCTGATACTGCTGCGCGTCGACCAGCGCCTGCTCACCCATGCGATCACGCAGCTCGTCGTCACGCATGAGCGTCGCCAGCGCCTTGGCCAGGCCGGGGATGTCGCCGTCCGGGACCAGCAGGCCGTTGCTCCCATCGACCACGATCTCGCCGGGGCCGCGCGGACAGTCGAAGCTCACCAGCGGTGTGCCCTCGGACAGCGCCTCGATGAGCGTCATGGGGAAGCCCTCGACCCGCGAGGACATCGCGAAGAGCGCGCTCCGGCCGAGCTCGGCCCGCATGTCCGTGGTGTAGCCGGGCAGCTCGACCGCGGCACCGGTCGCTTCGGCCTGTGCCCGCAGGGATCCTTCGAGTGCGCCCTTGCCGTAGATCCGGCAGGTCCAGTCGGGGAACTCCTCCTGGATCAGCGACCACGCCTCGATCAGCCGCTCGTATCCCTTGACCTCGGAGAGCCGACCGGCCGCCATCACCACCTTCTGGTCGTGCGGGGGGCGCTCGGTGGCGACCGACCACGGGACGGCGTTGCGGATGACCTCCAGGTGAGCGCCGGGATGACGACGGCGGTAGTCGGCAGCGTCGGCCTCGGTGAGCACGACGAACGCGTCCAGGCCGGGCATGGCACGGTCGATCGACCGCCCGGTGTGGTGGTGGGGGCCGGAGTAGCGGGTCGGGAAGTTGAGGTGGTCCCAGCCGATCCGGATCAGTCGCTTCTCCGGGGCCAGGAGCAGCGAGCTCGGGTGGAGGGACGGCCGGGTCGAGATCAGGATGTCCCCGTCCTGCATCGCTTCGAAGGCGGAGCGCATGGCAGCGTCCGACGCCGCCGAGTAGTTGTCGCTGTTCGACAGCACGGTCGGCTGCGAGGCGAGCTCCTGCAGGTGCGGCGGGTAGACCGGATTCCGGGGCTTGGCGTGCACGAGATAGGTGAGCTTGACCCGCGGATCGAGCTCGAAGGTCGGCTTGCCGCGGTTCCGGTAGACGCTGAGGATCTCGACGTCGTAGTGGTCCGCCAGGGCGTTCGCGACGGTCAGGGTGGTGCGGGCGACGCCGCCGATCCCGTCACCGGTGAACACCAGGAAGCACACCCGCGGTCGACGGTTTCGGCGTACCTGCTTCACACGCTTCGAGGCCGTGCGCGCTCCCGCCTTGACCCGGCGCGCGGCCTTCGTGGTCAGCGGCGTCAGCCTGCGCTCCAGCTCTGCCACCTGCCCTCGTGAGTTCCTGAGGTCGGCGCGAGCCTTGTCGAGGTCCTCCTGGAGTCGTGCCTGCTCCTCGCGGCCGGCCTCGATGCGCTCGGCGTAGGAGGCCATCAGGTCCGCCACCGTCTCGAGACTCTCACCCAGGAGCACGGCGTCGTCCACGGTCTCGCGCGCGCTGCTGCTCGCCCGGCTCAGGTCCTCGGGCACCAGGAGCTCGGCCAGGTCGCCGTGGACGGTGACACTCTGGCCACGGAGCGACTCGACGATGTCGGCGGATCGCTGACGAGCGAACTCCAGGTCGTCGCCGCCCAGGGCCAGCGGCGTGCCCGAGCGGACGCCGAGGATCTGGTGCGCGAGCAGGAACACACCCACGTCGGTGTAGGCGCCCGGGAAGGGCACCCGGTCACCGAGTCGACGGTTGACCTGCTGCAGCAGGACGGCCTGCTCCAGCCCGAGCGAGGTGTTCTCGCGGGGGACGTCGATGGAGAACGCACCCGCGTCGAGCCCGAGGACGCCCGCGAACCGCTCCCACAGGAGCCCGCGTGGTGCACCCGGTGGCGGCACCGTGATGAGGTGCGCCTGCTCGCGGGGCAGCCCACCAGCCCAACGCTCCAGGATGTCGGCGTAGTCCTGCGCGGCCCACAGCCGGCGGGAGACCTGCGACTCCGGATCACGGGCCCTGGCCATGAAGGTGCCGAACTCCATGGTGGACCGATGCTTGATCCGCTCCTGCCACTCGGCAGGCAGCTGTCGCGCCAGATCGCGCGCGGTGAGGATGACGTGCGGCTGGTAGCCCAGCTCCGTCAGGTCACCGATCGCGGCGCGCGCCCGGTCCTGTGGAGAGGCGGCCAGCAGCTCGTGCGAGATCAGCAGATCGCCCGACCAGCCGTCCGCCGCTGCCAGGAGACGGGCCCAGGCGCCATCGATCTTTTCCGGGAACCGGGCCCGCTGAGGCGCCCCGCGGACGTCGAGGGCGGCCTGGAAGTGTTTCTGCCGGCTCGCGCCGGGCACTCGCACGCCCACGTTCTCGAGCTCTCCGCGGCTGCGCCAGATGACTGCCTGGAGGAACGTCGTACCGGTCTTCGGGCTTCCCACGTGCAGGAAGGCGCGTCCTCTCATGACGGACACACTAACTCGGCGCTGCGGTGTTCGAGCCACGCGGCTGGCCTCCAGCGGTCGGTGCCACAAGAGCCCCTCCACTGCGGGTGAGGAACCCCCGCCGACGGGGGACGAGGACGGCCTCCGTGACGGTCCCAGGCACCCCGGTGGCGGTCACGCCGCGGCCTGCTAGTCGAGGATCTTCCCGCGCACCCGGGCGGTGACCCGGGCCGGCCACCAGCGTCGCTGGAACTCCAGCTGCTCGTGCAGGCTGGACACCTCGTCAGCCAGGCGGCTCTCCCGCTCCAGGGCTTCCCCCCGCTCGGTCTCCAGCCGCTCGTTGGCCATGAGCAGGTCCCGGGTGCGGAGCAGCATCTCGGCCACCACCTCGGGCAGTCCGGACAGCATGTCGGAGTCGGTGGCGGCGTCAGGGTGCCGGGCAGACTCGTCACCGACGACCGGGAGCAGCTCGGAGAGGTCCCCGTGCACCGCGAAACCACCCGACCGGACCTGGTCGATCCACCTGCGCGCGACGACGGAGAGCCGTTCTGCCATCTCCGGCGGGGTGACCGGACGCGGCGACCGGGCGCGGCTGAGCAGGGTCTGGGCAAACCAGCGCTTGGCCACCCGGGAGCGCCAGGGCTGCTCGAGCCGGCCGTCGAGAGCCTTGAGCACGTGCCGGAGGACCGCGACCTGGCCGATCCCGAGCGACTCGTTGCGCAGCGGCACCTCGCCGAGGTCGACGGCTGCCGGATCCAGGCCGAGGGCGTCGGCGAAGCGTCCCCACAGAACGTCGGGAGCGGCCCCGCTGGGCGGCGTGACGACCACGTGGATGCGCTCCGGGGGAGCCAGCGCCTGCCAGTGGCCCAGGTGCGCCATGAGGTTCTGGCTCGGCCAGAAGTCGGCCTCGTCGACCTCGTCGACATCGCCGTCCGGCAGGTGCCGGAGGATCCCGGCGGCGTACTTCTCGAAGGTGAAGGTGGCGCCGTTCTTGACCCGCTCCTGCCACTCCGCCGTCAGGGTCCGCGCCAGGTCCCGGACGGTGATGACGACATGCACCTCGAAGTCCTCGACGAGCTCCTTGATCCTCCGGATCTGGTCGTCGTCGGCCCATCCGAAGATCTCGTGGCTGATCACCACCGTTCCGCCGATGCGTCGTCCCCGGCGCAGCAACCACTCGAAGGTGCCCTCGACCTCTTCGCGTTCCAGCCCCCACCGCTCGGGCGAGCCCGCCATCTCGACGGCGGCGTGGAACATGCCCTCCTGGCGGACGAAGGGATAGACGTACGCCTGGTCCTTGAGCGCGCCGCGGTTGGTGCCGAGCACCGACTGCACGTAGGTGGACCCGCTCTTGGGCAGACCGATGTGGAGGTAGAGCCGCTCGGGACGGTCCTCCTCTGTCATCAGCACCAGTCCTCGCGTAGTCCGGTCGACCAGTCGGTCTCAGCGCAGCTTGTAGTCCTCGAGCAGGCGGCGCCCGATGATCATCTTCTGGATGTCGGAGGTGCCCTCGCCGATCAACATGAAGGCGGCCTCCCGGTAGAGCCGCTCGATCTCGTACTCCTTGGAGTAACCGTAGCCGCCGTGGATGCGGAAAGAGTCCTGGACCACCTCGTTGCAGTACTCGCTGGCAAGCATCTTGGCCATGCCGGCCTCGACGTCATTGCGCTCCCCCGCGTCCTTCTGGCGCGCGGCGCGCACCATCATGGCGTGGGCGGTCTCGACCTTGGTGGCCATCTCCGCGAGCCGGAAGAGGATCGCCTGGTGCTGGGCGATCGGCTTGCCGAAGGTCTCGCGCTGCTGGGCGTAGGAGATGCCGAGCTCGAAGGCGCGGTTGGCGACCCCGACGGCGCGGGCAGCGACGTTCACGCGGCCGACCTCGACGCCGTCCATCATCTGGTAGAAGCCCTTGCCGGTCTTGCCGCCGAGGACCTGGTCGGCGGAGACCTGGTGGTTCTCGAAGATCGCCTCGGTCGTGTCGACCCCCTTGTAGCCCATCTTGTCGATCTTGCCGGGGATGGTCAGGCCGGGAGCGGTCTCGCCGAAGCCCGGCTCCTTCTCGACCAGGAAGGTCGTCATGTTCTTGTAGACCGAGTCCTCGCCCTCGTCGGTCTTCACCAGCGTGGCGACGAGCGTGGAGGAGCCACCGTTGGTCAGCCACATCTTCTGGCCGGTGATCTCGTAGCCCTCGTCGGTCCGGGTCGCCTTGGTCTTGATCGCCGAGACGTCGGACCCGAGTCCGGGCTCCGACATCGAGAAGGCGCCGCGGACCTCGCCCGTGGCCATCCGGGGCAGGTACTTCTGCTTCTGCTCCTCGGTGCCGTGCTGCATCAGCATGTAGGCGACGATGAAGTGGGTGTTGATCACGCCGGAGACGCTCATCCAGCCGCGCGCGATCTCCTCGACGCACAGCGCGTACGTCAGCAGCGACTCGCCGAGGCCGTCGTACTCCTCGGGGATGACGAGGCCGAAGATGCCGAGCTCCTTGAGGCCCTCGACGATCTCGGTGGGGTACTCGTCCTGGTGCTCGAGCTCCTGGGCAGCGGGGATGATCTGCTCATCCACGAAGACCTTGACAGCCTTCAGGATCTCGGACTGCTCCTCGGTGAGGCCCTCGGTCTGGGCGAGACGTGCCATGCGTGAAT